>NZ_JAQTWM010000013.1 GCF_028689305.1 Rhodoferax sp. | reverse complement strand
AGGCGGCATGGGATCGTGTGAGTGCTGATACGCGTGTAAGCACGGCTGACATGCAAAAAGCATTTACAACCTACGCTGAATCAGCCATAGCAGCCAACAACGGTGTAGCCACTGACACCCTCAAGGCGCAGGCCGCCATGCGGGGTCTGCAAGTGCAAAGCAGCGCCACGGGCGACAGCATCGTCAGTGGCATGACGGATGCCGCAGGATCAGTCAGCGGCCTGACCCGCAACCTGGAAGCCGCCACGGGCGCTTATCTGGCCCTCAAGAACGCTGCCTACGAGGCCACCAGCGACAAAGGCAAGGCTCTGATGCAGGAATCAACGGCATTGCGCAAGGACGGCCAGCACCTGGCCGCAGGCTTTGCCCAAGAGCAGGCCAAATGGGCCGACGCCAGCCAGCAAAGCAAAACCGATCAAGAGACGTGGCTTAAAAACAGCCGCAGTCAGATGGACATCGTGCCCAATTTCACAAGCTTGGGAGAGGCGCAAGTTTGGTACGAGAACTGGAAACAGCAGCAGCGCCAAGCCTACGCCACCAGCATGCCTGATGGCTCTGGCCTGGCACAGGCCGTGGACTCCTGGACAGAATCCGAGTACCGTGCCCAGGTCAACCGCCTCAAAGGCCAGAAACGCGCCCAGGCCATTGATGATCAGGCGGGTACTGACGCTGGTGGCAACACTCCCACCAAACACATCTACACCGTCAATCTCAACATTGATGGCCGCAACACGGCCATCAATGCGGCCAGTGACACTGACGCCAAGAACTTGATCGCCGCGCTGCAGCGGGCTCAGAGATCAGCAGGCATGTGACCCGCTCACAAGGGAACATGAAAACAAGTCCAACCCCCGACCTGATCCGCGCCGCCCTGGCTCACATCCCGCCGAACCTGCCGCGTGATGAATGGGCACGGGTGGCCATGGCCATCAAGAGCGAATACCCAGACGAAACAGGCCGCGACCTGTTCACCGACTGGAGCGCTTCGGCTAAAGGCTACGACATCAAGGCCACCCGCTCCACCTGGAACAGCGTCAAGGCAGGTGGCGGCGTGGGCATTGGCACGCTGCTGCACCTGGCCAAACAAAACGGCTTTGTGCTGCCCCAGCCTGACCAAGCGCCAGCCAAGCCAGACCCCGAAGCCGTGGCACGCCTGGCCCGTGAGCGTGCCCAGCGCCAGCAAGCCGATGCCGCCAAAGAACAAGCCGCCCACGACCACGCTGCTGCCGAGGCTGCATTGCTTTGGGACAGCGCCAGCGAGTCAGGCACCAGCGCCTACCTGACCCGCAAGGCAGTGCAGCCCTACGGTGTGCGCTTTGCCGCCGATGGTCGGGTGCTGGTGCCCCTGCGTGACGCTGACGGCAAGCTGTGGAACGTGCAACGCATCGCCCCCGACAGGCCTGCCAGTGGTGGCACTGACAAACTGTTTTTGAAGGGTGGCCGCAAGTCGGGCCTGTGGCACTTGATTGGTGATCTGGGCACCGACCCCGCCGGGCCTGCTGTGCTGATGATTGGGGAGGGCTACGCCACTTGCGCCAGCGTGCACCAGGCCACGGGCTACCCGGTGGCTGTGGCCTTTGACGCGGGCAACCTGATCCACGTGGCCAAAGCCCTGCGCCAACTCTACCCCGCAGCCTTGCTGGTGCTGTGTGGTGACGATGATCGTCAGACCTTTGCAGAAAAAGGCCACAACCCCGGACGCACCAAGGCCGAAGCAGCGGCCAAGGCAGTGGGTGGCCTGGCAGTTTTTCCCGAAGGTTTGCCCGAGGTCGGTAGCGACTTCAACGACATGGCGGCAGCCGCAGGCATTGAAGCCGTGCGCCTGGTGCTGCATCACGCCATAGACACCCGCGAACCCTACCCAATGACCCCAAGCGCCCCGCCATCAGAAAAGACAAGCAACCCCACCAAGGCCACACCACGCAAGCCCAGCGGCCCCAAATCAGCACCGCCCGAAAACGCTGCAAGTGCTGGCGCTTTTGATCGTTTCCAAGTCAATAATGATGGCCTGTGGTTCACACCACCCGGCGACGATGGCGGCACACCGCGCAGGGTGTGCGGCCCGCTTCGCGTCACCGGGCTGGCACGCGATGCGCAAGACAACCAGGCCGCGCTGCTGCTGGAGTTTGACACCCCGTTCAAGAAGGGCCGCTGCTGGTTGATGCCCTTGACCATGCTGTCAGGCGATGGCACGGCCTACCGCGCCGCGTTGCTCAGTCAGGGCTTCATGACCCCCACCGATGCCAAGCGCAGGGGCTGGCTGACCGAATATTTTCAAAGTCGTAACCCTGCCACTTTGGAGCTGGTGCGGCACGTGCCCCGTGTGGGCTGGCATGGCCGCTGCTACGTTTTGCCCAACGAAACACTGGGAACCAACCCCTCCGGGGAGCGGGTGATTTTTCACAGTGAGGCGGGCATTGAAGCCAACTTCAACCAGCGCGGCCATCTGGATCAATGGCAGCAAGACCTTGGGCGGCTGTGCATTGGCAATAGCCGGGCTGCGTTTGCGGTGGCCACGGCCTTTGCCGGGCCGCTGTTGGTGTGGGCACCGGGCACCACAGGCGGCGGGGTGCACTACACAGGGAAAAGCAGTATTGGTAAAACCACATGCTTTCTGTTGGCCGCTAGCGTGTGGGGCAAGGGCACAGAAAAAGACCCTGACAGCTACATGCAAAAGTGGCGGGCCAGCTCAAACGGCCTTGAGTACCAGGGCGAACAGCACAATGACTGCACGCTAATCCTTGACGAGCTGGGGCAAATGGATGCGTCAGACGCGGGGCAGTCGGCCTATATGTTGGCTGACGGAATGGGCAAAACCCGCAGCAAAGGGGCAGGCGGCTTACGCCCTAAAGCCACCTGGCGGCTGCTGTTCCTGAGTAGTGGTGAA
This sequence comes from Rhodoferax sp., assembly GCF_028689305.1. Taxonomy (GTDB): domain Bacteria; phylum Pseudomonadota; class Gammaproteobacteria; order Burkholderiales; family Burkholderiaceae_C; genus Rhodoferax. Next base: position 55,362 of record NZ_JAQTWM010000013.1, on the reverse strand, counting down.
GTCACGTTGTCCCAGCACATGGAAAGCGTGGGCGGCAAGATGAAGGGCGGGCAAGAAGTGCGGATGATCCCCATCCCTACCGAGGTAGCTCCAGAGTCAGCGCTTGAGACACTCCATGAATTCGCCAGTGGGCACGAGCTATCGGGCTGGGTGATGCAACACGCGGGCCGCTGCTATGGCACACCAGGGCGGGCCTGGCTTGAATACTTGGTCAGTCACACCGATGGCCTGGCGGCGCTGATGCGTGAGCGCATCGACGCGACCGAGGCGATGCTGTTGCCCAGCGGTGCAGCCGGGCAGGTCAAGCGTGGGGCGCGGCGCTTTGCATTGATAGCCGCAGCGGGTGAGCTGGCTACGCAAGCGGGCTTAACGGGCTGGCCTGAAGGTGAGGCTACCAGGGCGGCAAAGATTTGCTTTGATGCCTGGATAAGCTCACGCGGCGGCGCTGGCAGTAGTGAGGTGACAGCCATGCTGCGGCAAGTGCGCCGCTTTCTGGAAACCCACGGTGAAGGCCGCTTTGCCATGTGGCACCGTGGCAGTGATGATCACGCCCCCAAGACCTTGCAGCGGGCCGGGGTGCGGCGCATGCTCAACGATCAAGGTGAACCCATCAAGACCAACAGCCAGCACGGTGCAGAGTTTGGCGACCGCATGCCCGCAGCCCTGGGTGAAGGTGTGAGCTTTGAATACTTCATCCTGGCTGAAACCTTCAGGGGTGAGGTGTGCCAAGGGTTTGACTACAAGGCCGTGGCCAGCGTGCTGCTTAATCATGGGTGCCTGTTGCCCGACAAGGGCCGCCTACATGACTGCAAGGCCCGTCTGCCTGGCCTTGGCAATACGTGGTGCTATCGCATCCCGCCTGCCATCTTTGAGCTTGAGCTGTAAGCACCAGACCAATGCCATTGCCCACCTGGCCAACAGTGCCAGCGTGGCCACTGCGTCAGCGTGTACCGGTCCGCGTGTGGGCGGCGGCGTGGTGGAGTTCTACCCGCGCTGCAAAAGCCTGGCGCTGCTTGATTCCAGCACCAAGGTGGGGGTGACACCCCCCCATAGGTACTCCTGGAGCAAAACGCCATCCGGGTAATTCGACCCCCGTGCTTCCGCTAGCTGCTGTGGCGTGGAAAAGTCCGGTTTTTGGTCCTATTTCTTGCCCGTTGTCCGGTTTCTGAACGTCAGCGAACGACAACGGAACGATTTGCCCCCAGTGCCCCCAAACAAAAACGATTTGCCCCCAAAATTTTGGGGGCAGATTTCATCAATGGCGACAATGACTTAGGGCAGTTATCCACAGTTGCCCCCAGTGCCCCCAACTTTTTTGGGCGCCTCTCCGATGAAATACGCACAAATCACCTCAAATCCTGCCGGGTTGGATGGGGTTCGCTGATCTGACATGACATGGTGACACCCCCCTATAGGTACTCCCACACCAAAACCCTTCGGGGGTAATTCGACCCACGTCGTCCGTGCGTGCGCACATGTTTGGCTTGGGTAGTCACCCGATACACGATACAGGTGTATCCAGCAACCGGACACTACCGCCGATCACCAGAAATACCCCCAGCGGTTGTAGCCTGGGGGTATTTCTGGGGGTACTTTTTAAATTTTGAAAATCAAAACCCAGCATTCATGCGGGTTTTCTGCCATCTTTCGAACGACTCCGTTCCGCCAATATAAAAAGCGCCTCTTGAGGCGCTTTTTTGTTTCTGACGCATGCCATGTCTGACCACATCGACAATCCCTGTGTCTCCTGCGGTGCCTGTTGTGCCTATTACCGGGTGTCTTTTTATTGCGGTGAGTTGTCTGACGGCTCGGGCGGGTGGGTGCCTGCCGAGCTGGCCAGCAAGGTCAATGACGTGATGGCCTGCATGAAAGGCACCGAGCGTGGTGGCGGGCGCTGTCTTGCCTTGCAGGGCCAACTGGGCCAGCCGGGTATCCGTTGCAGCATCTATGCCAACCGGCCGTCGACCTGCCGGGAGTTTGTGACCTGGCTGGCCGACGGCTCGCCGAATCCGGATTGTCTTGATATGCGCGCCAGGATCGGCTTGCCGGCACTGCAACGGCGTGAATGTCAGACGGATTGATTCACCGTCTGACGGGTGTGGTCATCCATCTGTCCAGGTTGTCCCGGCCTTAGCGCGAATAATCAATCGCCAGGCTGTAGGCCGGGTTTTGGTGCCAGTCCCAGTAGGTCTGGATCAGCTGGCGAGTGATCGGGCCTGGGCGGCCGTCACCAATCTGGCACTGGTCGACCCTGGTCACCGGCAGGATGCCACCGCCCGAGGTGGTGATGAAAACCTCGTCGGCATGTCTTAATTCGTCAGCCGGCAGCGGGCGCAGCTGCGGGGTCATGCCCCGTGACTGGGCGATTTCAATCACGGTGCGGCGGGTGATGCCTTCAAGCATGCCGGCATCCGGCGTGATCAGGGCGCCGTGACGGAGGCAGAACACGTTGAATCCCGGGCCTTCCACCACGTTACCCTGCGCATCCACCAGCAGCACGCTGTCAGCGCCGGCGTCCAGGGCATCAAGCAGCCCCATGGTCAGGTCGTTCCAGTGGTAGTTCTTGGCCCGTGGGTCTACCGAGGTGGACGGAATCCGCTGCACCTCGCTGATCTTCAGATGCAGGCCCTGGTCGCGTTGTTCGGCATTGGCGATCCAGACATAGGGCACGGCAAAGGCATAAAACTGGTTGACCGCCTGGCGTGGGTCACGCGACCCCCAGGCGGGTTGGCCACGGGTGCAGATCATTTCGACATAAGACGAGCGCAAGCCGCTCAGACGCACACATTGCGACAGCACCTCGGTGATCTGCTGGGCATTCAGGCCCGGGTCGAGGCGCCAGCGCTGGCAACTGTGGAGAAAGCGCTCCAGATGGGCCTCCAGACGGAAAAAAGCGCCGTCCCAGACCGTCACTACGTCGTAAGTGGCGTCGGAGCGCAGGAACCCCCAGTCAGTGATGGGAATGGCGGCCTCGGCAATGGGGACATAACGCCCTTGGACAAAGGCCATGCCGTCGGGAAATTGGGTTGGGGTCATGGTGTGATGATGGTCAATCAGGTCAGTTGTTCCCGTAGCCGCGCCTGCGCGGCACCGCTGTCACCAATGTGGTTCAGTGCCCATACCGGGTCGAAGTACGACCCCAGATAACGTTCTCCGGAGTCACACAGCAGCGACAGGATCGAGCCACGTTCCCCTTTGTGGCGCATCTCGCAGGCCAGTGCCAGCATGCCGACAAAGTTGGTGCCGGTGGACGGCCCGACCTTGCGTCCCAGCAAATCGGTGAGGATGTGCATGGCCGCCACCGAGTCCACATCCGCGACGTCGATCATCCGGTCAACCAGGGTGCGGATGAAACTGGCCTCCACTCGGGGGCGGCCAATCCCTTCGATGCGTGAGCCCGGGCCGGTCAGACTGGCATCGCCGCTGCGGTAATACGCGCCAAACACCGAGCCCACCGGGTCAGGCACACAGACCTGGGTGGCGTGCCGCTGGTAGCGCACATAACGGCCAATGGTGGCGCTGGTTCCGCCGGTGCCAGCTCCCACCACAATCCAGCGGGGCACCGGAAACCGTTCGCGCGCCATCTGGCTGAACATGCTCTGCGCAATGTTGTTGTTGCTGCGCCAGTCGGTGGCGCGTTCGGCATAGGTGAACTGGTCCATGTAGTGCCCGCCGGTCTGGGTGGCCAGCGCCCGGGCCTCGTCGTAAACCGCTGAGGCACTGTCCACCAGGTGACAGCGACCGCCGTAAAACGTGATTTGCGCAATTTTTTCTGCCGAGGTGCTTTTGGGCATGACCGCAATGAAGGGCAGGCCCAGCAGGCGGGCAAAGTAGGCCTCGCTCACGGCGGTGGAGCCGCTGGAGGACTCCACCACGGTGGACCCCTCGTGCAGCCAGCCATTACACAGGCTGTAGAGAAACAGCGAACGCGCCAGCCGGTGTTTCAGGCTGCCGGTGGGGTGGGTGGATTCGTCTTTCAGGTACAGGTCAATGCCGTGCCGGGCAAAACCGGGCAGCGGCAGGGCGATCAGGTGGGTGTCCGCACTGCGCTGGTAGTCGGCCTCGATCTGGGCTATCGCGTGGTGCAGCCAGTTCATGTTATTTGAGGCTGCCTGACAGGAATTGAGCCAGGCGCACACTCTTCGGACTGGCCAACACCTGGGCCGGGTTACCCTGCTCTTCAATCAGGCCGCGGTGCAAAAAGATCAGGTGATTGGAGACCTCGCGGGCAAAACCCATCTCGTGTGTCACCACCACCATGGTGCGCCCTTCCAGCGCCAGGTTTTTCATGACCTTGAGCACCTCGGACACCAGTTCCGGGTCGAGGGCGCTGGTGGGTTCGTCGAACAGCATCACCTCGGGCTCCATGGCCAGCGCCCGGGCAATGGCCACACGCTGCTGCTGGCCACCACTCAAATGGGCCGGGTAGCTGTCCTCCTTGCCTTCAAGCCCCACCTTGGCCAGGTACTTGCGGGCGGTGTCTATCGCCTGGTCGCGTGGCACCTTCATCACATGCACCGGGGCCTCAATGATGTTTTGCAGCACCGTCATGTGGGCCCACAGGTTGAAATGCTGGAACACCATGGCCAGCTTGGTCCGCAGGCGCGCCAGTTGGGCGGGGTTGGCCGCATGCAGTTCGCCGTTTGAGGCGGCAGTCAGGTGCAGTTCTTCACCCGCCACGTTGATCCGTCCCTGATGCGGCTTTTCCAGCAGGTTGATGCAGCGCAGGAACGTGCTTTTGCCAGAACCTGAGCTGCCAATGATGCTGATCACGTCGCCGGCGTGGGCGGTCAGAGACACACCTTTGAGCACCTCATTGGCGCCAAAGCGCTTGTGGATGTTTTCAACCTGGAGTTTGAGAGGCGTGGTGGTCATGTCGATGGGTTCAGTAGGGCGCATGGACGTCTTCAGTCACCTAACAAGGTGCCGGTACGGAAGGCCTTGGCACCGGCGATTTTGCCCAGCTCCCCGCCGGTGGTGATGTAACGATCCCGGATGCGGGCATAAAACACGCCGTCAACCCCGGCCAGCACCGGCGCCGTGTGTTTGGCAATCGGGTCGATGATCTCGGCCACCAGGTCACCTTTTTTCAGGGTCTGGCCGGGCACCGCGGCAAAGACCACCATACCGGGGCTGCGGGCATACAGGGTTTCGGAGCCTGCCAGTGGTGTGGCTTCACACAACGCGGCCGGCACCGCGGGTGCGGTGACACAGGTCCAGACCCCGATGTATTGCAGCCAGTTGACGATGGCCTGGGCATCCTGCTGCGCCCAGGCGTGGCTGACATCGAGTTCGCCACGCAGCTCAATGGTGGTGCTGCAGCAGCCCTGCGGCAGTGGTTTGGAGTTGCCGGCGGCAGCGAGTTTTTCGGACAACTGCCACCAGGCGCTGGACAGGCATTCGTCGATCGGGCGATTGCCCGAATTGCGCGCCAGCAATGTCGCCCGGCTGCCCAGGAAATGCGCCAGCGGGGCCAATTGGGGCCAGCACGGCTCTTCGGTGTAGAAATGCAACACGGCTTCACAGTCGCAGTGCAGGTCGAGCATGTAGTCAGCATCGTGTGACAGTGTCAGCAGGGTGCGGCGCAAGCTTTGCAGCTCGGTATTGGGAGTCCAGCTTTGCAGGTAGTCCCCGATAGCGCGGCGCACCAGCTGCACGTTGGCGCTGGCGTCGTCGGTCAGCGCGCCCGAGACCACCTCAACAATGGCGCTGGCCAGGTCGGGGTAAAAGCGGTTGAAGTTTTCCGAGGTGTCAAGCTCAAACCGGCCCATCGGTTTATGGTCCAGCCGTTGCGCCAGGCCAATCGGGTTGGCCACCGGCACCAGCACAATCTCGCCCCGGATCAGACCGGCAGCCTCGGCGGCCTCCAGCTGTGCGCGCAGGTGATGCGCCGTTAGCATGCCGGGCAATTCTTCGGCGTGCAGGCTGGCTTGAATGTAGATTTTCCGCCCGCTGCCAGGCTGGCCAAAATGAAAACTGGTGAGGGTTTTGTGGCTGCCCAGGCTGGGGGATAACAGGGGGTGGTCAAAGCGCTGCATGGCAACAGGTCATCCGGTTAGGTTTTGCGCGGGGCCAGGTAAGCCAGAAGCCGCCCCTCGCTGAAGCGGAAAAAGCCGATCAGGCAAAACGAGGCCGCCAGGTAGATGGCGGCGGCAGCCAGGTAAGCTTCGAACGGCAGGTAATAGGTGGCATAGATGCGGCTGGCGGCTGAAGTCACGTCCAGCATATTGGGCACCGCACTGGCCAGGCTGGTGCTGTGCAACATCATCACCACTTCGTTGCTGTAGGCTGGCAGGGTACGGCGCAGGGCGCTGGGCAGCACGACGCGCAGCATGGTCTGGAAGCGGCTCATGCCATACGCCTGCGCGGCTTCGATCTCGCCAGCACTGGTTTCTCGGATGGCGCCAGCCAGCATTTCGGCGGTGTAGCCCGCTGTGTTCAGGCTGAACGCCAGCAGGGCACAAAAGAAAGGCTCTTTGAAATGGGTCCAGGGCCAAACCGAGTCCCAGCGGGCCTGAATCCACTCCAGCTGGCCCAGGCCGTAATAGATCAGATAAACCTGAATCAGCAGCGGCGTGCCGCGGATGACAAAGGTGTAGGCACCCACCAGCCAGCGTAACGGCGCCCAAGGGCCGGTCAGGATCAAGGCAAAGACCAGTGCCAGCACGGCGCCAACCGCCAGTGACGAGGCCAGCAACCACAGCGTGATCACAATACCGTTGCCAAACAGCGCCAAGTTGTCGGGCTCAAAAATGACCGCCCACTCCATCACAAGGTCCCCCGCTTGGCGCCCAGGCTGTAACGGGCATTGACCCGTCTGAGCACTGCCAGGGAAATCGAGGTGTAAATCAGGAACAGCGCGCCGGTGAACAGAAAAAACATGAACGGTGAGCGGGTGGCGGCGCTGGCCTGTTTGGCCAGATAGGTCATCTCCTGCAGGCCAATCAGGCTCACCAGCGCGGTGGCCTTGATCAGCACCAGCCAGTTATTGGTGAAGCCGGGCAGCGCGTAACGCACCATCTGCGGCAAGGTGATGCGCAGAAAGGTCTGCAGGCGCGACATGCCAAATGCCCAGGCGGCCTCCATCTGGCCTTTGGGGATGCTCAGAATGGCGCCGCGAAAGGTTTCGGTCATGTAGGCGCCGTAGATGAAACCAATGGTCAGTACCCCGGCGGTGAACGGTTCGATGTCGACGGTGGCTTCGCTGCCGAGTTTTTCCAGCAGGGTATTGATGCCAATCGTGCCGCCATAAAACACCAGCAGCATCAACACCAGATCAGGAATGCCACGGATGATGGTGGTGTAAAAAGTGGCCAGCCCCACCAGAATGGGCCGGCCCGAGAGTTTGGCCGCGGCACCGGCCAGGCCAAACAGAATGGCCACCAGCAAGGCCAGCAGGGACACCCCGATCGTCAGTAGGGAACCGTGCAGGATGACCCAGAAGTACGATTGCATCAGAGGTGGATCGCTGGCCGTGGGGTCGGATTACTTGCCGTAAACGTCGAACTTGAAGTACTTGTCGTTGATGGCCTTGTACTTGCCATTGGCGCGAATGGTCTTGATGGCCGCATTGATTTCCTTCTTCAGGTCAGCCTGACCCTTGCGCAGCGCCACACCGGCACCCACGCCGAAGTATTTGGGGATGAACAGCTCGGTGCCGACGAACTGGTAGTTCTCACCGCCCGGCTTGCTCAGAAAGCCACCGGTGACTTCCATGGTGTCGGCCACCGTGCCGTCCAGACGGCCGGCCTTGATGTCCAGGTAAACCTGGTCCTGGGCATCATAAGACACCACTTCCACACCCTTGGTCTTGAGTTCGCCCAGGGCGTATTTCTCCTGGGTGGAGGCCTTCAACACACCGATCTTCTTGCCCTTGATCGAGGCCGGGCCGTCAAACTTGATGTCTTTTTTCAGGACGATCTTGCTGGGGGTGTTGTAGTACTTGTCGGTGAAGTCCACCTGTTTCAGGCGTTCTTCGGTGATCGACATCGAGCTGATGATCACGTCGTATTTTTTGGCCAGCAGGCCGGGAATCATGCCGTCCCAGGCCTGTTCGACAAACACGCATTTGCGCTTGATCTGTTCACACAGGGCATTGGCAATATCCACGTCAAAACCGGTGGGTTTGCCGTCTGCGGTCTTGAAGGTGAAAGGTTCGTAAGTGGCATCAATCGCCACCTTGAGGTCTTTGTTCTGGGCAAAAGCCGAGGCGCACAAGGCGCTGATAGCAGCAGCAAGCAGGAGTTTCTTCATACTGTGACTTTCTTCAGGAATGCAGGCACAAGCCCGGCAGGTTAATAAAAAATGAAAAGCTGATTCTATGGCCAGCCCCGCGTCCGGATGGTGCAGGTTTTTACCTAGCCATCGGAGCCACTTTCCCAAGCAAGTTTCACACCATATCAGTGACTTATGATTTGACTTGCTTATGCATACCTTCTTCCGTTTTCAGCCCCCAGGTGGCGATTTGGTTCGCGTTGGGGGGTGCCGCAAGCCCCAACGGAGCCTGGTGTTGTGGGTTCTGGGCCTGGCCCTGCTGCTGGCGGCGTGGCCAAGCCATGCGTTGGATACGGTCAAGATCGCTGTGCTGGCGTTTCGGCCCAAGGCGCAAACCCTGGCACAGTGGCAGCCCTTGGTGAAGGTGCTCAAAGCCAGTGTCCCGGATTACGACTTTGAGGTGCGGGCCTACACCCTCGCAGAAATGGAGGCGGTGGTGGCCCGGCAGGAGGTGGAATTTGTCCTGACCAACCCGGGACACTATGTGAAGCTGGCCCGGCTGACCGACCTGAAGGCGCCGCTGGCCACCCTGCTGGTGAATGAAAGTGGCGTGGAGGTGGCCGGCTTTGGCGGCGTCATGTTCACCCGCTCCGATCGGCCCGAGCCGGTGTCACTGTCCGAACTCAAGAACATGACGATGGCGGCGGTTGGCAGCGACTCTCTCGGGGGCTACCAGATGCAGGCCTTTGAGCTGCTGCGCGTGGGTGTGGTGCTGAATGCGTCCAGCAAGCTGATGTTCACCGGGGTGCCGCAGGACCGGGTGGTGGCGGCCGTCTTGCAAGGCAAGGCGGACGTTGGTTTTGTCCGCACCGGCCTGCTCGAAGCCATGCAGCGCGAAGGCAAACTCGATCTGGCGCAGGTGCGGGTGCTCAATGCGCAGCAGCTCACCGGTTTTCCGGTGTTGTCGTCGACCCCGTTGTACCCGGAATGGCCGTTTTCCTATCTCGGTCATGTGGATGAACATCTGGCTCGGCGCGTGACTGCCGCGTTGTTCTCGATCCAGGCGGATTCCGCCAGCGCCCAGGCCATGGGTATCCGCGGGTTCTCGGTGCCGGACGACTATTCGCGTGTGGCCGACGTGCTGCGGGCCTTGCGCATGCCGCCGTTTGACGTCGAGCCGGCGTTCACCCTGCGTGATGTGGTGCTGCGTTACCGCACCGAGCTGATGGGGGCCGGTGTGGCCCTGCTGTTGATCCTGTTGCTCGGCGCGCGCCTGTGGATGACCGGGCAGCAATTGCGCTCGCGCCAGAACCAGGTGCTGCGCCAGCGGCAGGCGCTGGCGGAGAGTGAATTTCGCTGGAAGTTTGCGGTCGAGGCCTCTGGCGGCGGCTTGTGGGACTGGAATATTCCAGCGGGCACGCTGTTCCTGTCGGAAAGCTGGAAAGCCACACTCGGTTACCAGGACCATGAACTGGGCCAAAACACCAACGAGTGGGAGTCGCGCCTGCATCCGGACGACCGCGCCTCGACGCTGGCGGCGCTTAACCAATGTCTGCGCGGTGAGACGCCGCGTTATCGCCATGAAAACCGTGTGCGCTGCAAGGACGGCAGCTACAAGTGGATGCTGGAGCAGGGGCAGATTGTCAGCCGTGATGCCCATGGCAAAGCCCTGCGCATGATCGGCATTGACACCGACATCACCGAGCGGCGCCAGACCGAAGACCAGCTGCGGCTGGCCGCCAGCGTGTTTGAACACGCCCGCGAAGGCATTTGCATCACCGATGCCGACGCCAACATCGTTGACGCCAATGCCGCCTTCGCCACCATCACCGGCTACCGCCGCGAAGAGGTGCTGGGCCGCAACCCCCGGATCCTGAGTTCGGGTCGGCAAAGCCACGAGTTTTACCAGGCCATGTTTGCCGAACTGAAGTCAGTCGGCCACTGGCAAGGTGAACTCTGGAACCGGCGCAAGGACGGCGAGGTGTACGCCGAACTGCTCACCATCAGTGCGGTCCGTGATGCCGCGCAATCGGTCCAGCACTATGTGGCCATGTTTTTCGACATCACGGCCAACAAGGAACACCAGCAGCAGCTGGAACACATTGCCCACTTTGACGCGCTGACCAACCTGCCCAACCGGGTGTTGTTGGCCGACCGGCTCAAGCAGGCCATGGCCCAGGCACAGCGCCGGGGCCAGCTGGTGGCCGTGGCCTATCTGGACCTGGATGGCTTCAAACAGATCAACGACACCTATGGCCACGAAGCCGGTGACCAGCTGCTCGTCGGCGTGGCCGGCAACATGCGCAACGCCCTGCGTGAGGGCGACACCCTGGCGCGCCTGGGCGGCGACGAGTTTGTGGCGGTGCTGGCCGACCTGTCCGATGCCAATGACTGCGCCGGAACCCTGAAACGGCTGCTGGCCGCCGCCGCCCTGTCCATGCCGTTTGGTGATGTGCGGCTGCAGGTGTCGGCCAGCCTGGGTGTGACCTTTTATCCGCAGGCCGAGCCGGTGGATGCCGACCAGCTCATGCGCCAGGCCGATCAGGCCATGTACCAGGCCAAGGTGTCGGGCAAGAACCGTTACCACGCCTTTGATGCGGCGCATGACCGCAGCGTGCGCGGGCTGCACGAAAGCCTGGATGAAATCGCCCGCGCCCTTGAACACGCGGAATTTGAGCTGTATTACCAGCCCAAGGTCAACCTGCAAACCGGTGTGGTGATCGGTGCCGAAGCGCTGATCCGTTGGCAGCACCCGACCAAGGGGCGGCTGTCGCCGGCCGACTTTTTACCGGTGGTGGAAGACCATGCGCTGGCGGTCAGCCTGGGGGAATGGGTGATCCGCGCCGCCCTGACACAGATGCAGCAGTGGCAGGCCCAGGGCCTGGTGTTCCAGGTGAGTGTGAACGTCGGCGCCCGCCAGCTGCAGGAGGAAAATTTTGTCCAGCGTCTGGCCGAGATGCTGGCCCGGTTCCCCGGCGTCGATACCACCTTGTTGCAGCTCGAAGTGCTGGAAACCAGCGCGCTGCATGACCTGGAGCGCACCGCCCGGGTGATCCATGACTGCCAGCAGCTCGGGGTGGGGTTTGCGCTGGATGACTTCGGCACCGGTTATTCCTCCCTGACCTACCTGAAGTACCTGCCGGTCGAGGTGATCAAGATCGACCAGAGTTTTGTGCGCGGCATGCTGGCAGATGCAGACGATCTGGCCATCATGGAAGGGGTGATCGGTCTGGCGCGTGCCTTCAAGCGTCAGGTGATTGCCGAAGGTGTCGAAACCGTGGCGCACGGCACCCTGCTGCTGCGGCTGGGCTGCCATCTGGCGCAGGGCTACGGCATTGCCCGCCCGATGCCGGCCAGCGAACTGCCCGGCTGGCTGGCCAGCTGGCACCCCGATCCGGCCTGGGCCGGGGTGGCGCCTACCAGTCTTCCTTGACCGCCAGCACCGCATCCTGAGCCGCTGCCGCACGGGCCGCCAGCCAGGCCGTGACGGTGCCGGCCAGCACCACCGCCAGGCACAGTGCCAGCAATTTGAGCCAGGGCACCATCAGCGTCATGGTCCAGTGAAAACTCTGCGGGTTGACCACATGCACCAGCACCACCGACACCAGCAGCCCCAGGCCCAGACCGGCCAGCGCACCCAGGGTGGTCCAGGCCAGCCCCTCCAGCGCCACCACCGTCTGGATCTGGCGGCGCGTCAGCCCCAGGTGCGCCAGCAGACCGAACTCCTTGCGCCGCGCCAGCACCTGGGCGCTGAAGCTGGCCGCCACGCCAAACAGGCCAATCGCGATCGCCACCGCCTGCAGCCAGGTGGTGACGGCAAAGCTGCGGTCAAAGATCTTCAGCGAGCGGGCGCGGATCTGCGCTGCGCTGCCAAACTCCAGCGCCAGCTCCGGGGCCAGGGCCTGCAGCGCCTGCTGGACGGCTGGCGCGGTGTCGGGCTGCGTCAGCCACAAGGCCAGATCATTGGTGCGCCCATCCCCCGTCAGACGCTGGAAGGCGGCCAGATCCATCGCGATGGCGCCACTCTGGCGGGCGTAATCACGCCACACGCCAGCTACAAAAAACGTAGCTGATGAGGCATATTCCTTCCGGGCTAGAGGCCTAAAAGCCTGGTCAAACAAGGGGAAAGGCTGACCCACCCGGGCGCCATGCAGATCGACCACCGCCTCACTGACAAACAGGCCGATCTGGCCTGGCGGCACCGGCAGCGCGGTTGTGGTCAGTGGCAGGCTGCGCGCCGGGTCACCCAGTTCACGCGCCAGCAGCGCCACCGGCGGCAGACTGGCCTGCAAGGGCAGAGGCACCCAGCGCTGGGCCTGCACCTGTCGCACCCCGGGCAGCTGGGTCGCGGCCTCGACCAGCTGCGGGCTGAAAAACACCGGGTCGTGGCTGCTTGAGAGGACGGCGCTGCGCACATACAGGTCGGCTGGCAGCAGCTGGTCCAGCCACTGGCTGACCGAATCCCGAAAACTCGCCACCATCACCGTCAGCGCCACCGCCAGGCTCAGGGATGCCACCACGCCGCTGACCGCCACAGCCGCGGTGTCGCGCTGGCGGCGCGCGCGCTCCAGCGCCAGCAGCGGCAGGGTCTGGCGCGCCAGCCGCGGCGCCAGTTGGCCCAGCAGCAGACCAATCAGCCCCGGCAGCGCCGTGATGCCGCCCACCAGCAGCAGGCCAATGGCCACATAAGCCGCCAGCGGGATGCCAGCCACCGGCGGTGCCTGCGTCAGCGCCGCGCCGGCCACGATCAACACCAGACTCAGCCCCGGCCCGCTGCGCTGCGGTCCCTGGCTGCCCAGGCCCTTGAGCGTCTGGGCGGGCGGCAATTGCTGCGCCCGGCGCGCCGGCCACCAGCCACCGGCCAGGGCGGCGGCCACACCAAGCGCGCCATAAACCAGCGCCGCGCCGGCGCTGAACTGCAGGTCGGGTGCCGCCCCGGCAAAAAAGCCGCCGCCCAGATCGCCCCCGAGCAGGCGCAAGGCCAGCGCCGCCAGTGCCGTGCCCAGCGCCAGCCCGGCGCCGCTGCCGACCAGGCCCAGCGCCAGCGACTCCCACAGCACCAGCGCCAGCCGCGCCCGCGCGCCCAGGCCCAGCACCCCCAGCAGGGCGAATTGCTGCGCGCGTTTGGCGACACTGAGCGACAGCACCGAAAACACCAGAAACGCGCCGGTGAACAGGGCCATCAGCGCCAGCACCGTCAGGTTGACACGGTAGGCGCGGGACAGGTTGCCGATCTGGGCTGGGCTGTTGTCGGGCACGGCCACTGTCACCCCTTGCGGCCAGTCGGGTGCGGCCTGCAGGGTGCGTGCCAGCGCCTCGCGCGACACCCCGGGCTGCAGCCGCAGGTCGATGCGGCTGAGCTGGCCCTGCCGGTCAAACAGCTCCTGGGCGGCACCTATGTCCATCACCGCCAGCGCTGGCCCGCTGGCCCGCACGCTGCCGGCCACCACCACGCTGTGCCATTGCCGGCCGCTTTGCAGTTGCAGCGTGGGGGCAGCGGCCGTCAGGCGCTGGGCCGCGGGGTTCAGAAACACCTGCCCCGGGCTCAGCAGAGCCCAGCGGCTGGCGTGGGCGGCGGACGGCTGCGGCATCAGGTCCGGGGCCAGCGCCGGCAGCACCAGGGCATCCACGCCCAGCACGCGCAGCGGCCGCAGGCCTTGCGGCGTCTGGATGGCGCTGCCGATGTCCAGCACCGGCGCCGCCAGCGCCACGCCGGGGGTGCGCGCCACCCGCGCAAACAGCGCCTCGTCAAACGATCCCTGCACGGCGCGCAGCTCCAGGTCACTCTGGCCGCCGACCGAACGCGCCGCCTGGGCAAACTCGTCCAGCGCCGAGTTGTTGATCAGGTGCACCGCAAACGCCAGCGCCACCCCCAGCATCACCGCCAGCACCGCGGCACCATGGCGCCACGGGTGCTGGCGCAGCTCCTGCCAGGAGAAGGTGCAGAGCAGGGATAACACGCGCTTCACACCAATTCGGCATCCACCCAGCCACGCAGGCTGTTGATGAAGGCCCAGGCCTGCACCCGGGGCAGGTCGGCCAGGGTGATCACTGCCTCGCGCAGGCGGCCCTCGGCCAGATGGTGGGCACGACCGACGCCAGCGAGCAGGCCGCAATGCAGCGCCGGGGTGCACCACTGGCCGTCCAGCAGCACGGCGATGTTGCCGCGGGTGCATTCGGTCAATTCACCACGCGGGTTGTAGAGCAGGGTGTCAAACAGCGCCGGGTCGGTTGGGGCGAAGGCCTCGTAATGCGCGCGGCGGCTGGTTTTGAAACGGGTGAATTCACTCTCGAATGCTTCAAAAGGTGTAGCTGCCAGGGCAATTTTGACGCGGGCTGGCGTGCTGTTTTGTTCAAATTTTTCGGCGCTGGGCGTGCCGCTGGCGTCCAGCTGCAGGCGCACCCGCCAGACCCGTTCATCAGGGGTGGGTGGCACCAGCGCGCGCAGCGCGGCGTCGACCTGACGCAAGTCAAACGGGTAGCCAAAGTGGCGGGCGGCCGCTTGCAGCCGCGCCAGATGCCAGTCCAGCAGATGAAACTCGCCGCCTTGCAGGCGCAGGGTTTCCAGCAGGGTGAAGCGCTGGCTGGCGCGCTCCAGAAAGCGGCGCTTGTGCTGCCACTCCTGCCACTCGGCGTCGGCGCTGGCGTCGGCGGTGATGCCGCTGCCGATGCCGCAGCGCAGCAGCTGGCCCTGGCGGGTGACGGTGCGGATCGCCACGCTGAAGGTGGCGTGGCCGCCTGGGCGCACCACCCCGATGGCGCCGCAGTAGACGCCGCGGGGCTGCGGCTCCAGCGACTTGATCAGCTGCATGGCGCGCACCTTGGGCGCGCCGGTGATCGAGCCGCATGGAAACAGGGCGGCAAACACGTCAGCCAGCGTGGTGCCGGGCCGGGTGCGGGCGCGCACGTCCGACACCATCTGGTGCACGGTGGGCAGGGTCTGCACCGCAAACAACGCCGGCACCTTGACCGAATGCGGCTCGGCGATGCGAGACAGGTCATTGCGCAGCAGGTCCACGATCATCACGTTTTCGGCGCGTTCCTTGGGCGACTGGGTCAGCGCGGCGGCCCGAGCTGTGTCTTCCTCGGCACTGTGGCCACGCGCGGCCGTGCCTTTCATCGGGCGGGTCAGGATGGTGCCGTCTTTCCAGTCAAAGAACAGCTCGGGGGAGACCGACAGCACTTGCTCGAAACCGCTGTCGATACAGGCGGCATAACCACCAGGCTGGGCGCGTTGCAGGCGGGCAAACAGCGCCGCGGTGCTGCCGCTGAACCCGGCCTGCAGCATGGTGGTGTAGTTGACCTGGTACAGCTCTCCGGCGGCGATGGCCTGGTGAATGGCGGCCATGTTGGTGGCAAACTGCGGCTGGCTCAGCGGGTCGTGCCAGCTCAGCGCGCCGGGGTCGTCGTCGGTGGTGGCCGCGTCGGGCCAGGGTCGGGCCTGGTCAAACACGCCAAACCAGGCCAGCGGGCCGTCGGCGGTGTGGGTCTGCAGGGCCGCATCAAAGGCGCTGGCGGCTTCATACCGCAGGTAGCCGACACACCAGCGGCCTTGTTGCGCCCAGGCGGCCACCGCGTCAAGCAGCGGGCGGACTTGCGCCACCGTGTGCGCCACCAGTGTGTGTTGCGGCGGGTCAAAGGCACAGCGCAGCGCCGCACCGCCGTGCGGGTCGGCAAAATCAATCCGGATCGGCATGGGGCATCAGTCCATCAGCGGTGAGTTGCAACACCCGGTCGGCGCGGGCCGCAGCGGTGGCCGAGTGGGTCACCAGCACCATGGCGGCACCGTGGGCGCGGGTCTGGCTCACCAGCGCGTCCAAAACACGTTCAGCGGTGCGCGGGTCCAGGTTGCCGGTGGGCTCGTCGGCCAGCAGCAGTTTCGGGCGGTGCACCAGCGCGCGGGCGATCGCCACCCGCTGCAATTGCCCGCCGCTGAGCTGCTGCGGCAGGCGTTCGCCCAGGCCGTCGAGCCCGACTTCGGCCAGCATGGCCTGCACGCGGGCGTCATCAGACTGGCCCAGCAGCATCAGCGGCAGCGCCACGTTTTGCGCCACGCTCAGGTGGGGCAGCACGTGGAAGGCCTGGAACACAAAACCGGTTTTCTCGCGCCGCAGCTGCGCCAGTTGGTCGTCGTTGAGGGTGTTCAGATCAAGTCCGTCCAGCCGCACCGTGCCGTAGTTCCAGCTGTCCAGCCCGGCCAGGCAGTTGAGCAGGGTGGACTTGCCCACACCCGATTCACCGATGATGGCGACGAACTCACCTGCCGCCAGGCGCAGCGAAACGTGGCGGAACACCGGTGTGTCGCCGTAGTGCTTGCCCAGGTGTTCGGCCACCAGGATCATGCCGTGTTGTCCACGAACTGGCGGGCCAGCGCCAGCACCTGCGCCAGCGCATCGGGCGCGTCACAGGCCACCACGCGGCGCTCGGGCATGCTGCGCAGCCAGGTGATCTGCCGTTTGGCCAGCTGGCGGGTGGCAAAAATGCCGCGGTCGCGCAGCTCAGCCAGCGGCCATTGGCCGTCCAGCGCCTCCCAGGCCTGGCGGTAACCGACGCAGCGCATCGACGGCAGGTCGGGGTGCAGGTCGCCGCGCGCACGCAGGGCCAGCACTTCTTCCAGCAATCCGCCCGCCAGCATGGCGTCAAAGCGCTGGGCGATGCGTTGATGCAGCCAGGCCCGGTCCTGCGGCTCCAGCGAGATCAGCAGCGAATCGCCCGGTGTTTGGGCATCAAATAGGCCGTTAGCCCGGGTGGAATCTGCCTCATTAGCTATCAATTTTGTAGTATGGAAGCTGGCCATCGGCCGACCGGAGAGGCGGTACACCTCCAGCGCGCGGGCAATGCGCTGCGAGTCGGCTGGTGCCAGCCGGGCGGCGGTGACCGGGTCCACCTGCGCCAGTTCGGCGTGCAGGGCGGGCCAGCCCTTTTGCGCGGCTTCCTGTTCGATCACCAGGCGCACGGCGGCGTCGGCCTTGGGCATGTCGTCCAGGCCCTGGCGCAGCGCCTTGAAATACAGCATGGTGCCGCCCACCAGCAGCGGCAGCTTGCCACGCGCCGTGATGTCCAGGATCAGCGCCCGGGCGTCAGCCACAAACTCGGCGGCGCTGTAGGCCTGCAGCGGGTCGCGGATGTTGATC
The DNA here is from genome assembly GCF_028689305.1 of Rhodoferax sp. GTDB lineage: Bacteria > Pseudomonadota > Gammaproteobacteria > Burkholderiales > Burkholderiaceae_C > Rhodoferax. The sequence continues at coordinate 38,014 of NZ_JAQTWM010000013.1, read as the reverse complement.
AGGTGGTGCGGCACGGCAGCCAGCTCGGCGGCGCTGGGCTTGGCCGTGCCAATGTCCATGCCCCGGTAGACCAGCGCGGAATCGACGCTGATGATCTCCAGCGCGTGGTGTTGGGCCAGCGCCAGGGCCGCCGCGGTCTTGCCCGAAGCCGTGGGCCCCGCCAGCGCCAGATAACGCGGCAGCGCGGCGGCCGGGGCCGGCAGGGAGGGTGAGGATGTGGTCATGCGCTGGCGGCGGTGCTCAGCCCTTGGCGCGCAGGCCCTGGACCAAAGCGCCCAGGGCCATGCCGCCCAATGCCCACAGCAGGGTCCAGTTGCCGGCACCCAGTCCGGCAATGGCCGGCCCGGGGCAGACGCCGCACAGGCCCCAGCCCACGCCAAACAGCGCCGCACCGGCGGCGGTGTCGCGGTTCCACTGGCTCACGTGCTGGTGAAAGTAGTCGCCCAGCAGCGGTTTGCCCAGCAGGCGCGGCGCCAGTTTGTAGACCAGCAGGGTCACCATCACCGCGCCGCCCATCACCAGCATCAGGCCAAAGTCCTGCAGGCGCAGAAAACTCAGCACCACTTCGGGGCGGATCATGGTTGACAGCGCCAGGCCAAAACCAAACAGCCCGCCCGCGGCCAGCACGGCCAGAAAGCGCCCGGGGGTCAGCCGCTGGGCGCTCATGCCAGCCACCTCGCAGCCAGATTGGCCGTCAGGAAGGCGGTGGCCATGAAGGTCAACACCGCCAGCAGCGACGGCCACTGCAGCGACCCCAGGCCACAAATGCCGTGGCCCGAGGTGCAGCCATTACCCAGGCGGGCGCCGTAACCCACCAGGAAGCCGCCCAGCACCAGCTGCCACACCGGCACCTGGGTGACTTGGGGGGCAGCGCCCGCAAAACCCAGCCACCACACCAGCGCGCCCAGAATCAGGCCCAGCGCGTAGACCAGGCGCCAGGCGCGTGAATCGGTGAAGCGGGCCTGCTGGAAAAACCGCTGGTGCAGCACAAATGACCAGGTGCTGGAAAACACCGTGCTCATGCCACCGACCAGGCCGGTGAGCACAAACAGCAGCGCCACCCCGGCACCAATGGCGACCCCGCCCAGCAGATAGTGCTGCCAGCCCAGGGGAAAGAGAGTAAGTGTCAGATTCATGGGGGTGGATTATCCCCATGTGGCCTGCGTCCATGACGCCGTCAGGGCTGCGTGATGGCATCGGTGACCTGCCGCAGGGGGGAAGTCAGCATGGCACCCAGCGCCAGACACAGCAGCAGGCCGCCGCAGCCCAGAAACAGCTGGGGCAGGGTGATGGCACGCATCGCCCAGCCGGTGACCGCCCCCGACAGCGGGGCCAACCCCAGAAAGATGAACATGAACATGCTCATCACCCGGCCCATCAGCGCCGCCGGGGTGCGTTGCTGCAGCCAGCTGAAGATTGCCACCTGCATGAAGCCGCCCAACACGCCAATGGCCCCCAGCAGTGTGGCGCCCTGCCAGGTGGCTGTGATCAGCCCCATGGGCATGAACAGCAGGCCCACCAACGCGTCGATGCTCAGCATGGTCAGGCCCAGCGTGCCCAGGCGCAGGCCCGGCCGGGCGCCGGACACCGCCATGCCCACCAGCGTGCCGGCGCCATGGGCGCCGAGCAGGATGCCCAGCGCCGCCGCGCCGAGCTGCAGGGTGCTGGCCAGCACCGGCATGGCAATCTGCACCGGTCCGGTGATCAGCACCGCCACCGCAGCCCAGTAGATGAAACACCGGCGCAGGTCCTGGTCCTGCCACAGGTGGCGCAGGCCGGTCTTGACCGCGTGGAACACCGGTTCATGGGCGGCTGGTCCAGCCCCCTGCGCCGCCGGGCTGGCCGGGTGCAGGCGCACCTGCGCCAGCGTCCAGGCCGAGACGGCAAAACTCAAGGCGTCCAGGCCAAAAGCCACGCCCAGGCCAAGCGCATCGGGCACCGTGCCAGACGCGTTGCCTGAAGCACCATCGCCAAACAGCGCAATCAGCACCCCGGCCAGCAGCGGGCCGACAAACATCGACAGCTGGCGCAAGCCCATCATCAGGCTGTTGGCGGCGGGCAGCTGCGCGCGCGCCATCACATGCGGCAGCATCGAGGTGGCCGAGGGAATGCTGAACGCCGTGGCCAGCCCGATGGCCAAGGCCAGCGTGTACACCGTCCACAGTGCCAGGCCTCCGGTCAGCACCAGCCCGGCCAGGGCCGCCAGCAGCAGGGTGTTGACGTATTTGGTGAGCATCAGCACGCGCTTGGGTGAGTAGCGGTCCACCACCGCGCCGCCAATCAGGATGAACAGCGCGCGTGGCAGGCTCATCAGCCCCAGCACGGTGCCCAGCACCAGTGTGTCGCCGGTCAAACGCAGCACCAGCCAGGGTAGTGCCACCAGCGTGAACTGGTCGCCCAGCATGGAAATCACGGCGCCGCTCATCAGCCAGCGAAAGTTTTTGTCGCGCATCAGCGTTGCGCGGGCGGGGTCGGTCGGGTGTGGGTGCATGGCTTGTCCTCCTGAGAAGCGTTGTCAAGACCCGAATGTTCAGCCCTCACGCAAGGTGAGGGTCAAGCACTTTTTGGTGCACTCAAAGGATGACCTTGCGCGGCCAGGGTGCGCTGGATCACGTCCAGGGTGATGTCGTCAAACACCGTGGTGCCTTGCAACAGAGGTTCGGCGTTGAAGGCCGCGATCAACTTGCGCAACAGCGCGGGCTGGCCGCCACACAGGTTCAGCATCACCTGTTCCCAGTGCGCGACGAAAGCCCTGGCGGCGGTAGAGGTCGGGTCAGCCCGGCTGGTATGCAGCGTATGGGCCTCTTGTGTCAGTTGAGTGATGACCGTTTCCGGGATGGTACGCAGCGTGCGCAATTCCGCCGGGGTCATGTGGCGCTGCATGGCCGCCATGCGCAAGGTGATGGCGGCACTGATGTAGCTGATCACTTCAGGGCCGGGGCCGTTCTTGAACTGGCCCTTGGGTTCAGTGTTGTACATCTGGCCCCAGCGGTCAATCAGATGAAAGTTGTCGTTCATCATCGCCAGCGTCAGGTTCATCCAGCGCAGGGCCAGTGACTGCACCGGCTGGCTGTCAGCGGCTTGTTGCTGTTGCATGGCCTGCCGAACCTCGCCAATCAGGCGCTCCCAGCTGGCGCTTTGGGCTTTGCGGTTGTCCAGGATCAGCCGGATTTCATCACTACTGAAATACTTGGCATAGGTGCTCATCAGCGACAGGGTGGACAGCCAGTCACTCATGTCGGGCTCGCTGCCCGCGGCCAGGCGGTCTTGCAGCAGGTGCAGCCGCGCGCGCAGTTCGGTAGCTTGGGTGATTTCATGGTCCAGGGCGCGGATTTGTCGGGCAATGGTGTCGCTCAGGCCTTCACCACCGCGCGCCAGCATGCTGGCAATGTCGGCCAGCGGCAAGCCCAGGTGGCGCAGTGCCTGGATGCTGTGCAGGCGGCCGACGTCGGCCTGGTTGTAGAGCCGGTAGCCTGCCTCGGAGCGGGCCGAAGGTGTCAGCAGGCCAATGCTGTCATAGTGGTGCAGGGTGCGCACCGTCAGGCCGGTGCGCTTGGCCAGTTCGCCAACTTTGAGGTGCACGACAGGGCTCCTTGACGTGATGGGGCAGGCCACCGTGGCGCCACCGGAGGTCACAGTATCAACCCTGACGTAAGGTCAGGGTCAAGGCCGCAGCCTATTCACCCAGCCTGGTCAGTCTCTGGTTGGTGATTGCTATAAATTCAATAGCTATATATTGTTTGTGTACGCGGGCTATGTGGCAAAAATGCCATTAACACGGGCCCGCTTTCTGGTACCAGACGATGCAGGAGTCAGGTCCTGTCAAGCTGGTTCCGATGCTGCAGACCGGCGTTGCCGGGGTTGGCAGTGCCACATCGGTTGGCGCCGGGGGGCTGCTCGGATCAAGGGCTGAATAACCGGCACGGTAACTGATCGAGGAAATGGCGGCTGTGCCCGCACCACTCTTGATCCAGACATAACCAATCGGGCCGCACACTGGCCCGGGCGTCATCCACGCCACATCGGTTCCGGTCAGTTCATGGCCGCTGATGCCCAGTGCCTGCAGTATGGGGGCGCCATAGGCGTAGCCGTTGTTCGTCTGCAGCAGCGTGGTAGCGCCGGTCAGCATCGACAGCGTCAACAGAAACAACCCGCGCCCGGTTTTCCGGCGGATAAACACCAGGCCCATCACTGCCAGCATCAAAGTCATGGTCGCTGTCAGCCAGGGCGACAGTGGCACCGGGCTGACGGTGGTTGTGCTGAACCCAAGAATGACTTGTGCGGAGGCGTCGTGCGCCGCTGTGGCGGCGAGCAGGAGGACTGCACAAAGGAATGGCTTCTGAGTTTTCATGGTTTGTATTGGCGGTGGAGATGGGTGTGTGGTGGGCCGATCAGACGACCCAAAACGGGAATTGTTGGCGGATGCTATGGCGCAGGCGTTCACCAAACGTTCGCAATGCACTACGCTGTGCCCTGGTGGGACAAAGGTCCCGGTTGCGCGAGTGTTCAGAGTGATGGTGTTAACGTGAGGCAACCCATGATGCTCAAGGTCCATTCAGGAACAGCGGGTTGCAAAGTCAAATACCGGGGGAGATAACGTGCCGTACAAAATTCTGATCGTGGATGACCATCCGCTGGTGCGTGATGGTCTGGCAATGCTGGTGTCCTCCTTGCCTGGTGGTGTGGAAATTTTCAAAGCGGCCACAGCCGCGCAGGCGTTGGAGCAGGCCGAATTTCACACGCCATTGGATGTGGTGTTGCTGGATTGTGGTTTGCCTGACGCGGATGGCGGCGGTTTGATCAAGGCCTTGCAAACGCGCAGTGGTGGGGCACCGGTGATTGTGGTTTCAGCCAACGAGTTTGATGGGATTCCCGAGCGTATGCTCAGCCTGGGGGCCTGCGCCTTTGTGCCCAAGAGCAAGGCTTCCGCCTCCATTCTCAATGCGGTGAAGGTGGCGCTGGCACACGGCAGCAGTGCCAGCCTGCCAGCGCCTGTGGCCGCCCAGGCGGCTCAGGCCGTAGCGCCCCAGCTCACCGCACGCCAGCTTGACATCTTGCTGATGTTTGACCAGGGCCTGACCAACAAGGATATTGCCCTGCAGCTGGGGTTGTCCGAGAAGACGGTCAAAAACCATATCACGGCGCTGTTTCAGGCCCTGGGTGTGGTGAGCCGTCTGCAGGCGGTCCGGCAGGCCCGCAATTTGAAGTTGCTGGCCTGAGCGGGCGATGTGCCATCAAGACATCGGGGAATCTGATGAGTAGAGACGAGGCGGTCCGGCTCGAACAGGCGCGTAACCTGCATGATGGCAGCCCTTTGGTGTTATGGGGCAATTTTGGTGGTGCCTTGTGTGCCTTTGTGATTGTGTTCCTCGGGCTGGGGGCACTGCAGCTCTTTCTGTCGGTATGGCTGTTGCTGTTTGTCGGCAACATGGCCTGGACCTTCGGCTTGCGTCGGCGTTATCCGCGTGCGAGTCTGGGTGACCCCAGGTTGATGCGCCAATGGTTTCATTGGAATGTGATTGGCAACATTTTGCTGGGCCTGCTTTGGGGTGTCATGTCGGCGGTGGTGATTTCTGCCGGGGTGCCAACGTACCAGTTTGCGATGCTGGCCGGGATGGCCATCCTGACGGTGGGGGGCATGTTCAGCCTGGGGGCCTATTTCCCGTCTTTTCGTGGCTTTTTCCTGGTGTTGATGACACTCACCATTGCGGCATTGATGGGGCAGGGAACGATGCTGCACGGCGGGATGGGCGTGGCCACCTTTCTGTATCTGCTGTTCATGTTGTGGTCCGGCCAACGGTTCAACCGCAGTTATATTGACTCTCTGCTGTTGCGTTTCCAGAACCTGGACCTGGTGCGTGAGTTGACTTTGCAGAAAGAAGCGGCGGAAAACGCCAACCTGGCCAAGTCGCGTTTTCTGGCAGCGGCCAGCCATGATTTGCGCCAGCCCATGCACGCCCTGAACCTGTACCACGGTGCCATGGAGAATGTCGAGCTGTCTTCGGAGGCGCAGCTGTTGTTGTCTTACGCCCGGCAGTGCGCCGTGGCCATGGACGACATGTTCAGCGTGTTGCTGGACATGTCGCGTCTGGATGCTGGTGCCGTGACACCGAACCTGACCATCTTTCCGGTCAGCCAGCTGCTGGAGCGCATCCGGGTGGAGTTCGAACCCCCGGCCAGGGAAAAAGGGCTGGATTTGCGGGTGGTCAAGTCAAGTCGGTTCATCCGCACGGACCCGGCGTTGGCCGAGCGCATCGTGCGTAATCTGGTATCCAACGCGGTGCGCTACACCCACCAGGGCAAAATTCTGGTCGCTTGCCGCCGGCGCGGCCAGCTGTTGCGGTTGGCCGTTTTTGACACCGGGACCGGTATTCCGCAGGACAAACAGCAAGCCGTGTTTGAGGAGTATTTCCAGTTGTCCAACCCCGAGCGTGACCGCACCAAGGGGCTGGGTCTGGGGCTGGCCATTGTCAACCGGGTGTCCAACCTGCTGGGTGCGCCGATTCACCTGCAGTCCGAGCCCGGGCGGGGCTCGATGTTTGCCGTGGATTTTGAATGTGAAGACACGTTTGAGCACGCGCCGGAGCCGGCTGACAAACCCGAAGTTGGCGCGGGCAGCCTGGTCGGGCGACTGATTGTGGTGATTGATGATGAGGCAGCGATTCGCGCCGCCATTGGCATGTTGCTCAGACAGTGGGGTTGTGTGGTGGTGACAGCAGCTACCGGGGACGATGCGGTGGAGCAATTGGCGGCCTACCCCACGCCGCCCGATGTCCTGGTGTGTGATTACCGGTTACGCGGCACGGAAAACGGGCTGGACGCCATTGACAAGGTGCGCATGGAGTTTTGTGTGGATGTGCCTGCCTTGCTGGTGACCGGGGACACCGCACCGGACCGGATTCTTGAAATCCGTGAAGGCGGCTTTCCCGTGTTGCACAAGCCCTTGCAACCCGATGAATTGCGCGCCGCCCTGCAGCGGGTCATGTCGGGCTGCCAGACGGCGCTGGTCTAGGCCATGACCGCATGGTCTTCTCCAGGCCCTGACTTCCAGTGGTTTTTTTTGGGCGGGTTTGAGGCACGGCTCAATGGCCATCCAGTCACCGGCTTGTCTTATCAGAAGATGCGCGCCTTGTTGGCCTACCTGGTCATGGGACGGGAGCAACATCACAAACGGGAAGTATTGGCCGGCTTGTTGTGGTGCGGCAGCGATGCCACCACTGCGCGTGGCAACTTGCGCCGAACCCTGACCGATTTGCGTCAGGCGCTTGAGCGTCCTTGCGGGGCGGCCGTGCTTTCAGCCAGCAAAGTGAGCTTGCAGTTCATCGCAAAAGGGTCTGTGGATGTGATGGATTTTGTCGCAGACGCCCCCCATGCGCCAGACAGTGTCCTTGCGATTGAGCATGAGGAACGCATCCTGGCCCTTTATCGGGGCCAGTTCCTGGCCGGCATGTCCTTGCCTGACTGTCCCGGTTTTCAGGACTGGCTGCAAAAACAGCGCGCTGCCTTGCATCGTCGCGCCTTGTTTTTGCTGGAAAAGCTGAGCAGTTGGTATGAGCAACGCGGCCGCTACCGTCAGGCTTTGCCATTTGCCTTGCGTTATGCCGAGCTGGAGCCGTGTGACGAGACGGCCCAGCGCCGGGCCATGCGTTTGTATACCTTGAGCGGTCAAAGTGGCGCGGCCCTGCGTCAGTATGAGCTTTGCAGCAGCCAGCTGAAGAGTCTGCTGGGTGCGCAACCTGAGGAAAGAACCAGGCAACTGGCAGAGCAGATTCGCGGCGGCACCTTGTTGACGATGCCTCCAGGCACGGTGTGGGAGGAAGGATGGTCCATTGGGGAGCCGCTGTTGCCGCAGCGCCGCCAGGTGACCGTGTTGTGTTGCGAATTGGGCCTGGCGGGTGTCGAGGATCTGGAGGAGATGGTGGCGGCGCTCGGTCCCCGGCAGGCGCGTTGCGTGGATATTCTGCGGCAGTTTTCAGGGCATGTCGTACAAACCCACGGGGGTGGTTTGTTGGCCTATTTCGGTTTCCCCTGCGCCCGCGAGGATGCTGCCCGCCAGGCTGTGCAGGCGGCTTTGGCCGTGGTGGATGAGGTGTGCTGCGGTGTTGACCTGCGGGTGGGCATTCACACCGGTCTGGTGGTGACCGGCGGGTCTTCGGTCATGCCCGACACCTCGGGTCAGACCACGAAGGTGGCCATGGGCCTGTGCCAACAGGCGGCGCCCCGGGAGGTGCTGATCAGCCGGGCGACGCATCACATCGTGGCAGGGTATTTTGATTGTGCTGCCGCAGATGAACCGCTGCCGTGTGACGGTGGTGAAGCGGTGCGTGTGTTCGGGAGAAGTGGCGCGCAGCACCGGCTGGATGCCGCAGCGCAGCTCACACCTTTGATCGGGCGTGAGGCGGAAATGGCACAGCTGTTGTCGTGGTGGCGCCAGGGGATGCGGGGTGAACGCCAGGTGGTGATGCTACAAGCCGAGGCGGGCATGGGTAAATCGCGTTTGCTGCATGCTCTGAAAGCGCGACTGGCGGGGTCAGCTTTTGCACTGTGTGAATGGCGTTGCTTCCCGGAGTATGCCCAGTCGCCGTTTCACCCACTCCTGGTGATGCTGGAGGGGACCTTGGGTTTTGCCACGGGGGACACGCCCAAGGCCAAATTTGACAAACTTCAGGCGTCTCTGGCCAGGCACGACTGGACGCCGGGCCTCGACATGGTCGGGCTGCTGGCGCAATGGTTTTCCCTGCCGCTGGCGCCCAGTGCGGCACCTGTGCTTGCGGCGCCCCAACAGCAGGAGCAGATACTGGCGGTTCTTCTGGCATTGTTGAGCAGCCTGACAACACGGCAAGCCACGTTGCTGGTGGTGGAAGACCTGCACTGGATCGACCCTTCCACATTGGAACTGTTGACGCGGTTGATTCGCCAGACGGCCAAAAGCCCGGTTTTGGTGGTGCTGACGGCCCGGCCTGAATTCATCGCACCCTGGCCGCCCGCCTTGATGAAGGCCTTGGACTTGCGTCCGTTGACAAAAAACGAGGTGACCTCCATGGTCGCCGCCATCCGTGCCGACATGATGCCGGAAGCGGTTCATGGCATTGTGGAACGCGCCGACGGGGTGCCGTTGTATGTTGAGGAGATGACCAAAATCGCTGCGTCTGGCAACCCGGCGGGGATACCGGCCACACTGCAGGATTTGCTGGCCGCGCGCATGGACATGCTGGGTTCGGCCAGACACGCCGCCCAGCTGGCAGCCACGCTGGGGCGCGAGTTCGACTTGGCTTTGCTGCGGAAAATCCACCCCTCCAGTGCCGGCGAATTGGTAACCCAACTGGACGCTTTGCGTGATGCTGGCCTGATTTTGAACGTGAGTGACACCACAGGCCAATTCAAACACGCGTTGATTCAGGAGGCCGCTTATCAATCCCAATCAACACCAGATCGGCAGGCCGCACACCGACGGATCGCGCAGGTGCTGCAAAGCGATTTCCAGGAATTCATTGCGCAGCAGCCAGAACTTCTGGCACAACACTTGTCCGCGGCTGGGGAAATCTGTCCTGCCATGGACTGCTGGATGACGGCTGCTCGCCATGCCGCTCAGCGCTCGTCCAATCAGGAGGCCATCGGCCATTTGCATGCCGCCCTGAAGCTGGTGGAGGCGCTGCCGACCGGTTTGAACCGGGATCAGTCCGAATTCAGAATTCTGGTCAACCTGTGCCCGGTGCTCTACAGCGCAAAAGGGTATGGCTCGCTGGAGGCGTCACAGGCGAATGCACGCATTTCGGTGTTGTGTGACCAGGTGGGGGACAGCCCGGAACTGTTTCAGGCGAGATGGGCGCTGGTGATCAACACCCTGACCGTTGTGGGCTCACACAAGCGTGAGGTGCTGAAGTCAGCCAGGCAGTTGTTGGGCATGGCACATGGTGATCCCCTGAGACTGCAGGCGGCGCACTATGTCGTGGCCAATGCGGCTTACTGGCTGGGTGACTTTGAAACCACCTGTACCCATGCCAGGCAGGCGCTGGCGCTGTATCAGCCAGAGCACAGCCAGGAGTTGCTGGCGCGATTTAATCAGGATCAGTCCGGGCCCATGGCCTACATGTCGTGGGCGTTGTATTTGCTTGGGTTTGCGGATCAGGCGCTGGCGGTGTGTGATCGCATGCTGAACCAGGCGCGAGCGTGCTCAGACCGTCCGCAGACGCTGGCCTCAGCCATGAGTTTTGCGCTGGCACTCTATCGCTGGATGGGCCTGTCTGCTCAAGCGTTGTCCCTGTCTGCCGAAACGATTTCCCTGGCGCGCCAGCATGGTCTTTCGGTCTGGTTGACGGTGGGTGAAATGTCGCACGGCTGGGCCATGGTGATGCACGGGCAGCACGACGAAGGTATTGCCGAACTCCAGTCAAGTGTGAGCCGAATGCGGCAGGCGATGGGGGGCATCTCGGTGGCATTTTTGGTCCCCCTGGTGGAGGCCTATGTGCATTTGCGCCGGTACGAAGAGGCGCACTGCCTGTTGGTGCAGACCCAGGCGGACGCGCAGCGTTGTGGTGATGGCCATTTCACCGCTGAGTTGTACCGGCTCCAGGGCGTGTGTTTGCTCGGGCTGTCCACCGCCAGCGTCGCCCAGGCCGAAGCCTGCTTTGCCCAGGCGCTGGCGGTCAGCCGCCGACAACAGGCCAGATCTTTGGAGTTGCGTGCTGCGATCAGCCTGGCGCGTCTTTGGCAATCACAAGGCCAGTCTGCCCAGGCGCGGCATTTGCTGGAAGAGGTTTGCCGCTGGTTTGCGCAGGGCCGAGACACGCGTGACTTTCAGGCGGCGCTGGAATTGCTGCGCGTTTTGAATGGGGCGCTCGTTCCCGCATGACAACGACATGAATGCCAAAGCAGCCGAGAAGGCAGCGCCACAACAACAGTTGTTGCAAGTGAGATTTTTTGGAGGCTTCTCTGTCAGTGTCGGGGGGGTGGCGCTGCGGAAATTTTCTTATGACAAATTGCGCGTGTTGTTGGCCTATCTGGTGATGCAGCCGCAGGAACAACGCCGTGAACATTTGGCGAAGTTGTTCTGGCCAACGGTCCCGGCAACGACGGCACGGGGCAATCTGCGGCGTTGCCTGTTTGACCTGCGTGCCGCGTTGGCCGAGCTTGGTGCAGCAGACACAGGCGGCAAGTCGGCGGCCAGCTCGGTTGACCGCTCCCCGAAAGCACTGCGCTTTCCGGCCTCCCTGGCCCACCATGTGGATGTGATGGATTTCCTGGGAACCGATGCGGCATCAGCGGCTACGCCGGCAGCTGAGCTCCATCGGCTGGAGCAGCGCATGGCGCTCTATCGGGGGGAGTTCCTGGCCGGCCTGTTCATCCCGGACTGCCCGGAGTTGAATGACTGGCTCCAGCGCCAGCGGGAAATCCTGCATCGGCAGGCCTTGACTTTGCTCGATCAGCTCTACACGCGTTATGGGCCCATGGGGCAGCAGCACAAGGTTTTGCAGGCGGCCTTGAGGTACACCGAATTGGCGCCCTGGGACGAAGAGGGCCACCGCCGGGTCATGCGTGATTACGCGTCAATGGGGCACAGCGGTGCAGCGCTGAGTCAGTATGCATGTTGCTGCAGCTTGCTGAAGCAGGAACTGGGTGTGCTGCCCAGCGAGGAAACCCGGCAATTGGCTGAGCAGATTCGTCTTGGCGCACCCGTTAAGGGGTGGCACGGGACAAGGCCGCGGCGCCACGGCCCGGCAGGCGAGCCGGCCCAGTCGCGGCAGGTGACAGTGGTGTACTGCGAGTTGGTGCACGCCGTGATGGACGATCCTGATGAGGTCATGGCCCTGCTACGCGCCCCCCAGGCGCGCTGTGTGGAGATCATGGCGCAGTTTTCTGGACATGTTGTCCAGGCGCATGGCGGGGGACTGCTGGCATATTTTGGGTATCCGCAGGCCCATGAAGAGGTCGCCCACCGCGCCGTGCTGGCGGCGCTGGCGCTGACGGGCGAGGCGGCTCCAGGTGTCGGCATCCGCGCCGGTGTGCACACGGGTCTGATCATGACCGGCAGAGACTCATCCATGCCGGATACGTCCGGCAGAACAACCCGTATCGCCATGGCGTTGAGCCACAGGCCAGCACAGCACCCGGTGGTGATCAGTCAGGACACCCACCACCTGGTGGCCGGATATTTCGATTGCCACAGCCTGGGCGCACAGACGCTGCCTGGTGGTGGACACGAGCAGGACATATTCGAAGTGGTCCGGGAAAATGGGGTGCGCACCCGACTGGACGCCGCCGCGCAACTCACGCCGTTGATTGGCCGCAAGGCAGAAATCATGGAACTGGTCGGTTTGTGGCAAGCGTCAACGCAAGGCGCGTGCCACGTGGTACTGCTTGAGGGTGAGGCCGGTATTGGCAAATCCCGCTTGTTGCACACCCTGAAGCAGCGCCTGGCAGACCAGCCGCATGTTGTTTGCGAGTTGCGTTGTTTTCCGGAATTCAGCCAATCACCTTTTCACCCGCTGCTGGTGATGCTGGAGCGGCTGTTGGATTTTGTGCCCGGCGATTCGGCTGCGGTGCGCTCGGGCAAGCTGGTTGCATACCTTGAAACCCGGTTCCCGGCTTCGGTGGCGACGGCGGTGCCCTTGTTGACAGGTCTTTTTTCGCTGCCGCTGGATCAGCGGTACGCCCTGCTTGGTTCCTCACCGTCAAAGCAGAAGGAGCAGATCAACCGTATGCTGATGGAGATGGTTCATGCGTTGGCGGTGCAACGACCGGTATTGTTCCTCGTGGAGGACCTGCATTGGATGGACCCGTCCACACTGGAATGGTTGACACTGTTCATTGAGCAGAAAGGTTCCCAGGCGATTTTGGCGATATTGACCGCGCGCCCTGACTTTGATCCACCGTGGCCGTCATCGCTGGAGCGCACCCTGGTGTTGGCCCCGCTGGGGGTGGACGAGATGATGCGCATGATGGCTGCCCTTCGGCCCGACATGCCGGTTGTCACCAGGCGCCGCATTGTGGGGCGCGCCGATGGTGTGCCGCTGTTTGTGGAAGAGATGGCCAAAATGGCCTCGTCCGGCAATCCGGCCAGTATTCCGGCCACGCTGCACGACTTGCTGGCCAGCCGTATTGACAGTCTGGGAGACGCCAAAACCACGGCACAGCTTGCCGCCACCATCGGGCGCCAGTTCAATCTGGCTGTGTTGACGCACATTGCCGCCACGGCACCGAACGAACTGGCGCGCAGCTTGCGCACCTTGGAGGAGGCGGGGCTGATCGTCAGGGTGGATGGGGCATCCTGCCAATTCAGGCATGCCTTGATTCAGGAGGCGGCCTATCAATCACAAACCAGGCTGGTGCGGCAGGCTTCGCATCAACGTATTGCGCAAACGCTGCTCAGTCATTTCCCGGACGTGATCGCGGTCCAGCCTGAATTGTTGGCGCGCCATTTGTCTGCAGGCGGTGACACACGGCAAGCGGTCGACTACTGGCTCAAGGCCGGGCAACGCGCGGTGCTGAGTTCGGCCCATCTGGAAGCCCTGGATCATCTCAACACCGGTTTGCAACTTCTGTTGGCGCTGCCACCTTCGGCAGAACGTGATCGACTGGTGTTGACGACGCGCACCCGCCTGGGGGCGATCCTGATCGCCGTCCAGGGTTATGGCTCGGTGGAGGCCGGCGCCGAGTACACACAGGCCACGCAACTGGCCGAGGCGCTGGGTGAGCGGTCCGGACTGTTCAGGGCCACCTGGGGCCTGTGGCTGGGGGCAAGTTCATGTGCCGGGCACGGCCATGCCCTGCAGCTGGCCAAGAAACTGTTGCAACTGGCGCAGCGGGATCAAGATCCGCTGCACCTGCAAAAGGCACATTACGCCATGGGCAACAGCTTGCTCTGGACCGGTCGCCTGAGTCAGGCGCGCCGTCATCAGGAGCAAGGCATGGCGCTGTACCAGACGGCGCACCACGACATCATGGTGCGTGAATTGGGCGAAAACATCTGTGTCTCCACCGGCTCTCAGTTGACCTGGGTGTTATGGCTGCAGGGGTTTCCTGACCAGGCACGGGTGGTTGGTGAAAAGACACTGGCTCTGGCGCGTGAAGTCAATCACCCCTACAGCCAGTGTTATGCCTGCGCTCACGTCATGGTGCTTCAGCGTTGGCTGAGACAGATCGGCACCACACGGCAAATGGCCGAGGACACCATGGTTCAGGCCCACCAGCATGGCTTTCCGTTGTGGTTGCTGACGGGGACCGCGTTTCAGGGCTGGGCCGTGACCATGCAGGGGCAAGGCCACGGGGTTGCCCAACTGCAATCGGGTGTGGCAACGGTGCGTGCCGCGATGGGCGGGGTCGAGGCGTTTTTCCTGGTGCCATTGCTTGAAGCCCAGATGCGTTTGGGCCAGTGGCAGGAGGCCCTTTCCACGGCGACCACGGCGCTCGCTGTGGCCCAGGCCAGGGATGACCGTTTTCAGGAAAGCGAGATCCTGCGGCTCCAGGGCGAATGCCTGCTGGGACAGTGGCTGCCTGATGTTGCCGCGGCCGAAGCCTGCTTTGGTCAGGCTCTGACGATTTGCCAGCAGCAGGGGGCGAAATCGCTGGAGCTGCGTGTGGCCACCAGCCTGGGGCGGCTGTGGCTCAGCCAGGGCAAGCAGGCGCAGGCCCAACAGCTGCTGGGGGCCGTCAGCTGCTGGTTTACTGAGGGCCTGGACACGCCAGACTATCAGGACGCGCAGTGCTTGTGGCGTCGTTGTCGGTCCGAGGTGGTGCGGTAGACGACAACAGCGCAACCGTGCTCAAAAACAAGGCAATCTGATCAAAGCCAAGGCTGGCGCGGGTTTGGCGGCTTGTGAACACGCTTATCCACAACGCTGCCCACAGTGGCTTGGGGTAAGTTTTTTGGGGCTTAGGCGGTGCGGGTCGCCTGACCCGGGGCCTGACCGGTGGCTGAATAATGGCGGATGGCTGCCAGTGAGCCGGCGGCGCTGTGGCGGATCTGGTTGTCTTCGTAGCGGTGTTGCGCACCGACCGGGCAGGCGCGCCGCGCCAGGCAGCCCAGAGCGCAGGTGGAGCCTTCGGCCAGCCGGCCGGCGTTGCAGGCTGGCAAATCAAACTTGCCGCTGGCCAGGGCACCCGCTGGGCAGGCGCTGATGCAGGGTTTATCCACACAGCTGTCGCAGGGGTAACCGTTGTCTACCGGGGCCGATGCGGGCAGCGTTGTGTCGGTCAGGATCGCGCAGCGGTAGGCAAACCAGCTGCCCCATACCGAGTCGATGCCGACCATGAAGGGGGCAGCGCGATGCCAGCCAGCGATGGCGCCCAGCCGCTGCAGACCAATGCGTCCGGCGCCAGGAAATAACACCCTGGCCCGCGCCTGCGGCAGCGCCTGGGCCAGCCAGGCCTGGACGGTGCGCACACTGTAGTCGTCAATCGGGTGGGCGCTGTGAATGCCTTCGGCCTGCACACATTCCCACAGACGCCGGCCCGCGTGGCCAAACAGGATCAACTGGCGTTCGTGCGGTGTGGGTTCCAGCGGGGCGACCAGGTCTGGCGGCAGGGCGGCCAGATCGAACACATGCTGGCGGTTTAGCCCGGCCTGGTTGAGGAAGTCGGCAAATGGCAAGGTGGTGGACATGGGGGTGTGGTTTGAGAACAGTGCCTGCGAGTTTACGGGCAGAGGAGGTGCCTAAAAATCAGGCAGTCCGGGCAAAACCAATGCTGGCGCGGGTTTGGCGGCTTGTGAACACGCTTATCCACAACACTGCCCACAGTAGCTTGGGGTAACTTGGTTGGGCTATTTGCTATTAATATGATAGCTGTATAAGTATGCTATATCCGGGCTGGAGCCCTATTTTGCTTGCAAACCGGGTCAGGATCAGCTGCCGGTGTAGCGTCCTGGCCGGTGGTTGATGGCCAGAAACAGGCTCATCACCAGCGCCCCCAGCACGGAGTACAAGGCCTGCGGCAGCGGCAGCAGCAGGGTGGCCAGGGCCAGCACCGTGACATCGATCACCACCTGCACCTTGCCGGCGCGCCAGCCGCGGGTTTGCTGCAGATACAGTGAAACCACGGTGGCGCCCCCGAGACTGGCGCGGTGCCGGGCCAAGAACAGGCAGCCGGCGCCCAGCAACAAACCGCCAAGCATGGCGGCATAAGCCGGGTGCAGGCGTTCAATGGCAAACAGCGCTGGCGACCACTCGGTCATCAAGGTCAACAAGCTCACGGCGGCGAGTGTCTTGAGGGTGAATTCCCGCCCCATGCGGCGCCAGGCAAAGCCGTAAAACGGCAGATTCACGGCAAAAAACAGCTTGCCAAAGCTGATGCCGGTGAGGTGGTGCAGCACAAACGCCACCCCTGCGGTGCCGCCCGTGATCAGGCCGGACTGGTTGAAAAGAATCAGGGCCAGCGAGACAAACAGCGTGCCGGTGAAAACCGCCTGGGTGTCTTCAAACGCGGTATGGGGTGCGGTGGTGAGTGTGCTGGTGGACATGTATCAAAAGCAAGCACAAAACGTGCCGATCAGGCGGCACAAGCCGCTGCCGCGATGTCCAGCGAACGCAGGCGCAGCGCCGGGTCATAGATGTCACACACCAGCATGAATTCGTCGGCCTGGCTGTCCTGCAGCAGCGCGTTCAGGCCCCGGCGCACCTTGTCCGGGCCGCCAATGACAGCCGCACCGAGGAAGTCGCCAATGGCGGCGCGCTGCTGTGGCAGCAGTTGGTCCATGAAATGCGGCGCCGGCGGCTGCAGGCGGGAGCGGTGCCCGCTCAGGATACCGTGGACGCGCTGATACGTGCTGCTGGCCAGCAGTTCGGCTTCGTCGTCGCTGGCGGCGGCAATCAGTGGCACACCGATCATGACGTAGGGCTTGGCCAGGACGTCGGAGGGGCGAAACCGGGCGCGGTACATGTCCACGGCCGGGTGCAGCAGCCGAGGGGCAAAGTGGGAGGCAAAGGCGTAGGGCAGACCGCGTTCAGCCGCCAGCTGGGCCGAATACAGGCTGGAGCCGAGCAGCCAGATCGGCACCTGGGTGCCCGCGCCCGGCATGGCCACGATCTGCTGCCCGGGCTGTATCGGCCCCAGCAGGGTTTGCAGTTCCGCCACGTCACGCGGGAAGTCGTGTTCGGTTTCGGCCAGGCGGTCACGGCGCAGGGCGTGCATGGTGAGACGGTCGGTGCCGGGCGCGCGCCCCAGGCCCAGGTCAATGCGCCCGGGGTACAGCTCGGCCAGCGTGCCAAACGCCTCGGCCACCACCAGCGGGGCGTGGTTGGGCAGCATGATGCCGCCGGCGCCAACGCGAAGATGCTGCGTGCCCGCAGCGATGTGTCCCACCAGCACGGCGGTGGCCGAACTGGCAATACCCTCCATATTGTGGTGTTCGGCCAGCCAGTAGCGTCTGAAGCCCAGAGCTTCGGCGTGTTGGGCAGTGCGCAGCGCAATGGCCAGCGCGTCGGCGACGCTGCCGCCCTCGCGCACGGCCACCAGGTCCAGCATGGACAGGGCAAGGTTTTGAAGTGAAGGCATGGGTGATCTCGGCGGGGTCAACAGACCAATGAGCAAGTGCCTGATTTTGCACCCGGATACCGGGTTCAGACGGTTAAACTTTTGCCATGAGCACCCATGCCAACGAATTTGCCCAATACTGCTGTGAACTGTTGTCCACGGTCGGGCCGTGTGTGGCACGCCGGATGTTTGGCGGTTATGGCATCAGCACCGATGGGCTGACACTGGCCCTGCTGGCCGACCTGGGTGGTGGCGAGCGGCTCTGGCTCAAGGCCAGCCCCGAGACCCGGGCCCGGTTCGAGGCCGCAGGCTGTGAGCGTTTTACCTACCTGGTCAAGGGGCAACCCAAGAGCATGAACTACTACAGCGCGCCTGACGAAGCCATGGAGTCGCCGCCCGAGATGGCGCCGTGGGCGCGTTTGGCGCTGGAGGCCGCACTGGCCGCGCGGCAGCCCAAACGTTCCAAAAAAAGGTGATCTCCCATGCCCTTTCGCGCTCCCAATGTCCACCAGTTCACGCCCGGAACCCAACTGCGGCATTACAAGGGTGGGCTCTACACCGTGGTGGGCACCTGCCTGATTGAAGCCACCCTGAAGCCCGGGGTGCTTTACAAACCAATGCAGGGTGACAGCCAGGACATCACCTGGATGCGGCCAATGGCCGAGTTTCAGGACCAGGTGGCCACCCCCGAGGGCATGGTGCAGCGTTTTGTGCTGGTGGCACCCCGGGGTCAAGCCGGTCTGACGCCGCCTCGGAATGACGGCCAGATTCAGCCGGCTGATGGCCCGTGAACGACGGTCTTACTGAAGCTGGGCGTCCTTGGGGTAGCTGATGGCGTAATGGGCCGTGAAGCGTGCCGTCTTGCCGGCGTCCAGCCGGGTACGCCACTGCACCACGCCGGGCTGTTCGTTCCAGAGGGCGGTTTCAGGTGGGGGCGCGAACTTGTTGTCCACCGTGACCTTCTCGTCGATGGACACCGGTGAGGCTTCCAGCACCTGCAGGTTGATCGGGGTGTGGTGGCGGTTTTCCACGGTATAGGCGCGCTCCACCGTGCGTTCGGCGCGGGTACCGACAAAGCCGGTGCTGCCGCGCATGTCCTTCTGTGGCTCGACCCGCACCGAAACCAGTTCGTCACGGCCAAACGACAGTGCCAGGGTGCCCTTGGTGGCGCTGCGCAGAGTGTCGGCCCCGACATAGGCACCGTCGCGGTACAGCTGCAGGGCGCCGCTGGGCCACACCCCGTCGGGCTGGGGCAGTTCGGCCACCAGCCAGGCGCTGGCGTCCTGCAACGGGCTGGTACGCGTCAGCAGGGTCACGGCGGCCTCCTGCGCCCCCAGTGCCAAGGTGACGCGCTGGCCGCTGGACGGCACGTCAATGCGCTGCGGCACCGCAAATTCGGTGGCAAAGGTGCTGTTGAAGACACTCACGTCAAACGACGGCGCCTGGGCTGCGCCGTCCTGGGCTTCGAGCTTGCGCATCGGTGCCGGGGCGGCGGCAGGCCGGGCCTGCATCTTGGCCAGCGCCACCGGCTGCGGCTCGGCAATGCCAATGCGCCAGGGGTAGGGCTGTGGCCCGGTGGTGCCACGGCGCGGCTGCCCGGTGGACAGGCGCATCGGCACCCCCAGCCAGTCTTCCCCCGTGGTTTGCGCCACCTGTGCCTGGCGCTCCAGTTTGAGGGTGTTGTTGCGGCTGTCGAGCAGGGCACGGTAGCTGGGCGCCCAGCCGGGGCCGTTGATCTGGTAGCTCAGCCGCAGCTCGGCCTCGCGCGGGGCGTCCAGCGTGACGCTGACCGACACCACCCTGGTCCGGCCAGCCAGCACCCGGCTGCGTTCGGCCAGCAGCGGTTTGAGGGTGCGATCCAGCTCTTCCTGCTGGCGCTTGAGCTGGTGCTGGCGCGTCAGGGCGTCTTGCCCGGTGCGGCGCAGCACATCACTCACGGCGGCCAGGTTTTTCGGGTCGGTGCCGACGCGGGCGCCACTGGCCGTGTCGTCGGTCGGGCTCAGACCCTTGAGGTAACCCGTGACCAGGGTGAGGGCGTCGGTCTCGGCGGCCAGCAGGGCTTTTTTGTCTTCCAGCTCGCGAATGCGGGCATCGAGCATCGTGCCGGCGCAGGCCGGGTTGGCCTCGCGCTCTTCATTCAGGGTGGCGAGCTCGCCCAGGCGAACCGAGGGGTCGGCGGTCACGCTCAGGCTGGGTACATCCAGGCCGGCGGGCAGGCAGGTGAAGGTGAACTTCCGGGTACCCGCCGCCACTTTGGCCACCCGCTCGACGGTGGCGCTGCCAGGGTAGAGCGTGACCTGGGCAATGCGCGACTCGGATGCGCCCGCTGGCTGGGCCCAGCTGGGCAGGCCGCACAACACGCCGCACAGTAGCGCTGTGGTCAGGGGCAGCTTGCGCGCGGCAGCCTGATGCGGGCCACGCCAGTCCACCAGGTTAAAAGCAAAATTGGTTTTCATGGTGATGTCACTCCCGTGTTGGATGATGGCCCCCGAGGGAATTGGCACTCTCCACAGGGGCGCACAGCGGCACCATTCTGCCATTGAAAACCCGTGCTGGCGATTTTTGATCATTACCTGTCTGGGGCCGTTTTGCTATCTAATGAATAGTTAGATAATGAACCTTTATGCGGGCTGATGACCTGTTGGATGCCTCGTGACCCGGGGCCGGCAGCGACCACCGGTTGGTCGGTTTTATTCAAGACAAAGGGGCGCGTTCGCCTTATCCTGGCAGCCTGATCTGTCTGAAACCAAGGAGCCTTCCATGAAACTCGGCTACACCATTTTGTATGTTGACGATGTCCGGCGCAGCCTGGACTTTTATGCCCAGGCCTTTGGCCTGACGGTCAAATTCCTGCACGACAGCGGTGATTTTGGCGAGCTCGACACCGGCAGCACCACCTTGGCGTTCTCCTCGCGCCAGTTGATGGCGCAGTTGCAGAAGAACCCCAAGCCTGCCGACGCCAAAGCCCCGAGTTTCGAGATCGCCTTCACCACCGACGACGTGGCGGCTGCCGTGACCCGCGCTGTGGCAGCCGGCGCGCCGCTGATGCAACCGCCCGAGCAGATGCCCTGGGGCCAGACCGTGGCCTATGTGGCGGACCTGGACGGTTTTCTGGTGGAAATCTGCACACCCATGGAGGTCTGATTGCTATAAAAATAGTAGTTTTATAGACAATAAATACACGGCATCCATGGCCAGACTCCGCCAGGATGGCCAGCGCAGACACCAGCCATCAGTGTGTGAAGGTGAGTACCACCTTGCCAAACGCGCCGCGTGCCAGGTGTTCGAATGCGGCAGGCAGATCATTCGCCGGATATTCGGCGGCAATCACCGGTTGCAGGGTATTGGCGTCCACTGCCTGCACCAAGGCTTCCAGCGCGCGGCGGTGGCCCACGTTCACACTCTGTATCACGGCGCGTTTGTGTATCAGGTCGAAGCCGGAGCCTGCGAGTTCGCTACCGTCGAGCACCCCAATGAACGCCACATGTCCGCCCATGGCCAGCGCCTGCAGTGAACGCCCCAGGTTGACACCACCCACCGTCTCCAGCACCAGGTCCGCGCCGCGTCCCTGGGTCAGGGTCAGCACGGTGGCGGGCCAGTCGCTGGCGCGGTCCAGCACATGGTTGGCACCCAGCGCCAGGGCTTGAGCGCGCTTGTCGGCGTCGCCAGAGATCACAATCACCCGTGCGCCGTGCAGGCGGGCAATTTGCAGCCCGAACAACGCAACGCCGCCGGTGCCATGGATGAGAACGGTCTGGCCGGCGTGCAGCCGACCGTTTTCCACCAACCCGGTCCAGGCGGTCAGCGCCGCGCACGGCAAGGTGCTGGCTGCCGCAGCCGTGAGTGTGCTCGGTGCGGCCACCAGCCAATGCGCGTCCATGACCACATGTGTGGCCAGCATGCCGGGACCGCGGCCGCCCAGTGACACGGTATCGGGGGGGGCAACACCGTCCAGCCAGCCCGCTACAAAGGTGCTGATCACGCGCTCGCCGCCACGCCAGCGTGTGACCGCGGAACCCACTTCGAGCACCGTGCCTGCCATGTCCGAGCCTGGAGTGAATGGCGGCATGGGTGCCATGCCGTAGTGGTTTTCAATCAGCATCAGGTCGCGGTAATTGAGCGCCACCGCCTCCACCCGAACCAGAACCTGATGGGGTGCCAACGGGGGCAGTGTGGCTGGAACGTAGCGCAAGTTTTCTGGTCCAAAAGCAGTGAGTTGCCATTGGTGGGGCAGTGGGAGTGTCATGGTGGATCCTTGTGGAAGTTTTGGAGAAACGTTATGCTAATGTCGCAAATTAGTCCCGTGTGACATCAATAATTCAACTCAATGTAGAGAAAATATCACCAATGAGTGAACGTTTACAAGGCATTGCCACCTTTGTGGCGACCGTCGAGGCTGGGAGCTTTTCTGCTGCTGGCGAGCGCCTGCAACTGAGTCGCTCAGCGGTGGGCAAGGCCATTGCCAGGTTGGAAACACGGCTGGGTGTGCGGCTGTTCCACCGCACCACCCGCAGCCAGCGCCTGACCGAAGATGGCCAGATGTATTACGAACGCTGCCGGCGTGCACTGGTCGAACTGGACGAAGCCAGCGTCGCGCTGGAGGCGGGCCGCAGCGAGCCGGTGGGGCATTTGCGCCTGTCGATGCCGGAGCTGCTGGGCCGCCGCTGCGTGGCACCATTGCTGCTGGAATTGGGGCGTGAGCATGCGGGACTGTCGGTCGAAGTGGCGTTCACCGACCGTCGTATCGACTTGCTGGAAGAGCGTATTGATCTGGCCTTGCGCATCGGCCCGTTGGCCGACAGTGGCCTGCTGGCGGCGCGGCCCCTGGGACGGCAATGGATGGGGGTCTACGCGACAGCCGCTTATCTGGCCGCCCATCCGCATCCGCACAACCTGGACGAACTGCAGACCCAGCGTGACCAACACAACTACATCGTCTACGCACGTGATGGCGGCTTCAAGCCCTGGTTGTTTACCGATGAGGCTGGGCGAACCACGAGCTTCGAGGTCACCAGCCGTTTTGCCTGCGACAGCCTGGAGGTGGTGGCCGAAGCCGGCGTGGCCGGACTGGGGCTGGTGCGCCTACCCACCTGGCTGGCCGCCCCGGCGCTGCGCAGCGGCGCGCTGGTACGGGTATTTGACGAGCCGTACCCCTACGGTTATGAGATCAACGCCATCTGGCCACAAGCCCGGGTGATGCCCCAGCGCCTGCGGGTGGTGATTGACCGCCTGGTGCAGCGCTTGCCGGCGCTGCTGGCGTCGTGTTGACTGGATTTGTGCCTGGCTCCTGAAAAATCCAGGCATTGCCGGTGCGCACCCGTGCCCCCATGCTGCGCAGCATCTGAACCAGCCCCAGGTGCGCCCGGTCAAAGTAGGGCAGGTCGGGTGGCACGGCTTGCAGGTGTTGCATCACTTGGCGATGCTCTGCACCCGGGCGCGGCGGCAGCGGCAGTTGGCCAAAGTCATACACCGCGCTGCGAAACGGCAGGCACTGCCAGTCTTGCATGGCTTGCAGCGCGGGCAGCAGCTCGGTAAGAAACACGGCCTCGCTCATGGCCGGGTCGATCAGGCCGAGCTGGCTGTACGCGGCTTGCAGCGCGGCGGTGTCTTTGGGGCGGCGCAGCACGGCGCACCAGGCGCGGGTCAGGCCCTGGCAAAACGCCGGCTCAAGCGTGCGGGTGCAACCAAAGTCAAGCAGACCGAGCCGGCCACCGGGCATGAACAAAAAATTGCCGGGGTGTGGGTCGGTTTGCAGGTGTTGCAGACAGAAGCAGCTGTGTAGAAACAAGTCAAACAGCAGTTGACCGTAGTGGTCACGCTCGGCTTGGCTGGGGTGGGTGGCCAGCCAGGCCTCCAGGTGCAAACCGCCCAGCTTGTGCATGGTGAGCACCCGCGCCGTGCTGTGGCTGGGCACCGGCTGCGGCACCACCAGCCAGGGGCTGGGCAGGTGTTGGGCAAACCATTGCAGTTGCCTGGCTTCTTGCACATAGTCCAGCTCCTGCGCCAGGGTGGTGCTGATGTCGGCCAGGGTGCGTTCCAGCACCTGCGGGCTGGGCATGGCGGTGGTGTGCTGGCCCAGGCTGCTGAGCAATAAGCGCAGCAACTGCAGGTCGCTTTGCAGGGTGGCCGCCATGCCGGGGTATTGCAGCTTGACGGCCACGTCTTCCCCCGTGTGCAGCGTGGCGGCGTGCACCTGGCCCAGGCTGGCGGCGGCAAAGGCCTGGGGCTCGAACTGGGCAAACAAGTCGTCCGGCCCCTGGCCAAACTCCTGGCGCAGCAGCTTGAGCACCAGTGCCCGGT
Source organism: Rhodoferax sp. (assembly GCF_028689305.1). GTDB lineage: Bacteria > Pseudomonadota > Gammaproteobacteria > Burkholderiales > Burkholderiaceae_C > Rhodoferax. The sequence goes on along the minus strand of NZ_JAQTWM010000013.1, from coordinate 14,245 downwards.
TCAGCGGCGTGGCCTGGTAGTGGGCACGGGCCAGTTGCTGGCGCATGGCTTCGGGCAGCAGCCCGATGTCCATGCTCAGCAGCTGTGAGGCTTTCAGCGCCACACCTTTGAGCTGGTTGAGCGCCTGAAAGGCAATGCGGCCCAGCGCCTCATCGTGCGCTTCGGTGTTGGTCGGGGTGGCTTGCACCCGTTGCCGGGCTGAATGTGCCAGCTGCGCCACACCGGCACGCGCCACCGCTACGCCGACCACGGCGCTGCGGGCCAGCTTACCGGTGCGTGGTGCTTGGGGCATGCAACACCTGCTTGAGCATGATCGGCACAATGCGCTGGTGCACCGGCCCAACCACCGCCATGTAGAGACGGCCCAGCCGGTTGTGGTTGTGCACCACGGTGCTGACCGAGACCATGGGCCGGTCCTGCACCTTGTGTTTGTAGACCGACAGCTGCACACGCAGGTGCTTGTCGTCGTCGCAGACGATCACCTCGTCTTCGGCCATGTGGATCAGGCTGAAAATGCCCACCCGTTCACCGACCCGATAGCTGCTGGCGGGTTTGGCGCTGAGGGAGGCTTGGTCTGCGTCCAGGTGTTTCAGCCCCGCCAGCCGCACCACCCGGTTGCGCACGGCCATCAAAAAATCCATCCAGCGCGGGGTGCGGCCCATGACGGCCAGGTAGGTGGCCATGGCGCTGGCGTCGGGGCAGGGGTCGGCAAAACAATAACAGTCGGCAAAGTCAGCGCCTGGGGTCTGGCTGGCAATGTGGCTGTGCTCGGGCAGGGCTTGCCGGGCGATGTTGGTGGTGTTCATGCTGGGGCCTTTGGCGTGGCATTGGCGGCGTTTTGCAGACCCTGGCGCGCCAGTTGCATCAGGCTGGTCAGGCCGTTGCCGTCTTGCAGCAGACGGGTGAGCTGGCTGCGCAGCACAAAACCACCCAGCGCCAGCAGCTTGTCGATCAGACCGCTGCGCAGCGCCAGCACCAGCACCCCCAGGCCCATGTCGACCAGCTGCGTGGTGTGGGCAAATTGGTCGGAACTGTCGCGCAGCCAGTGGCTGATGACGGCGTAGACCGAGTCGGCCAGCAAACCCGCCAGGCTGCCCTTGAAGCCGCAAGGAGGGATCTCGCCAGAAGCTTCTGCGGCGTCCAACATCTCGGCATAAGCGGTTTGCAGCGCGGCTTTGCCGGGCAGGGCCTCACTGAGCAGCGACAGCGGCAAACGCCCGACCAGCTGATAAACCAGGGCGACAAATTCACGGTCGGCCAGCAACTCATCCAGAACGCAGTCCATCAGCAACTGCATACGTTCTTGCAGGCCAAAACCCGCCAGCCCCTTGGTTTTGGCCATGCGGGTGAGGGCATCACCAATGGCTTGCTCAAAGTAGGCCAGCACCAGTTTTTCTTTGGTGGGAAAGTATTTGTAGATGGTGGCATCACCCAGCCCGGCGGTGCGGGCGATCTGTTTCATGGTGGTGCCGTCAAACCCCTGCTGGGTCATCAGGTCAACCGCAGTGCGGATCAGCAGGCGCTGGTTTTGGGCTTGTTGGGTTTTGGTGGTGCGCATAAACGAACTTTACTATCTTTTAAATTTAATTTCAATCATTTTAAAAGATAGTAAATATTCTTTATGAAACCCAACAGTCATCCAACGACCATGGTGCCGCGCGATCTGGTTGGCGCCGTCTGACCGGGCAGATGGGGGGATTTCATCAGAAAATCAGGCCTCAGCCCGGATCAAATCAGCAGATGTTGCTATATTAAATATAGCGAATGCGAACGAGTGATGGCTGGCGGCCGATGGGTTCAGGGCGCCTGCAGGATTTGCGCCAGCGCCACCACATTGCTCGATGGTGCACCCTTGCGCCACACCAGCTGCGTGTGGGTGCGCCCCAAGGCGGCGGGCAAGGCGTGAACGCTGAGGCGTTCACGCTGCGGAAAGATCTCCAGCAGACCGCGTGGCAGCAGCGCCACACCCATGCCGGCCACGGCACAGCCCAGGATGGCATGGTAAGAAGACAGCTCGACAATTCTCTGCGGGTTGACCCCGCCGGCTGCGAACCACGCCTCCAGCCGGCGCCGGTATGTGCAGCCGCTGCCAAAGGCCAGCATGGTGGACTGCCGTACGTCCTTGGGCGACCGGATGGCGGGTTGGCCGGCTTCGGCCACCAGCACCAGTTCCTCGGTAAACACCTGGAGCGACGCCAGCCGCTCGTCGGTGGCGGGGTCGGCCACCAACGCCGCGTCCAGCTCACCAGCGAGCACCTGCGCCACCAGTGGCCGCGTTGGGCCGGTGCTGAGTTCCAGCGTCACCTGTGGGTAGAGCCGGTGGAATTCGGCCAGCGGACCGGGCAGCCGGGTGGCCGCCGTGCTTTCCATGGTGCCAACCCGCAGCGCCCCGCGCGGCGCGGGGTCCTGCATGGCGTCGCGGGCTTCCTGTGCCAGGCTGAGGATGCGCTCGGCGTAGCCCAGCAACAACTGACCGGCCGGCGTGATCGACAGGCGCTTGTTGTGGCGCAGAAAAAGCGGGGTGCCGAGATCAGCCTCCAGCAGGCGCAGCCGGGTGGTCACGTTCGAGGGCACACGGTGCAGCTGCTCGGCGGCCCGTGTGATGCCGCCGGCCAGGGCCACGGCACGAAACACCTTCAGGTCAGAAAAATTCATGTTCTCTAAAACAAAACAACATGTTCATGATTATTCAGTTTACAAGAATGAAAAGCAACTCTACAGTTGACGCATGAGTTCTGCCACACACCACCACGCGCACCATCCACCCCTGAAGGGCTACCTTTATGCGGCGCTGGTGGTGGCGATCTGGACCGGCTTCATCCTGGTCTCGCGGGTCGGTGGCGTCAGCCAGCTGACATCATGGGACGTCATTGCCATCCGCTACCTGACGGCTGCCGGTGTGTTGTTGCCGTTCTGGTGGTTCCGACGCCGGGTGGTTTTGATGGATCGGCGGCTGTGGTTGCTGGCTGCCATGGGCGGGCTGGCTTATGCGGTGCTGGCCTTTGCCAGTTTCAAGCTGGCGCCGGCCGCCCATGCCGCTGTGCTGCTGCCGGGCTTGCAGCCTTTTGCCGTCGCCCTGGTGGCGTGGTGGCTGCTGGGCGAGGTGCCTCATGCCACACGCCAGCGCGGCCTGGCCATCATTGCCGGTGGGGTGGCCTGTCTGGCGGTGGATGTTTTCCTGGGCAACCGCGCCGTGTTTCAGGGTGACTTGCTGATGGTGGGCGCTGCCGCCTGCTGGGCCTGTTACTCGGTGCTGTTGCGGCGCTGGGCGGTGTCGCCCTGGGACGCCACGCTGGGGGTGACGCTGCTGACCGCCCTGGTGTATCTGCCGATTTACCTGCTGGCGCTGCCCAAACAACTGGCGCTGGCCCCGTGGGGGGATATTGCCCTGCAGTCGGTCTACCAGGGCCTGGTGGTCACCATCCTCCAGATGCTGCTGTATGTGCGTACCGTGGCACTCATCGGCCCGACACGTCTGGGCATGTTGATGGCCTTGGTGCCGGCGCTGGCCGGCATCGCCGCCGTGCCGCTGCTGGGGGAAGCACTGTCCCTTTGGGTGCTGGCTGGTCTGGGGCTGGTTTGCCTCGGGGCGTGGCTGGGCAACCGCAAACCTGTTGTCAAACCAGGAAATCCGTCATGCCTTACGTCAATATCAAAATCACCCGCGAAGCTGTAACGCCGCAGCAGAAGGCGGCCCTCATCGCGGGTGCGACCCGCTTGCTGGTTGACGTCCTGGGCAAGAACCCGCAGACCACGGTGGTGGTGATTGATGAGGTGGACACCGACAACTGGGGCATCGGTGGCGAGACGGTCACAGAGCGGCGCCGTTTGGGCAGCCCGGTGCCCGCTCAGTCCTGATAACGTTGCAGCACGTAGGTGCCGGGGGCGTCGCACAACACGGCTTTGGCCGGAATGGGCCGCGCCGCGACCTTGCGGCCTGAGTGGGCTGCCAGCCATTGTTGCCAGGCCGGCCACCATGAACCTTCAAACCGGGGGGCCTGCTGCGCCCATTCCTGATGCCCGACCCAGGCGCTGTGGGCGGCACGGGTCTGCATCTGGTAGCTGCGATTCTTGTGGCCGGGCTCGGAGATGATGCCGGCGTTGTGGCCGCCGCTGGTCAGCACAAAAGTGATCTCGGCGTCACACAGGTGGTGCAGCTTGTAGACCGACTGCCAGGGCGAGACGTGGTCACGCTGGGTGCCAACCATGAACACCGGCATGCGGATGTCGGACAGGGACACGCCGCGGCCCCTGACCTGGTAGGCGCTGCTGGCCAGGGCGTTGTTGAGGTAGAGCGAGGTCAGGTACTCGCGGTGCATGCGGGCCGGCAGGCGGGTGGTGTCGGCGTTCCAGGCCATCAGGTCGTTGGGATGCTCGCGTTCGCCCATCAGGTACTCGTTCATGCGCCGGGTCCAGACCAGGTCGCGGGAGTGCAGAAACTGGAACGAACCTGCCATCTGTTTGCCGGTGAGGTAACCCTTGGCGCGGGTCACGTCTTCCAGGAAGGCCAGCTGACTCTCATCGATGAACAGACCCAGCTCGCCTGGCTGGGAGAAATCGGTCTGCGCGGCCAGCAGGGACAGGGTGGCGATCTCGGGCATCCTGGCGTAGTCCGACATGCCGCCGCGCCGGCCCAGTGTGGCGGCTATGGCCATCAGCGTGCCGCCCAGGCAGTAGCCCATGGCATGGACACCATGCTGCATGCCGCTGAGTTCCCCCACGGTGTGCAGCGCGTCAATGATGCCCAGGCGCAGGTAATCGTCCATGGTCAGGTCATGGTCCGAGGCGTCGGGGTTGCGCCACGACAGCATGTACACCGTGTGGCCCTGTTCAACCAGGTAACGCACCAGCGAGTTGTGGGGCGACAGGTCCAGGATGTAGTACTTCATGATCCAGGACGGCACGATCAGCACCGGCTCGGGGTGAACCTTGTCGGTCTGCGCTTCATAACGGAGCAATTCGATCAGGTGGTTGCGAAACACCACCTTACCCGGCGTGATGGCCACGTCGCGGCCCACCAGATACTGCTGCGCCGGTGCGTCGGCCTCGGGGGCGGGCACGCCCGAGACATCACTGAACCAGTTTTGCAGGCCTTTAAGCAGGTGCGCGCCGTTGGACTCGGCCACGTCCTGCAGCACCACCGGGTTGGTGGGCAGCCAGTTGGCGGGCGCCAGCATGCCCAGCCACTGCTTGGCAAAGAACTGGGTCATGTGGGCATGGTGGGCGGTCATGCCGGGTACCGTGGCGGCTTCGCGCCAGAAGGTTTCGGTATTGCGAAAACCGGTGCGGATCTGGCTGAAGGGCCAGTTGGCCCAGGCTTCGTGGCGAAAACGCGGGTCGTCATCAGGATGGCTGGCATCGTCTGGCGAGGCATCGTGTTGCAGCGTGTCCTGACCCAGGCGCCAGGCCAAGGCGGTCAACTCAAGCTGGCGCCCGGGCGACACCCCCAGGTGCCAGGCCCAGTCGACAGTGGCCAGGGCCAGGGCGACGGGGGACAGTCCGCCTGAGACGGGGGCGATGGCCGCGTGCACCAGCCGGTCCAGATGCTGGGTGGGCGTTTCGCTGGCAAGCGCAGGGGTGTTGACTGCGATGGCTTTGTCATTTGTGGTGGACATGGCGCGTCCTTGTGGAGTAAAACTGATGGCATCTATCCTATCGGTTGTGCCCATTTCTATATTGACCAATGTCATGTTTTTTGGCGCCTTATGATGCCTGTGTTTGACCCGCTGCGTTTAGGTACCACATCGCTGGACGTTCTGGTCAGCGCACGCACCACGGCGCTGGCGTTGGCGGTGCGTCAGCGTGAGCGGCTGGAGGCGCTGCTGCTGACGGCGCGGCGTGACTCCCGCTTTTACCGCGAGCACTTGCGCGCTATCCTGCCCGGCGTCACGCCGCTGGGCTTGTTGCCGCCAGTGACCCGGCATCAGCTGATGGCCCGGTTTGATGACTGGGTGACAGACCCGCGGCTCACCCTGGCCGGCTTGCAGGCCTTCACCGCCGATGCGCAGCGCGTCGGTGAGCCTTATCTGGGCCAATACCTGGTGTGGGAGAGCTCAGGCAGCAGCCACCAGCCGGGCATTTTTGTGCAGGACGCGCGGGCCATGGCCGTGTATGACGCGCTGGAGATGTTGCGGCGCCATTCACCCCGCCCCACGCAGCGCTGGCTGGACCCCATGATGCTGACCGAGCGCATCGCTTTTGTCGGCGTGACCAACGGGCATTTCGCCAGCTTTGTGACCATGCAGCGACTGCAGCGGCTCAACCCGTGGCTGCCGTTGCCGGTGCGCTGTTTTTCGATCATGCAGTCCACCCGGGCATTGGTGGACGGGCTCAATGCTTTCCGGCCCACCGTGATCGCCACCTATCCCACCGTTGCCGCCATGCTGAGCGACGAGGCCAACCACGGTGCGCTGCAGTTTGCGCCGCAGGAGGTCTGGACCGGTGGCGAGACCCTGAGCGCGACCGTGCGCCGTTGTGTCACACGGGCACTGGGCTGTACCGTGCGCAACAGTTATGGTGCGTCGGAGTTCTTGTCCATCGCCTGGGAGTGTGGTCATGGGCAGCTGCATGTCAACGCCGACTGGGTGATCCTGGAGTCGGTGGACGAGCGCGGGCGACCCGTGCCGCCCGGGGTGCTGTCCTACTCCACGCTGCTGACCAACCTGGCCAACCATGTGCAGCCGCTGATCCGTTACGACCTGGGCGACCAGATCACGCTGCACCGCGAACCCTGCACCTGTGGCTGCACCCTGCCGGTGCTGGAGGTGCGCGGCCGCCGTGACGACCCGCTGCGCATGGCGGGCCAGAGCGGCCGCCTGGTGACGCTGCTGCCGCTGGCACTGACCACGGTGCTGGAAGAGGCCGGGGTGTGTGACTTCCAGTTGCGCCAGCAGGACGCCCAGACACTGTTGCTGCGGCTGCCGCTCCAGGGACCGGAGGGGGCCGCCGCCGTGAAACGCTGCCGCGCTGCGCTGAAACAGCTGGCCACCGCGCAGGAACTCCAACCCATCAAGCTGCTGGCGGAGCTGGGGCAAACCATGCCGCGCGGGCGCAGCGGCAAGGCGCACCGGATCGTGGCGCTGGCCGGGTGACTTGGTCTAGTGGGTGACAAACTCGTAGGTCACTTCTTCACTGTCAACCATGTCCAGCAGGTCGTTAAGCACGTCATCGTCTTCGGTGCTGGACCAGGTTTCTTCGGGGTTGCTGGCAAACAGCGGTTCGATGGCAATGTCCAGATACTGGCCATTGGGCAGCTTGAGCACATGGCCACCTTCCGAGGTGCGGGCCAGCTCCCAGTCGTCAGGGACGGACATTTCCAGCTGGATGGTGACGTTGAGCTTTTTCATGAGGTTTCCTTGTTGGATGGCAGGTGCTGATTGTCACGCCACCTTGACGGCGTTGCCAAATGCCACGCGGCCACGCACCATTTCGGCGTTACCAGGATGGTGTCATCACTTTCGGTGATGACGATGGCGTTCCAGCTTGCTTTCATGGGGCTGCGCTTCTCAACGGTTCGCAGGTGGGGGGAAGATACCTGCGGAGTTTTGTGAGAAAAATTGACCTCCAGCCCGGATATAACCTGCTTGAATAGCTATTGAATTTATAGCAAAAAAATTTGTACGATCCAGTCTGCACAAGGTGGCCAGACCGGCCTCCAACCCTGACCAACCGCACCCACAGGCCATGAACCATCCTGATTTCTACCCCATCGGCACACCGGGCCAACCCTGGGGGCCAGCCGAACTGGTCCAGTGGCGGGCACGCCAACGGCGCCAGCGCAGTTATGCTGATGAGGTGCTCAGCCGCATCGAGCGCCTGCGTGAGCGTTTTGACGTGGCCACCTATGGCGAGCTGGTCTATGCCGACGAGTGTTTTTCGTTGCTGGCCATCCGCAGCCGCCGCTGGCGGAACGACCTGCCCACCGTGCTGGTCACCGGTGGTGTACATGGCTACGAGACCAGCGGCGTGCACGGTGCGTTGCGCTTTGTGGAGGAACATGCCGCCAAGTATGCGGGCCGGGTCAACCTGCTGGTGGTCCCCTGCGTCAGCCCCTGGGGTTACGAGCGCATCCAGCGCTGGAACTATGACGCGCTCGACCCCAACCGCTCTTTCCGCGCAGACAGCCCGGCGCAGGAGTCGGCGGCCTTGATGCGTCTGGTGGCACCCCTACATGGCCAGTTTGCCGCCCACATCGACCTGCACGAAACCACTGACAGCGACGCCACGGAATTCATGCCCGCCCTGGCCGCACGCGACGGCAAACCCCTGGAGGCCCACAGCATTCCCGACGGCTTCTACCTGGTGGATGACACGGCCAACCCCCAGCCCGCCTTCCAGCAGGCCATCATCCAGGTGGTGCAGCAAGTGACCCACATTGCCCCGGCGGATGAACACGGCGGCATCATCGGCTCGCCACTGGTGGCGCCGGGGGTCATCGAATACGACATGCGGGCGTTGGGCCTGTGCGCGGGCATCACCGGCGCACGCTACACCACCACCACCGAGGTCTACCCCGACAGCCCCCGCGCTACGCCCGAACAATGCATTGCTGCGCAGGTGGCGGCGGTGTGTGCCGGGCTGGCGTTTGTGCTTGAATCTGTGTAATAAATTGGGCCCTAGCCCGGTTGGAATAAGCATATATTGCTACTAATAAAGTAGCAAAATATGCCAATATTCAAGCCTGCCACACCCCAAACCCTGCGGAGCGCAGGTCGATGCCGACGTCGATCTCCTTGTCCACCGCCTCCTGATAGCTCATGGGGTTGAAGGCCTCGTACAGGTCGTGCAGCAGGCGCAGGCCGTAGTGCTGCACAAAGCGGTTGGCCTGGATGCCGGCCTTGTGTTTGTCAAAGCGCAGGTCCGGGTCCAGGCCGGTCAGCCCGACGTAGACGCAGGGCTTGCCAGCGATGTAGTTGGGGTTGTTCTTGCGAAAGCGCGGCTCCAGCAGCACGTCCTTGGACAGTTCAATCACATAGACGTGGTGGTGCTGGCGCCGGGGCATGGTGGGGGAGCGCGCTGTGGGCCTCAGGCCCCTTTGATGTCCCGAATCAGCGACACCACCTTGGTGATGATGATGTCCACCGCGGGTTCGTTGGCGCCATGGGGAAAGATCACATCGGCGTGGCGCTTGGTCGGTTCGATGAACTGCTTGTGCATGGGGCGCACGGTTTCCAGGTATTGCCGGATCACGCTGTCGGTGCTGCGCCCGCGCTCGGAAATATCGCGCTGCAGACGGCGGATGAAGCGCACGTCGGCGGCGGTGTCGACAAAAATCTTCAAGGACATCATCTCGCGCAACTGGGCGTCAAACAGCGCAAACAGGCCTTCCACCACAATCACCGGCGCGGGCTGGACGGTGATGGTCCGGCTGGCGCGGTTGTCCAGCGTGAAGTCGTAGCTGGGCATGTCAATCGGCTCGCCACGGCGCAGCGCCCGCAGCTGCTGCACCATCAAAGGCCAGTCAAAGGCATCCGGGTGGTCGTAATTGGTTTGGCGCCGCTCCTCTGGCGACAAATGGGTCTGGTCGAGGTAGTAGTCATCCTGCATCACCACCGTCGCCATGTCCGGCCCGATGGACGCCAGCACCTCACGCGTGACCGTGGATTTGCCACTGCCGCTGCCCCCGGCGACACCAATCACGAAGGGTTTGTAGTGCGGGGAAGTCATGTCAGTGTTGGCACCCAGTCTGTGAAAGACGCCATCTTACAAGTTGGAACAGCAGGGTTAGACATGGGCTGGAATTTGACGGCACACGTTGGGGCGTGTGTCAAATGGTTCCCTGACCCTTGTGGAATATGGTTGTCAAGATATTCAAAAGATAGCAGTCTTCATTGCGCAGCCATCGCCATAGGCAAGCGTGACTTGCAGTTGGGGTAGTTGCCGCAGCCCCAGAACTGCGCGCGGCCTTTGGCAGGTGTGCGCTCCAGCATCTTGGTGCCGCAGCTGGCGCAGGTCGGGCGCCAGTACTCGCCCTCGTAGGCGACGTCCAGTAGCGCTCGCTGTTGCTCAGGCGTGCGTTTGGCGATCAGTGCCAGCAGGCCATGGCCGTCCAGCGCGTTGATGCCGTTGTCTTTGGCGAACTGCCGTGCGTCCGCGGTGTAGGTGGATGTGGTGGCGTAGGTGCCGCGCCTGAGCTGGTGCGCACTCATCACACCAAAGAACTCGCGCATCTCTTTCACGCCCACGGGCTTTCCCTGCCAGTGCTTGCACTGCACTATGGCGACCGGCCCTTCGGCGTTGCGGCTGTGCAGCCAGATGTCCACACCGCCATCGGCACCGTGGGATTGGGACCTGGTTTCAAACCCGGCCTGTGCAAACAGCTTCTCGCACACCGCTTCGAACCGGCGCCACTCAATGGCGGCAAAGACGGCGGGGCTCCAGCTGGTGGCGGCCTCATGTATCTGTGGTGCCGGCAGATAGGGCTCTCTCCGGACCATGTGGTTGGGCTCCCGAATGTCGCGCAATGCCTCTTGCTCTTTGGGCTCTGATGCACGTGGGCCTTGGTGAGCCAGCTTTTCGCCTTTGGCTTTGGTGATGTGGTGGATGCCCAAGAGCAGCACCCCGGCTGCCAATGCCATCCAGCCAGGCATGCGCAAGCCGGAAGCCACGGCAGCCATCATGGGTGACGCGCCCAAGAAAAGCGGAACAACCAGCATCCCAACGCCCAGAGCACAAAGCCCCAAACCCTTGTCCTGCAGGGTGTTGAGTGCGCGGCTCCGCCGCTTGTCGGACCTTGGACGTGCCATCTGCTTCCCCCGTTATTGCTGCCCACTATGGTTATGGGTTGATCTCAGTGTAACTTTAAGGGAAATTGGACTCTAGCCCGCGTGGAATATGCGCAATAAGCTACTATATATGTAGCAAATGTGCGACATGGCAAGGCTAGAACGAAGACCCGGGCTCGCTCAGGAATGCCAGCTCTTCAGCGGTGGACGTTCGCCCCAAGATGGCGTTGCGGTGGGGGTAGCGGCCAAAGCGGTTGATGATGGCCTGGTGGCGCAGCTCGTAGTCCAGATTGCCTTCCATGCCCGGCTGTGAAAACAGCACTGCGGCTTGTACATGCACCAGCGCGGACTCGCTGTGCATGTAGGGCATGTAGGCAAACACGCGTTGCTCCACCGGCAGGCTGCGGTCCTGTCCGCTGGCCACCAGCTCCTGCGCCAGCACAATGATCTCGGCCAGCTGCCCCTCTGGCGTGGCGGAAAATTCGAACCCGGCCCCTTTTTTTGCCTCAAAGGCGCGCAGGATGCGCCGGCGCAAGATAAATAGCTGCTTGCGCATATTCAACAAGCACCACAAGCACTTTTTATCCAAAGTTTGGGCTGCAATTCCCATCACCCAGACAAGCACGAGAACCTCGTTTTGTTGCAGACTTGTTGTGGGCTTAGGGGTAGAGTCACGGCATCGCAACCTTCATGCAAGGCACAGCCATGAAACCGCAAACCCCCAAAGACTGGTGCAACACCGCCATGGTCATCGCTGTCGCGCTTGGGCTGGCCGCCTGCGGCGGGGGTGATGCCACGGTCTTACGCGGCACGGCAGCCACCGGTGCGCCGCTGGTGGATGCGCAAGTGTCCCTGGTCTGCGCCAGCGGCCCGGTCTTGACGACCCGCACCAACACGGCGGGCGACTGGCAGCTCACCCTCAGCGCCCAACGCGCACCCTGTGCCGCCCAGGTCAACGCCGACCCTCTGGCCAACGGCCTGCGTTATCACGCGTTAAGCGCCAGCACTGACGGCGGCGTGCTCAACATCACACCGCTGACCGATCTGGTGGTAACCCGCCTGATTGGCGCAGAACCCACGGCCTGGTTTGCCACGCTCCCCCCCCAGACGCTGCGCCTGTACCAGGACAGCCAGCGCATCAAAGCCGCACAAACCCAGGTGCTCGATGCGCTGGGCCTGCAAAGCATTGATGCGATCAACTTCATGGGCAGCGCCTTCAAGGCCAAACCAGGGAATCCGGCAGATGACCTGCTGACGGCGCTGCAAGCGGCTTCGCAACAAACGCAGACCACGCATGCCAGCTTGCGCACGGTCTTTGCCAGTGCCAATGGCCAAGTGAGTGCAGACTTCAAGAGCGCTTTGACCAACGCGTTTTTTGCGCCCGCGGGCGGTGGGTCTGAACTGATGACGGCATGCAACATCTGCAGATTTAATTGCCAATTTGATAAAGATAAGTGGGCTTGCCTCGCCACATGCGAATTGTTGGCCTGCGCAGGACAAGAATAAGAAATGCAAGGCTCCCAAAGCAAGCAGAGAATAATAATCGAGCCTGGCCCCAATGGCACTACCTTAAGCCAATAGTTCAACAAAAACAACGACTTAGAGCCCCAAACAAGTTGGGCTGAAAACACCAAATGGGTACCATGCGGGTGTCGAATCCGTCACACGTACCAAAAAGGGAATCAGCCCAAATGGATACTACCAAAGCACACAGCACTGGTGTTGGATCTTTACGGCACCAAGTCCGCCAGTTTCTTGATCGATTTGCCCAAACAGGCACCGATGCCCTGAGCAGCCTGCTTGACACCACACAACTCGAACACCTGATACGCCTGCACTGCGCACACCAGCGTGAACGCACCTACCCACCCATGATCACCGTGGGTTTGTTTCTCGAACAAGTGCTCAGTGCCGACCACAGTTGCCAGGACGCTGTAGCGCGGGGGTTGAGCCACCGTGTGGCGCAAAACCTGTCTACCTCAAGCCTGAACACTGGCCCCTACTGCAAGGCTCGCCAACGCCTGAGCTCCACCCTGCTGCCGGCCTTAGGCAAGACACTCGGACAACATCTATGCCATGCCCAGTCAAAGCCATGGCGCTGGCGTGGGCGAGAGGTCAAACTCATTGACGGCACCACCGTCACCATGCCCGATACCGCGCCCAACCAAGCCAGCTACCCGCAAAGCACCTTGCAGAAAACTGGCCTGGGCTTTCCTGTCATGCGCATCGTGGGCATCCTCTCGCTGGGCTGTGGTGCCGTGCTGGACTGGGCGCAAGGTGCTTGCAGCGGCAAGCTCAGTGGCGAGACGGCGATGCTGCGCCAGCTCGATGCAGCCTTGAGTCCAGGCGACATCGTGCTGATGGATCGCTACTACACGGGCTACTTTACGGTGGCCAGACTATTGGCCCAGGGCATCGACTTTGTCAGCCGCCAGCATCAACTGCGCCATACAGATTTGCGCAAAGGCCTGCGCCTGGGTAAAGGCGATCATGTGGCCGTGTGGAGCCGCCCGGTGCGCCCGAAATGGATGACGGCAGAGGAATACGACAGCACCCCTTTGAGCCTGCAGGTGCGTGAGGCCCGCGTAGGCCAGTGGATTCTGATCAGCAGCCTCAAAGATGCCAAAGCGGTGAATCGTCAGGAACTCAACCAACTCTACTGCTGGCGTTGGCATGTGGAGCTGGACTTTCGCGCCATCAAATCGGTGATGCAGATGGATGTATTGCGCTGCAAGACACCTGAGATGGTGACCAAGGAGGTGGCAGCCCACTTGTTGGCGTACAACCTGGTGCGCTCGGTGATGGCGCAATCAGCTAGCCAGATTGGGGGCTTGCCCAGGCAGCTCAGTTTCAAGGGGGCATTGCAGCAACTGCGTGTTTTTGAGGAACAGTTGCGCCACGGGGCTTACACCCGCGTGCTTTGGTTGTGTGAGGTATTGATCGCCGGTGTGGCAAAGCTGAAGTACCGCATCGCCCGGGTCGGGTGGAGCCCAGGGCGATCAAGCGACGATCAAAGAATCAGTCGTTCTTGACGCAGCCGCGTGGTGTCCTCAAAGCACAATTGCAGGCCCAGCGCGAACGCAAGATCGCTGGCGCTTGGGCTTAAGGTAGTGCCATTGGAGCCTGGCTCGATTTAACGCGATTTAACGATTTAGCTATTCATTCAATAGCTACTAACCGATATTTAGTGCGGGCTACCGGCTTATTTCATGCCAATTCCGGCCAAGCCGCGCAGTGGAGCGACATCAACTACGGCCTGGACACCAGCGCCAGTGCCCCAGCCAACCAACTGGCAGCCTCAAAAGCTGTCAAACTGTTGATGGCTTGATTTGCGCAGAATATGAACCCCCAAGCATTGAGAGGAACCCCATGACAACCCCCAAACCGTCCGAGTTGACAGAGCAGCAAGCCATCAGCCACATTCTGCGCCATTGCCGCACCGTCGCGGTGGTGGGGTTGTCCCCCAAGGCGCACCGCGAGAGTTACCGGGTCAGCCAGTACCTGCAGGCGCAGGGCTGGCG
>NZ_JAQTWM010000093.1 GCF_028689305.1 Rhodoferax sp. | reverse complement strand
CCCAGGTTTTGCCGCGCCTTGTGCGGGCCCTTGGTGATGACCAGACCCCAGGTGATGAGCGGGGCCACGTCGCCGGGCCAGCAATGCTGGATGGGCAGGCGGGCCAGGTCCACGTCAGCCCCTTCCCACACCAGCTCCTGGCACGGGGCGCTGCCCAGTTCTTTCGGGGCCATGCGCCACAGGGTTTGGAGCAGGCTGCCCATGCCGACCAGCTCTTTGAAGCCCCTGGGCGCTTCGGGCTCTTTGAGGCTGGCCAGCACATGGCCGAACTGGCGCAGCTCGCTCACGTCATTCACGCCCATGCCCAGGGCCACGCGCCGGGTTGTGCCAAACAGGTTGCCCAGCACCGGGATGGTGTGGCCGGTGGGCTGCTCAAACAGCAGGGCCGGGCCGCCTGCGCGCAGGGTGCGGTCGCACAGGGCGGTCATCTCCAGGTGGGGGGAGACGGCGGCGCTGACGCGCTTGAGTTCGCCCAAGGCTTCCAGCTGGGTGATGAAGGCCCGCAGATCGCGGTAAGCCATGCCGTCAGTCCGCACGGGCACCAATGGCCGCCACCGGTTTGAGACCGGCCCAGCGCACCGCATCCAGCGGCGGCAGCCCCAGCAGGTCCAGCACCCGGCTGACGGTGTGATCCACCATGTCGGCAATGCTGTGTGGCCGTTGATAAAACCCAGGCACCGGCGGAAAGATGATGCCGCCCATTTCGGTCACGCTGGTCATGTTGCGCAGGTGCGCCAGGTTTAAGGGGGTTTCGCGGGCCATCAGGATCAGGCGGCGGCGCTCCTTGAGCATCACATCCGCTGCGCGGGTGATCAGGTTGTCGGACAGTCCGTGGGCCACCGCGGCCAGCGTGCGCATGGAGCAGGGGGCTATCACCATGCCATCACACTGGAAGGAGCCACTGGCAATCGCTGCGCCGACATGGTGAATGGGGTAGACCACATCGGCCAGGTCTTCCAGCCTGGCCAAGGGGACATCCAGCTCCTGTTGCAGGTTCAGCCAGCCGGCGTCAGACACCACCAGGTGGGTACGCACGGTCCCCATGTCGCGCAAGACCTGCAACAGGCGCACGCCATAGACCGCGCCGCTGGCACCCGATATCCCGACCACAATGCGTTTCATACCGCCGTCATGCTCTGGCTAACGTGGCCGGAAACTGGCCAGGCGGGCCTTGAAATGAGCCCGCGCCTGCGCCAGCACGTGCGCTGGCCGCAGTTGCGCCAGCGTCAGCACCGGCAATTCGATGGCGTCGATGGTGTTCTTCACCAGCAGACCCAGCTCGGTGTCGCCCTCCATCGCCAGGCGGCGGCTGAAAAACAGGGTGTCGGGGTCTTCCTGGCGCCGCGCCAGCAACATCAGGTCATGGGCACTGGCGCTGATGGTCAGGTCGGCCGGGCCGGGGTTCTGACTGGCGACAAACCGGCCGTCTTTCCAGACAAAGTCAAACGCCCAATGGGCATCGGTGACACACAGGCGCAGTTTCTTGCCGACGAGCATGAGTGTCACATCAGGCGCCAGCTGTCTGGCCAGCGCCAGGTTCAGGCCGGTGACAAACAGCAGTGAGCCCGGATAGGCCGGCAGGCGGCCCAGTACCTGGCCGATCGGCTTGGGCAGGACAAAAGGGGTGGCAGTCATCACAGCGGCTCCTTGAAGTGTCAGGCGCTTGCCGGCGCGGGAGCCAGCAGCTCCAGCCCCGGTTTGCCGTACCAATAACCATTGCAGGGCTTTTCGGGCATCAGGGTCAGCAGTTCGGCGTTGGCATCGGCGATGGCCAGTTGGCCCTGCATCACCCCCTGGAACAGTTCGATGATGCGTAGCGTGTGTTTGGACTGTGGGCTGATGCGCAGCACATCCACCCCCAGCGCCTGCAGCGCAGGCCACTCGGGCAACAGGTTGTAGACGCGGGCCGATTGGGTCTGGATGCCGTTGAGCACCAGGAATTCTTCACTCTCGCGGGTGCGCATCAGCAAACCGTCCGGGTGCTCCATGCATTTGAACTGGCAATCGTCCTTGGGCAGATTGCAATGGCGCGCGGTGAAGCAGCGTGCGGAAAACGCCAGCGGCATGCGGCCATAGGCAAACACCTCGGTTTGCAGACCGGCCGGGCGGCCCTGCTGCATCAGCGCCAGATCGTCACGCCCCATTTCCAGCGGCATCACCCAGCGCTGGATGCCCAGCGCGGTCATCCATTGCAGTGTCGGCAGGTTGTAGATGTTGAGGTGCGGTCCGGCCACAAATGGCACTTTGCCCTCCAGGCAATGCACCGCGCCCATGTCATTGGCTTCGACCATGAACTGGCCATTGGCAGCAATCTTGTGCAGCACAGTGACATCGGCACCGGACTCGATCAGCACCTGGGTAGACAGCAGCACCTCCTTGCCCGCCGCGCGCAAGGTCTGGGCAATGTCGAGCCAGTCCACCAGCCGCACCTCATGGCGGCGCGAACACACCGCTTCACCCAGATAAACGATGTCCACCGGGCTGCTGGCCACCGCGGCGTAGAAGGCCAGCACCTCATCGCGTGGCCAGTAATAAAGGATCGGACCAAGAGCTAATTTCATTGTGCAGATTCGATGTCCAGAGGGCGACGCCACAACGCCGGTGGGGCGGTGTTGAGTGCGTCCTTCATTTCCAGGGGCGATGGTAGGCGCCCAGTGTGTGTTGCTGGCCTTCGGCCACCTTGTCCAGATCGCTGACCCAGGCCGGCTTGGCGGTATAACGGTGCGGGTTGTCACGGCAGCTGTCAATGGCCTGGCGCCAGACGCGCGTGACTTGCGCCACATAGGCGGGGCTGCGCTGGCGGCCTTCGATCTTGATGGCAGACACCCCCATCTTCATCAGGTCCGGCAACAGTGACAGGGTATTGAGGCTGGTCGGCTCTTCAATGGCGTAGTAGTTGGTCTCGTCACCCACATCAAAACGGCCTTTGCACAGCGTGGGGTAACCGGCGTTTTCACCGGGGGCGTAGCGGTCGATCAACACGCCATTCAGACGCGATTCGCGGCCCTGCGGGGTTTCCACCCAGCGCACCGCCTTGGGTGGTGAACACACGCCGTTGGTGTTGGGCGCCTCGCCGGTGACGTAGCTGGACAGGGCACAGCGCCCCTCCACCATCACACACAGACTGCCAAAACCAAACACCTCAATCTCGACCGGGGATTTTTCCAGCACCTGCTGCACCTGGGCCAGCGACAACACCCGCGGCAACACCGCACGTGCAATGCCAAAGTGCTGGTGATAAAAATCCAGCGCCTCGTAATTGGTGGCCGAACCCTGTACCGACAGGTGCAGGCGCAGTTGCGGCTGGTGGCGGACGGCATAGGCCATCATGCCGGGATCGGCCAGGATGATGGCATCGACCCCGCTGTGGGCCGCACGGTCCACCGCACGTTGCCACAGTTCGGCCTTGGTCGCCTGCGGGTAGGTGTTGAGCGCCACAAACACCTTGCGGCCCCGGTCGTGGGCATAACGGATGCCCGCTTCAATGGCCGCTTCGTCAAAGTTCAGCCCGGCAAAGTTGCGCGCATTGGTGGCGTCACGAAAGCCCAGGTAAACACAGTCGGCACCGTTATCCACCGCCGCTTTCAGGGCCGGCAGGCTACCGGCAGGGCAGACCAGTTCCATGGCCACAGCGGCCTGTTGATTTGCAGAATAGGATGGTGATAAATCAGTGACTGAGTTCATATGAAAAGTCGCTGCCATGTTGCAAGACACACAACCCAGCGCCTGAAAAGACCAGCCCGGGAGGTTAACCATCCCCGTGGTTCGATTTGATGACATATATCAACCAAGCCACAAAAAAGCAGCGGTTTAAAAAGAACAGGAGCGCCCTTAGTGAATACCGCATGCCTTGACATAGAGAGGCACCTTTCACAAAGCGGCCTGTTTCAGGCATCCATCGACTGAAAGCGAATTTCTGCACACAAGCCTCCGCCATCCCGTGGCAGCAGGCGCAGTTGGGCATGGCACAGAGGAGCCAGCCGTTGCACGATGGCCAGTCCCAATCCTGAACCACCCGTGCTCGGACTGCGCGAAATTTCGATGCGATAAAACGGTTGCCGCACCTTGGCGTCTTCATCAGCGGGAATGCCAGGACCGCGATCCAGCACCTGGATGGCAGGCTGCCCGTTCTCACGCACGAGACGGACTTCCGCAGCACCTGCGAACTTGATCGAGTTGTCAATCAAGTTGCTGATGACCCGCCGAAGCGCCTTGGGGCGTGTCCTGACAACAGCCTGCGAGTCTCCCAGCCATTGCACCGGTTGCCCCGCGTCCTGGTAGTCCGCCACGGTACTTTGCAGTAGCGCAAGAAGATCCGTGGAAACCTCAAGCTCTTGCCCGGCTTGCGCACTGCGCGCATAGGCCAACCCCTGCTCGACGAGATGCTGCATCTGCTCCAGGTCCGCGTGCAATTTGGCGCGCATAACCTCATCTTGCATCAGGTCCGCACGCAGCCGCATGCGAGTGATAGGTGTCTGAAGGTCGTGGGAGATCGCTCCCAACATCTCACTGCGTTCCGCCAGATGCTCGTCGATTCGCTGGCGCATGATATTGAACGCCTGTGCCGCATCAACCACCTCCCTTGGCCCGGTGAGAGGCAAGGCAGGTGTTGCCTCACCGGGCTTCAGACTGCGCGCCGCTGCAGCCAGTTCAGACAGCGGACGTGTGGCCTGCCGCACAGCAAGCCAGCATCCTGCAGCGATCAGGATCAGTTGCCCCGTCAAGCTAGCAAGCAACCATGGCGAAAGACGCAGACGCGGCTCCAACAAATCGACCGCCAGCTGAGAGCCATCTTGTAGCTGCAGCAGCAAACGCAGTTCTACGCCCGGCTGCATGGCGTCAATGGCCGACACGGATTCAGACAGGGCTTCGGAAAGAGCCTGCGTCACAGGTCTGGCCAATGGCGAACTACTGGCCGTTGTGTGGCTGCTGTAAGGACGCGCAGCAAGAACAAACCGATAGTTGGGGCGATCAAGACGGGCGATCCAGCTCGCACGCTCGTCAGCGGGCAGTCGGTCGAGCATGGCAACCGAACTGGCCACATCCGCCGTCAGATAGGCAATCATCACCTCGCGCATCACCAGCCCACGTTCGGCGAGCACAAAGCCGAAGGTCAGAGTCTGTGCACACACCAGGCTGACAACGAGGATCAGCGCAAGCCGGCCAAAGAGGGTCCGCGACCAGTTCATCCGGTCCCCGCGCCATTCACTGGTAGGCAGAACACATATCCTTCGTTGCGGACGGTCTTGATGTAACGCGATTCGCGGGGCTCGTCTCGCAAGCGCTGTCGTACTCGACTGACGAGCAGATCGACAGAGCGATCAAAGACATCCGCATCGCGTCCCTGGGTAAGCTGCAGCAACTGGTCGCGGCTGAGGATACGCTGTGGATGCTGCAATAACACTCGCAGCAAACGGTACTCGGCACCCGAGAGGGGCACCACTGTTCCGGTTCCATCCACCAGATACCGGGCCACGGTGTCCAGCATCCAATCACCAAAACGGATTTGCGCCTGCGGAATCTCCGCTGCAATGGTGGGCGGCAGCATGCGCGTCCGCCGCAAAACCGAGCGCACGCGCGCCAGCAGTTCGCGCGCGGCAAACGGTTTGGATAGATAGTCGTCTGCCCCCAACTCGAGACCCAAAATCCGATCTGCTTCTTCGGAAAGGGCGGTGAGCATGATGATCGGAATGTGCGACTGACCGGGTGCACGAAGTTCCCGGCATAGGCTGATGCCGTCTTCGCCAGGCAACATGAGGTCGAGCACCAGCAGGTCCACTCGCTCGGCTGAGAGAAGTCGGCGCATGCCACGACCATCCGCCGCTCCGCTGGCCTTCAAACCCTGGCTTGTCAAATAGGCGACCAGCATCTCCCGGATATCGGAATCGTCATCGATGATAAGGATGTGGTCTGGATTTGCCATGGCGAATTTATACACGAGCGAAAGGAGGAATTAACGGCCAGGGCGAGCGAAAGACGAGCAGTGGACCAGAGATTTGTATCTCAATTTATCTCACCGCCAGCTTGACAAGCCGGCATACAAATTCGCCCGTTGCGGACAACTCCAAGACATACGCCGCAGGCTCAATACATGCATCCAATTTTCCAAGGAGTCTGTATGAAAATCCGTTCTCTGGCCCTCACTGGCGCCTGGTTGATCCTAACCGCGTCCCAGGCCAATGCACAAGCCTCGGTTCAACCGGCCCAGATAGGGCGCTGGATCACCGAATCCGGCAATCTCGAAGTCGAGATCGCGTCCTGCGGTGATGTGTTATGTGGCACCGTCACACGGGTACTTGCCAACCGTTCAATGGGTGCACCCGGCCAAACCATGGATGCCGCCGACAAGCGCCCGGCTTTGGGCATGAAGATTCTTACCGGCCTACGGCCGTCGGGTGACGGGGAACTTGGCGGTGAAATCTATAACCGCGAGAACGCCAAGACATACGCTGTGCGCCTGACGATGGATGGGGCCGAGCAGATGTTGGTGCGCCCGTACCTCGGCCTGCCGCTATTTGGCAAGACGCAGCTTTGGCGAAGGGTCAGCGAGCATGGCCAGGCCAAAGAGGCTGCGCAATGATCGGCCCGGGAATGGCCCAGCCCGGCTTGGCATTCGCCGCCGGGTTGCTGACGGTGGCAGCCCCGTGTGTGCTGCCGCTTCTTCCCGTCGTGCTCGGCGCGACCGCGGCTGGCGGCCCCGGCGCGCGTCCGGTGTTCATCGCGACTGGCTTCGCACTGTCCTTCACGGCTTTGGCCCTGGCATTCGGTTCAGTGCAACACCTGCTCGGCCTGGAACAACAGACCGTGCGTGATGCCGCAGCGCTGCTGCTGATCGCGTTCGGTCTTTGCATGGTCTGGCCCACAACTTTCCAGCGCCTGAGCATAGCGATGAGTGGTGCGCTGGGACGTGTCGTCAGTCTGGGTGACCACGCCAGGCCTGGCTGGATCGGTGGTCTACTGATTGGCGCGTCGCTGGGCGCGGTGTGGACACCCTGCGCCGGGCCCGTGCTCGCCACCATCCTCACCTTGGTGGCCGCGCAGACGCACTGGGGATCCTCAGCCGTTCTTCTGGGTTTGTACGCGCTCGGCGCAGCGCTGCCGATGCTCGCCATCGCCTACGGTGGCCAATGGGCGCTCACCAAGGTGCGAGCTTTGTCCCGCCACACGTACCGGCTTCAGCAGGGGTTGGGCCTGGTTGTGGCGATCGTCGGGCTTCTCACCTTTCTGCAGTACGACACTTTGGTGACGCTCTGGCTGTCGGACTTCTATCCATCTTTTGCCACGGGACTATGAGCATGACACCCAGCCTATATTCACCGCGCCGGCGCGTATTCCTGGGAGCACTCGCGAGCCTTGCTGCAGTGCCGCCTCTAGCGGCCGGCGCCGGGTCCGACGGCCTGCACGACTGGGGTATCGCCCCTGACTTCCGTGGCATCGCCAAGTGGTTCAACTCGCCTGCGCTGTCGCTCGCACAACTGCGTGGACAAATCGTTCTGGTGGATTTCTGGACCCATGCCTGCATTAATTGCCTGCGCACGCTACCGCACGTCAACCGCTGGGCCGCAACCTATCGGAAGCAAGGTCTCGTGGTCGTCGGCGTGCACACGCCGGAGTTCGCCTTCGAGCGCTCTGCAGGCAATGTGCAAGCGGCGATCAAGCGCTATGGCATCGCGCATCCGGTGGCCATGGATAACGACTACGCCACCTGGAGGGCCTACGACAACCGCTACTGGCCCGCGCACTACCTCGTCGACGGCCAGGGGCGCATCCGCTACCGGCACTTCGGCGAAGGCGACTACGAGCGCACCGAAGCCGCCATCCACGCTTTGCTCACACGACCCGGTCGCGCTTGACCCATTCATAGACTGGGCGAAGGCCTTCGGTGCGAGATGGGATGACGTGATGCTCAGGGGCGTGCCACTTCTTTACGTCGCTGCCACGATGTTCGGTACGCTGTCTCGGGAAAGCCTGTAAAGTCAGACCATAGAAGGGCTCCGTTGCTCGATTCAACCCATTCATAAAAAGTGCGCCCCCACGAAAGTTTTGTATGACACAGCCTGCGCCTGGTCAGCGCCTGCACCCTGACGTGCTCAAGCTGGGCCTGGTCAGTTTTTTGACCGACCTGAGCTCGGAGATGATTTTTTCGGTGTTTGCCATCGTTTTCACCACGGTGGCGGGTGCCTCAAGCGCGTTGCTGGGCTTGATCGAAGGCCTGGCAGATTTTTCGGCCTCGTCACTCAATTACCTGGCCGGCTGGCTGTCGGACCGCAGCGGGCGGCGCAAGTGGTTTGCCACGGCAGGTTACGGTTTTTCCACTCTGGCCAAGATGATTCTGCTGGTGTCAGCGTCGGTCACGGGGTTGGCCATTTTTCGTGTCATTGAGCGGCTGGGCAAGGGTTTTCGCGGGCCGCCGCGTGACGCCTGGCTATCGTCGATTGCGGTGCCGGCGTCGCGGGGCTATGCGTTTGGTGTGCACAAGGCACTTGACAAGGCCGGTGCCGTACTCGGGCCGCTGGTGGCTTATGCTTTGCTGAAATGGCTGGGCGAATCGCCCAGCACCTATGGCACCTTGTTTTTGCTGGCCTGTGTGCCGGCCGTGATCAGTGTGCTGGTGCTCACACGCATCCCGGACCAGCCCGGCATCGTCCATCAGCGCGAGAGTGTGCGCCAGAACTGGCAGCAGCTCAGCCCCGGTTTCAAGCGCTTTTTATGGCCAGCCGGGGTGTTTGCGCTGGCGTACTTCAGTCTGGGTTTCATCCTGCTCAAGGCCCACACCGTGGGTTTCAGCGTGACCGAGATCGTGCTGTTGTACGCCTTGTTCAACACCACCTGCGTGGTGGCTGCGCCGCTGGTGGGCCTGCGCGGTGACCAGGTGGGGCGCAGCCGCGTGGTGCTGCTGGGTTATGCGCTGTATGCCACCATCAACCTGTGGCTGGCGCTGGCAGACAAGCGCTGGGAGATCGTGGCGGTGATGGCCTTGTATGGACTGTTCTACGCGATTGAAGAGTCACAAAGCAAGGCCTTCATTGCCGACATCGAACCCGAACGCCGTGCCACCGCCGTAGGTGTCTACAACTTCGTCACCGGTCTGTTGTATTTGCCGGCGTCGCTGGTGGCCGGGGCCTTGTGGGCGCTGGCGCCGGGCTGGGCCTTCGGCCTGGCGGCGGTGTTGTCCCTGGCGGCGATGCTGGTGTTTGTGCGGGTCCGCCCGGCAGGCTGAGAGACCGGTACACCATCGGCCCAGGAGTTGAACCCCTTCAGGGGGCGTATTTCGCCAGAAACGTCCGCAAATCCTTGAAGTCACCCATGCGCTCGGTCAGCGTGTCGTGATCCCAGTCCCACCAGGCGGTGGCCTCCAGCGCCTGGGCAATGGCAC
This sequence comes from Rhodoferax sp., assembly GCF_028689305.1. Lineage (GTDB taxonomy): Bacteria > Pseudomonadota > Gammaproteobacteria > Burkholderiales > Burkholderiaceae_C > Rhodoferax. The sequence goes on along the minus strand of NZ_JAQTWM010000093.1, from coordinate 3,580 downwards.
GGGGAAAACGCTGGCGGATGAGCTTGGCGGGCGCCCCGGCGACGATGGCGTAGGCCGGCACATCTTTGGTCACCACCGAGTTGCTGCCCACCACCGCGCCATGGCCAATCTGCACCCCCGGCATGATGACCACGCCGTGGCCGATCCAGCTGTCGTGGCCAATCACCACCCGCTGGCGGCGGCGCCAGGCAAAGAAGTCGGCATCGTCCTGCTCGGCCATGCCGTACATCGTGGGGCGGTAGACAAAGTGGTGCAGCGTGGGCCGCTCCATTGGGTGAAAACCGGGGTTGACGCGCACCATGTTGGCAATGTTGGCGAACTTGCCGATGTCGGCCGACATCAGGTCGCAAAAATGCTGCACATAGGCGTAATCGTCCAGCAGGCAGTCTTCCATGCGGGTCTGGTCACCGACCTGGGTGTAGCGGCCAAAGCGGCAGTCGCGCACGCTGGCGCTGGCCGACAGGCTGGGTTCGAGCCCCAGGCGGACGTGCTGTGGCGGGTTGTGGGCCGTGATATGGGTGTCATTCATGAAAACGTCTCTTGATGCTGAAAGGTCAGCGCGGTTCAGAAGGCCCGGTTGCCAGCCAACCAGGTTTCCAGCACCAGCGGCGTACCGACACGGTTCATGCGCACCCGCAGCAGATCAGCCCGCTGACCCAGCGCAATCTCGCCCCGATCTTGCAGACCAATGGCGCGCGCCGGGTTGAGTGTGACGGTGCGCACCGCCTTGGGCAAGCTCCAGCCCTCCAGCGCAGCCAGCATGTAGGTGGCCATCAGCAGGCTGCTGGGCACGTAGTCGGAGGAAAAAATGTCCAGCAGATCCAGCTGCGCCAGTTCGGCTGCCGACACGTTGCCGGAGTGCGAGCCGCCCTTGACCATGTTGGGGCCACCCATGATGATCGCCATGCCGGCAGCCCGCGCCGCCTGCGCCGCCTCTACCGTGGTCGGGAACTCGGACATGGCCACCCCTTCCAGGACGGCCTGGGCAATGTCGCTGAGCAGGGTGTCGTCATGGCTGGCCAGGGGCAGGCCACGCGATCGGCATTCACGCACGATTTCAACCCGGTGTGGCAGCGAGAAGGCCTGCTGGTCGGCCTTGCGCTGGGCAATCATGGCTTCGAAATCGGCGTCGCTGTAGCTGCCGTTGCGCTCGGTGTAGCGGCGGTAGCTGACCAAGTCACGCCACTGGCGCTGGCCGGGTGTGTGGTCCATCATGCTCACCAGTGTCAGCAGCGCGTCATCGGCATATTCGTGAAACACCTCCAGCATGTCGGGGGCGGAGAGTTCGCAGCGCAGGTGCAACAGGTGATCGACCCGCATCAGGCCTTCATCGCGACACTGGTGCAGGGCGGCGATCGAGGTGTGTTGTGTCTTGCTGCGTGCGCCGTCGTCGTCCAGGTCACCAATCACCACCGAATCCAGCACGGTAGTGATGCCGGCCGCTGCGCACTGGGCGTCGTGCACGGTCATGGCGGAATGGGCATTCCACAACACGCCGGGGCGCGGTGACAGGTGTTTCTCCAGGTTGTCGGTGTGTAACTCCACCAGGCCTGGCAGCAGCCAGTCGCCGCCCCAGTCTTCGGCACCTGGCACCGAGGTATTGCCGCGATCGACCGACTGGATCAAGCCGCTTTTCATCACCACCGTGCCGGTGAATTCTTCGTCAGCCGTAACAATGCGGGCGTTGCGAAAGATATGTTGGTTCATCAGTCAGGTTCCTTGCAGATCAAACGGGGTTGCGGTGTTGCTCGACATCCAGGCAGCGCGTTGCCACCGCCTCACGCACTTCGTCGTCGTGAAAGATGCCCACGATGGCACTGCCCTGTGCGCGGGCAGCGTGGATCAGCGCCACCACCACGCGCCGGTTGTCGGCGTCGAGCGAGGCGGTGGGTTCATCCAACAGCAGCACTGGCGGCGCGGTGATCAAGCCATGGGCAATGTTGACGCGCTGCTGCTCACCCCCAGAGAAGGTGGCGGGCGGCAAGTGCCACAGGTGTTCTTGCAGGTTCAGGCGCCTGAGCCATTGCGCAGCTTGCGCCCGGGCTTCTTCGGCTCCCACGCCAAGACGGCGCAAGGGGTCAGCCACGATGTCGAGCGTGGCCACCCGTGGAATCACACGCAGAAACTGTGAGACGTAGCCCAGCGTGCGCCGACGCACCGCCACCACCTCACGCGGCGCGGCCTCCGACAGGTTGAGCCAGTCACCGGCGTGGCGAATCCGCACCGCGCCGCTGCTGGGCGCGTAGTTGCCATACAGACAGCGCAGCAAAGAGCTTTTGCCGCTGCCGGAGTGGCCGGTGAGCGCCAGGCATTCACCGGGTTGCACACTTAAATTGATGCCGGAAAACACCGGCAGTTGCAGGCCACCGCGCCCGTGCAGCGTGAAGGTTTTGGACAGGGCCAGGGTTTCAATGAGTGCAGTCATGGGGTTGGATTCGAGTTGGGCGGTCATGGCGTGAGCACCGAGGACACCAGCAATTGGGTATAAGGGTGCTGCGGGTCGTCCAGCACCCGGTCGGTCAGGCCTTGCTCCACGACCTGGCCGTCTTTCATGACCAGCAGGCGCTGCGCCAGCAGGCGGGCCACGGCCAAGTCGTGGGTGACCACCACGGCGGCCAGTTGCAGCTCGTCCACCAGCTCGCGCAGCAGATCCAGCAGGCGGGCCTGGACTGACACGTCCAGCCCTGTGGTGGGTTCGTCCATGAACACCAGGCGCGGATGCGTCACCAGGTTGCGGGCAATTTGCAAGCGCTGCTGCATGCCGCCCGAATAGGTGGCGGGCAGGTCATCCATGCGGCCGGTGTCGAGCTCCACACGCTGCATCCAGGAGACGGCTTCGTTGCGCAGCTTTCCGTAATGCCTGGCCCCCAGCGCCATCAGGCGTTCACCCACATTGGCCCCGCCCGAGACGTTCATGCGCAGGCCGTCACGCGCGTGTTGCTCGACAAAACCCCAATCGGTGCGGGCCAGCCAGCGCAGGCGGGCTTCTGACAGCTCGGCCAGATCGACCAGACCGCTGGGTTCATTGGCAGACTCAGACCGCACGTCGTAATGCACCGAGCCTTGGTCACAGGCCAGGCGCGCTGCCAGCAGGCGCAACAGCGTGCTTTTGCCCGAGCCTGACTCGCCCACCACCGCCAGCACTTCGCCGGGGTAGAGGTTAAAACTCACGTCGCGGCAGGCCCAGCGCGGCTGGCCTTGGTGCACAAAGGCCTTGCCCGCCTGGCGCACGGACAACAACACGGGTGGCTTCATGCGGCCTCCTGATCGTTGGACGTGAACGCCTCTGCGGGCGCGGCCAAGACATCGTGCAACGTCACGGCTTGTTGCGTGCCGACATGGCCCGCGTCGCGCCGATCTTCACAATAGTCGCTGTCCGAACACACAAACAGGCGGCTGCCGGCGTCGTCCACAATCATTTCGTCCAGATAACTCTCAGCGGCCCCACACAGTGCACAGGCGTGCGCCCAGTGCTGCACTTCAAACGGGTGGTCTTCAAAGTCCAGGCTGCGCACCGGGGTGTAGGGCGGTATGGCGTAGAGGCGTTTTTCGCGGCCCGCGCCAAACAGTTGCAGCGCCG
>NZ_JAQTWM010000170.1 GCF_028689305.1 Rhodoferax sp. | reverse complement strand
GTTCTGGCGTCAGGTGCGCCATCTTGTTGTAGGCGCCGCGCAGCTTGAAGCTGCGTACCGGCTGCTGGTCCTCGCGCTTGAGCAACACCGAGTTGTGCAGCCGTCGGCTCAAGGCGCGGGCCGGCTCGAGCGCGGTTTCATTGGCCACGTCGTAAACCCGGGCGGTCAGGATTTTTTTCAGATAGTCGGCTGGGCTGAGGGATGCTGCGAGGGGAGAGGAGGGCATGGGGCTACACTTTGGACAGGATATCGGTATATTTTTGACTGCGCGCGGGGCAGTTGGTGTATTGTAAGTGAAGAAATTTACTCCGCGCGGAGCAATTTTTAAAGGATCAACATGGAATGCACGGTCAGTTGGACCGGCGCGCTGCAAACGCGCTCGGGCATGGGGTTTGTGGCGGAAACCGGCAGTGGCCATACGCTGATGATGGATGGTGCGCCTGACGCGGCCAAACCCGAAAACGGGGGGTTGAATCTGGCGCCGCGTCCGCTGGAACTGCTGCTGGCCGGCACTGGCGGCTGCACGGCTTACGACGTGGTGCTGATCCTCAAGCGGGGGCGCCATGATGTGCGTGGCTGCAGCGTCAGGCTTGAGGCCGACCGGGCCGAGACTGAGCCCAAGGTGTTCACCCGCATCAACATGCATTTCACCGTGTCGGGCAAGGGTGTGCCAGCAAGCGCGGTTGAGCGCGCCATCGCCATGAGCCATGACAAATACTGCTCGGCCAGCGTCATGCTGGGCAAGACCGCGCAGATCACCACCAGTTTTGAGGTGGTGGAGGTTTAAGTTAAATCCGGTGTGCCACGGTGGTCATGACCTTGGCCGCCGCCTTCATCAGCCCCTTGACGGGGGCTGGCAAATCAATCGCGCCCAGTTCCTTGGCATTGAGGGCATGACGGACTTCGTCATCTTTCATCTGTGCCACGATGGCGCGTGAGGCGTGGTCCTGCGTGGGCAAACGGCTCAGATGGCCGTCGAGGTGAGCCTCCACCTGGTTTTCTGTTTCCACGACAAAACCGAGGCTGACCCGATCACCCAGCCGCCCGGCCAGCAGTCCGATGCCAAAGGCCCCGGCGTACCACAGCGGGTTGAGCAGCGAGGTACGGTCGCCGAGTTCTTTCAGGCGCGCTTCGGTCCACGCCAAATGATTGGTTTCTTCGGCGCTAGCCCGCAAAAAATGGTCTCTCAGTGCTTCGTTTTTGGTAGCAAACGCCTGGGCCGTATAAAGTGCCTGGGCGCAGACTTCGCCGACATGGTTGACACGCATCAGCGCGGCGGCTTCTTTCTTTTCAGCCTCGGAGAGTTCGGTGGCGTCAGCAGCCACGGTGGGGCAGGGTTGCGCCCCATGGTGTGAGGCAAACACGGTGCGCAGGGCGGCATCCAGGGTCGTGAAAAGACGGTCGCTGGTTGACATGGACATGGCTAGGCTCAGGCAGTTTTGAAAGACGGCAATTGTCGCGCGATTGTGCAGGTGCTGTGCAGGGGTAAAAAAAAAGAGCCCGCAAGGGGCTCTTGGCTGGGGACGGAATCCGATCAGAAGCGGTGACGGATACCAAAGGCCAAACCGGTTGAACCAGTGCCAGCGGAGGCGGTGACACCACCAATATAACCATTGCCGCCAGGCGCCGTTTGGGCCAAATTCTTGTTGTCATATTGCACGACCACGGCATTCAGGTCGGTGCGCTTGGACAATGAGTAGGTGTAAGCCACGCCGTAGGATGTCACGTCAGCATTAGCCGGACGATTGTCCTTGTAAGCGGTGTAAGCCACCGAGATGGCGTGGGGGCCGGTCACGTGCCGATAACCGATGTGAGACAAGGTGCCGTCCTGCTTGAAGGCATTGAGGAAAGCGTTTTGAACCAAGCCTGCGGCGGCAGCGCCCACGACCGGGGTCAGCGCCGGGGCGATAGCGGACAAGCCATTGGGGTTGTCGTCAGTCAGCTTGATGACCATGCCTGTGAGTTTGTCCTGGCCAAAGTTCATGGAGGCGCCCAGCACCGACGTGGTCAGCGACGACTGCCCCAGCTCATTGTTGGCTTGGTTATAACCAAAACCAACGGAGAAATTGCCGGTTTTGTAATTGGCATTCAAGCCCAGCATGCGGCCTTTACCAGTGTCACCGGCGACCTCACCCAGGGCATACATGAAGGAACCAGAGATGCCGTCTTTCACAAACCGGTATTGCAAGGCGTTCGACTTGCGAATCTCAAGCGCCGCCGGGAAGGCCACCACTTGCCCTGCCGACAAGCCCGACTGGGTTTCCATGATGTCATACATGGCGTTGGTCTCGAAGGCTGGTGTGTACATGCGGCCAGCCATGATGGCGCCAACAGGGGTGATCACGCCCACATAGGCTTGCCGGTCAAACAGGTTGCCGGTCGGATTCACGCCCCACTGAGCGGCCAGGAGGCCATCAACCGCAGCCACGGCAGGCTGCAGTGTGGTCGGCAGGCCCAGCAGCGCCGCTTGAGAGTAACGATCTGACAACTGGGTGCCAGAAATAGGGCGGCTGCTCACGGAGCCGGTATCGAGTTCAACCCGGGATTCGAGCGTGAAGATGGTCTTGTAACCACCGCCCATGTCTTCGGTGCCCTTGATGCCCCAGCGTGAGCCTTCCATGATGCCGCTGGCCACTTGTGTCACGGTGCCGGCTTTCAAGCCCGACACCGAAGTGATACCGGCATCTGCCAAACCATACAGCGTGACACCAGGGCCAGTTTGGGCACTGGCCAAACCGGCGCAACACAACGCGCTGGCCATGGCGATGCTGCGAACAGCGGAGAACTTTTGAGTGGCAATGAATGGATGGGTCATGATGATGGTCGTTGGTGGGCTGGGGTTAAGGATGTAATAGAACGATCGTTCATTTTTTGGCAATGATGCACTGTTTTGAGATCTTGTGTGGCAGGGGTTTTCCCTGAAATGGTGCCGAATTTTGTTGGTTTGAGTGGCTTGCAAATGGTTGATTTGTAAAGAAAAAATCAAAATTTGATACTGGGGTGTAAAGGAGTGGTTTGTGCTATGAGTTGTTGTGACTGTGCAACAAAAATGACTGGATTGCGCTCAGTAACAAGCATGTAACCTGGATATTTATTTTTTTGTGATGGTCGGTGTGGTTAAATTCAACCGCGATGGCTGATTCGCCTGTTTGAATCACTGGTTTTGAAGTTTT
>NZ_JAQTWM010000169.1 GCF_028689305.1 Rhodoferax sp. | reverse complement strand
CAGGTCGGCCCCATCACCATGTGGGTAAATTCCACCACGCGCAGACCTTCAAGAGGCAGGGGACGGATGGCAGGCAAGCGGGGAGTGTTCATGGTGCAGGGGGAAAAGAGGTGGACAGACGAACCTGGACCTGATTATTTCCCAAACGCGGCCGAGCCCGATTACCTGCACCGCAGTCACAACTGTTGCCCGGGCACCGTCAGCAAACCGGAGAGGCCCCCTCCTTAAAATAGGGGGATGAACTCCACCCACGCTTCACCGCTCAAACACCCCGCCAGATGGCCGCGCGCGGTGCTGTTTGATGCCTATGGCACCCTGTTTGACGTGTACAGCGTGGCACAACTGGCCGAGGAGCTGTTCCCCGGCCATGGCCAGGCGCTGAGTGTGGCGTGGCGCGACAAGCAGATTGAATACACCCGGCTGGTGACCACCTGCAACCATGGTGCGCACTACCAGCCGTTCAGTGCGCTGACGCGGGCTGCGCTGATATTTGCCATTAAAAAGATAGCAACAACCCCAGGTAATACCTGGGCTGACGCTGATTTTCTTTTGGAATTCGAGCCAGCCATCGAACTGCTGCTGGCGCAATACCAGCATCTGGACGCCTTCCCCGAGAACCTGGAGGTGCTGCAGCAGCTCAAGGCGGCCGGCATCCCGATCGGCATTTTGAGCAACGGCGATGCGGCCATGCTGCAAGCTGCCGTGCATTCGGCCGGATTCGACGGCCTGCTGGACCACGTCATCAGTGTTGACCCGATCCGCAAATTCAAGACCCACCCCGAGGCTTATGCGCTGGGTGAGCAGACGCTGGGCCTGACGGCGCCAGAGGTGCTGTTTGTCAGCAGCAATGCCTGGGACGCGCTGGGCGCCACCTGGTATGGCTACCAGACGCTGTGGGTCAACCGCTACCAATTGCCGTTTGAAGAGCTGGGCACGCAACCGACACACATCGGCTACAGCCTGCGTGACGTGCACCATTTCTTCCCCTCTTGATTTTTTAACTTTGGACTTGACGACCATGACTGAACGCATCACCAAAAACCGCCTGCAAGTGGCTGCCAACTTGTGCCAGTTCATTGAAAAACAGGTGCTGCCCGGCACCGGCATCACCCCGGCCAAATTCTGGAAGGGCTTCGATGCCATCGTGGCCGACCTGGCGCCGAAAAACATCGCCCTGCTGGCTGAACGCGACCGCCTGCAAACCGAGCTGGACAACTGGCACAAGGCCAACCCCGGCCCGATCATGAACCTGCCTGCCTACCGCGCGTTTCTGGAAAACATCGGCTACCTGGTCCCGCAACCGGCCAAGGCCCGCGTCACCACGACCAACGTCGATGCAGAGCTGGCCAAACAAGCCGGCCCGCAGCTGGTGGTGCCGATCCTGAACGCCCGCTACGCCCTCAACGCCGCCAACGCCCGCTGGGGCAGTCTGTACGACGCGCTCTACGGCACCGACGTGATTGCTGAAGCCAAGGGCTGCGAGAAAGCCGGCAAAAAAGGCGGCTACAACCCCAAGCGCGGCGCCAAGGTGATCGAATACGCCCGCCACGTGCTGGACCGTTGCGCCCCGCTGCGCAAGGGTTCACACATTGACTCGGTGGCCTACAGCGTCAAGGGCGGCAAACTGGCCGTCAAACTGGCCGATGGCAGCAACACCAGTCTGGCCGATGCCAAACAATTCGTCGGCTACCAGGGCGAAGCCAAGGCACCTTCCAGCGTGCTGTTCGAGCACAACGGCCTGCACCTGGACCTGATCATCAACCGCGCCACCCCCATTGGCGCCAGCGACCCGGCCGGTGTGGCGGATCTGGTGGTGGAAGCCGCTCTCTCCACCATCCTGGACCTGGAAGACTCGGTCGCCGCTGTGGATGCCGACGACAAAGTACTGGCTTACAGCAACTGGCTGGGCATTCTGCAAGGCACGTTGACCGAAACTTTCGAAAAAGGCGGCAAGACCCTGCAGCGCGGCCTCAACGCCGACCGCCTCTACACCGCGCCCGACGGCAAAAAACCGGTGCGCCTGCATGGCCGCAGCCTGATGTTTGTGCGCAATGTCGGCCACCTGATGACCAACCCGGCCATTCTGTACACCGACAAACATGGCCAGACGCATGAAATCCCCGAGGGCATCATGGACGCAGTGGTCACCACCACCATCGCCCTGCACGACCTGGCCAAGACCAAGAAAGATGCCATTCGCAACTCGCGCAAAGGCTCGGTCTACATCGTCAAGCCCAAGATGCACGGCCCGGCGGAAGTGGCCTTTGCCAGTGAGCTGTTTGGCCGTGTCGAAAAAATGCTCGGCCTGCCCGACAGCACCGTCAAGCTCGGCATCATGGACGAAGAGCGCCGCACCAGCGTCAACCTGAAAGCCTGCATTGCCGCCGCAGGCAGCCGCGTGGCGTTCATCAACACTGGCTTCCTGGATCGCACCGGCGACGAGATGCACACCGCCATGCACGCCGGCCCGATGATCCGCAAGGGCGACATGAAAACCAGTGCCTGGATCCAGGCTTATGAAAAGAACAACGTGCTGGTCGGCCTGGGCTGCGGCCTGCGTGGCAAGGCGCAGATCGGCAAAGGCATGTGGGCCATGCCCGACTTGATGAAAGCCATGCTGGAGCAAAAAATTGGCCACCCCAAGGCCGGTGCCAACACCGCCTGGGTGCCCAGCCCGACCGGTGCCACGCTACATGCGCTGCACTACCACCAGGTGCTGGTCAGCGACGTGCAGAAAGAGCTGGAAAAAATCAACGCCGACAAACAGCGCGACGAACTGCTGGCTGGCCTGCTGCAAGTGCCCGTGGCTGCCAGTGCCGACTGGAGCGAGGCCGACAAACAGCAGGAGCTCGACAACAACGCCCAGGGCATCCTGGGCTACGTGGTGCGCTGGGTGGACCAGGGCGTGGGCTGCTCCAAAGTGCCCGACATCCACAACATCGGCCTGATGGAAGACCGCGCCACGCTGCGCATTTCCAGCCAGCACATGGCGAACTGGCTGCACCATGGTGTGGTGACAGAGGCGCAAGTCAAAGCCACCTTCGAGCGTATGGCCGCCGTGGTGGATGGTCAGAACGCGGGTGACCCTGCTTACAAACCGATGGCCGGGCACTTTGACACGTCGATGGCCTACCAGGCCGCCTGTGATCTGGTGTTCAAGGGCCTGGCCCAGCCCAGCGGCTATACCGAGCCGCTGCTGCATGGCTGGCGCTTGAAGGTGAAGGCGG
>NZ_JAQTWM010000092.1 GCF_028689305.1 Rhodoferax sp. | reverse complement strand
GACACGTACTTGCCGGGAGAACCGGTAAACACTTCGGCCACATGGAAGGGTTGAGACAGGAAACGCTGAATCTTACGGGCGCGAGCCACGGTCAGCTTGTCTTCAGGTGCCAACTCGTCCATCCCCAGAATCGCGATGATGTCGCGCAATTCCTTGTAGCGCTGCAAAGTACCTTGCACGGCACGGGCCGTTTCGTAGTGATCCAGACCCACCACATTGGGGTCAAGCTGACGGCTGGTGGAGTCCAGCGGGTCCACCGCGGGATAAATACCCAGCGACGCAATGTCACGCGACAACACCACGGTGGAATCCAGGTGGGCAAAGGTGGTTGCCGGAGACGGGTCAGTCAAGTCGTCAGCTGGCACGTACACGGCCTGGATGGAGGTGATGGAACCCACCTTGGTGGAAGTGATCCGCTCTTGCAGACGACCCATTTCTTCGGCCAGCGTCGGCTGGTAACCCACGGCAGACGGCATACGACCCAGCAAAGCAGACACTTCGGTACCGGCCAGGGTGTAACGGTAGATGTTGTCCACGAAGAACAACACGTCACGGCCTTCATCACGGAACGATTCAGCAATGGTCAGGCCGGTCAAGGCCACGCGCAGACGGTTGCCCGGAGGCTCATTCATCTGGCCGTAAACCATGGACACCTTGGATTCTTCGAGTTTTTCCAGGTTCACCACACCGGAATCAGCCATCTCGTGGTAGAAGTCATTCCCTTCACGGGTACGCTCCCCCACACCGGCAAACACGGACAGACCGCTGTGTGCCTTGGCGATGTTGTTGATCAACTCCATCATGTTCACGGTCTTGCCCACACCGGCACCGCCGAACAGACCCACCTTGCCACCCTTGGCGAACGGGCAAACCAGGTCAATCACCTTGATGCCGGTTTCCAGCAACTCTTGCGAAGGACTGAGTTCGTCGTAGGTGGGCGCCTTGCGGTGGATCGATGACAACTTGTCCGAATTGACTGGACCACGCTCGTCAATCGGCCGGCCCAGCACGTCCATGATGCGACCGAGTGTGGCCGTACCGACCGGCACCGAAATCGGACTACCCGTGTTGGACACCATCAGACCACGGCGCAAGCCGTCGCTGGAACCCAACGCAATGGTACGAACGATGCCGTCACCGAGTTGCTGCTGCACTTCCAGCGTCAGGCTGGAGCCTTCGAGTTTGAGGGCATCATAAATGCTAGGCATATGATCGCGTGGAAACTCCACGTCGACCACAGCGCCAATGCACTGAACAATCTTGCCTTGAACGCCAGCGTTCGTTTGAGTATCTTGAGCCATTTGGTTTTGCTCCAATAAATTTGAATCTTGCTAATTCGCCAGAGGTTGATCAGGCAGCAATCGCGGCGGCGCCAGAGACGATCTCCGACAACTCTTTGGTGATGGCGGCCTGGCGGGTCTTGTTGTAAACCAGCTTGAGTTCACCAATCACGTTACCGGCGTTGTCCGTTGCCGCTTTCATGGCAACCATGCGCGCGGCATGTTCAGAGGCCATGTTTTCGGCCACCGCCTGAAACACCAAAGCTTCAACGTAACGGACGATCAGGTCGTCAATCACAGACTGCGCATCGGGCTCATAGATGTAGTCCCAGCCATGCTTGGTGCCGGAAGCCGCTTCACTGGCCCGGGCCTGCTCATTGAGATCAACCGCTGACAGAGGCAGCAGCTGCTCCATGACGACTTCCTGCTTCATCGTGTTGATGAAGCGGGTGTACGACAGGTAAACCGCGCTGATTTCACCTTTGGCATAGGCATCGAGCAACACTTTGACCGGGCCAATCAGTCGCTCAAGGTGCGGACGGTCACCCAGCTGGGTGACATGCGCAACCACCTTGGCACCAATACGGTTGAGAAAACCCAACCCTTTGTTGCCAATGGCCACTGTCTGGGTCGTCATGCCAGCCGACTGCACTTCGCGCAGCTTGTTGGTCACACCGCGCAATACATTGGTGTTGAGACCGCCACACAGGCCCTTGTCCGTCGTGACCACAATCATGCCAACCACTTTGGCGTCGTTGGGTTTCATGAAGGCATGAACGTATTCAGGGTTGGCCTGTCCCAGATGAGCAGCAATGTTGCGCACTTTTTCCGTATACGGGCGGGCTGCACGCATACGGTCCTGTGCCTTACGCATTTTGGAGACGGAAATCATCTCCATGGCCTTGGTGATCTTCTTCGTACTTTCGAAGTTTTTGATCTTGCCGCGTATTTCCTTGCCAGTTGCCATATCAGTCTCCTAGTCTAGTTGCGAGGTGACTTTAGGCAAACGACTTCTTGAAGGCAGCAATGGCGGTGGTCAACTCAGCCTCGGCATCCTTGTCCATGGCGCGATTGGCTTCCAGCTTGGCCAGCAGCGCTGCATTCTTGTCTTTCAGATAAGCAAACAGGCCATGCTCAAATGCCAGCACCTTGTTGATGGCGACATCATCCAGGAAACCCTTGTTGACCGCGAACAACGACGCAGCCATGAGTGAAATCGACAGCGGGCTGTACTGGGCTTGCTTGAGCAATTCAGTCACGCGTGCACCACGGTCGAGCTGCTTGCGGGTTGCTTCGTCCAGATCGGAAGCAAACTGGGCAAAAGCGGCCAATTCACGATACTGGGCCAAGTCGGTACGGATACCACCCGACAGGTTCTTGATCAACTTGGTCTGAGCAGCACCGCCGACGCGAGACACCGAGATACCGGCGTTGATCGCAGGACGGATACCAGCGTTGAACAAGTTGGTTTCCAGGAAGATCTGACCATCGGTGATGGAAATCACGTTGGTCGGCACGAAGGCCGACACGTCACCGGCTTGTGTTTCGATGATCGGCAGCGCTGTCAAGGAGCCGGTCTTGCCCTTCACTTCACCCTTGGTGAATGCTTCCACGTAGTCGGCATTGACACGGGCCGCACGCTCCAGCAAACGGCTGTGCAGATAGAACACGTCACCTGGATACGCTTCACGGCCCGGAGGACGGCGCAACAGCAACGACACCTGACGATAAGCAACAGCTTGCTTGGACAGATCGTCGTACACGATCAGGGCATCTTCACCACGATCACGGAAGTACTCACCCATGGTACAACCCGAGTAGGCTGCCACATATTGCATGGCTGCCGACTCGGAAGCAGTAGCGGCCACCACAATGGTGTATTCCAGAGCGCCTGCTTGCTCCAGCGCACGCACCACGTTCTTGACGCTGGAAGCCTTCTGGCCGATCGCGACATAAACGCAGGTCATGTTCTGACCCTTCTGGTTGATGATGGCGTCGATCGCGACAGCCGTCTTACCCGTTTGGCGGTCACCAATGATCAACTCACGCTGACCACGGCCCACTGGCACCATCGAGTCGATGGACTTCAGGCCGGTCTGCATGGGTTGATCCACCGATTGGCGAGCGATCACACCAGGTGCAACCTTTTCGATCACGTCGGTCATCTTGGCGTTGATGGGGCCCTTGCCGTCGATCGGCTGACCCAACGCGTTGACCACGCGGCCTTTGAGCTCGGGGCCAACCGGCACTTCCAGAATGCGACCGGTGCACTTGACCGTATTTCCTTCGGAAATGTGCTCGTATTCACCCAAAATCACGGCACCCACCGAGTCGCGCTCAAGGTTCAGCGCCAGACCGAAGGTGGGTTGGCCATCGGAGCCGGCCGGAAATTCCAACATTTCACCTTGCATCACTTCGGACAGGCCGTGAACGCGGCAAATGCCATCGGTCACCGACACGACCGTGCCCTGATTGCGGATGTCTGCGTTGGCGGACAAGCCTTCAATACGGCTCTTGATCAGTTCAGAAATTTCTGCGGGATTGAGTTGCATGACTCTTTCCTTCTTTCATTAAATAGGCCAACGGATTGCGGCAAAAGCCTCAAGCCGTCAAAGCCACTTTCATTTGTTCCAAACGGGCCTTGACAGATGTGTCAAGAACTTCGTCACCTATGACCACCCTGATGCCCCCAATGAGCTCGGGTTGCAACTCAACCGACACATTGAGCTTGCGTCCAAAACGCTGCTCCAGCACCTTGGCAGTTTCAGCCAAGGCGGCACCGTCGATCGGAAAAGCGCTGTAAACCACAGCATCACACGAACCGCTTTGAGCATTGACCAATGCACGAAACTGGCTGGCAATTTCGGACAAAAATGCCAACCGGTTGTTGGCAATCACCGTGCGCAAAAAGTTCTGACCATGAGCATCGAGTGCAGTCTTCATGACGCCAGAAATCACGCCATACACCTGGTCTGCCGTGGTTTTCGGGCTGTCCGCAAACTGCAGCAGCTGAGGTTGCGCCGCAACAGCAGCCAGCTCATCGAGCCAGCCAAGCACAGCCTTGGCGTCAGACGCACTGGCCTTGAACAAGGCTTCGGCGTAAGGACGGGCAATAGTGGCAAGTTCAGCCATGTTGTTCTCTTAAAGCTCGGTCTTCAAACGATTCAACAGGTCAGCATGGACGCCAGCGTTGACTTCCTTGCGCAGGATCTGCTCGGCGCCCTTGACTGCCAGCGCCGCAACCTGCTCGCGCAGAGACTCACGGGCCTTGATGGTCTGCTGGTCAGCTTCCGCCTTGGCAGCAGCCACAATCTTGCTGGCTTCTTCCGAGGCTTTGGCCTTGGCTTCTTCAATGATGGTCAAGGCACGGCGTTCGGCATCAGCCAAACGGCCTGCGGTCTCGGTGCGCGATTTGGCCAATTCTTCTTCGACCCGCTTGTTGGCGGATGAAAGTTCGGATTTGGCCTTGTCGGCAGCAGCCAAGCCGTCTGCGATTTTCTGTGCGCGATCATCCAGCGCCTTCGCAATGGGTGGCCATACGAATTTCATCGTAAAGATCACCAACAGGAAAAACACCGCCAATTGCGCGAAGAATGTTGCGTTAATACTCACAACAACACCTCTCTATTCAGTGAAAGGCGAATGGAATTACTTCAGCACGAACGGGTTAGCAAACGCAAACATCATCGCGATACCAACACCAATCAGGAAAGCAGCATCGATCAGACCAGCCAACAGGAACATCTTGGTTTGCAGTTCATTCATCAGCTCGGGCTGACGGGCAGCAGCCTCAAGGTATTTGCTGCCCATGATGCCAATACCGATACAAGCACCGATAGCACCCAGACCAATGATCAAACCAGCGGCCAATGCCACAAAACCGAGAACGTTTTCCATTTAAGAACTCCTATGGATTTAAGTTGAAAAGAAAGAAAAAACTACTGACAAAAATTTTAGTGGTGGTCGTGCGCCTGGCCCACATACACCAAGGTCAACATCATGAAAATAAAGGCTTGCAAGGCCACGATCAGGATGTGGAAGATAGCCCAGCCGGTCCCCGCCAACACATGCCCCAGCCACAGGACAACACCCGTCGCCGAACCAAAGCCAACCGCCCCCATGAGCGCGATCAGCATGAACACCAACTCACCCGCATACATATTGCCAAACAACCGCATGCCGTGCGACACGGTCTTGGCGGTGAACTCAATCATCTGCATGCCGAAGTTCAAAACACCCAAAATCAATGCAAACAGAGGGTTTTTGCTGGTGCCGAAAGGCGCGGTCACCAACTCATGCGCCCAACCGCCAGCACCCTTGATCTTGACGTTGTAATAGAGACAAACCAACAACACCGAAGACGACATGGCCAGCGTGGTGGACAAGTCTGCTGTCGGCACCACACGCATGTAGGCATGGTGTGGATCGTGGCCGGCCGCACCGTAAATCATTTCCCAGATCAACGGAATCAGATCCACCGGCAAGAAGTCCATGGAGTTCATCAGAAACACCCAGACAAACACTGTCAGCGCCAGCGGACCGACAAACTTGCGCGACTCGGCGTTATGAATGATGCCTTTGGCCTGGGTATCCACCATTTCCAGCAGGATTTCAACCGCGGCCTGCATACGCCCCGGCACACCCGCGGTCACACTTTTAGCCACCCGCCACATCACAAACAGACCCACCACCCCCAACAAGACCGACCAGAAGATCGAATCCATATTGAAGACAGACATATCAATCACACCCGACTGCTTGCCGGTCTGGAAATGCGTCAGATGGTGACCAATGTATTCACCAGCGGTAGGACCGTGTTGCACAGCGTGTTCTTCAGTAGCCATCAGTCACTCTTTGATCAGTTACTTTTGCCGTAAGGCGTTAATTACCTGCACCGACTTCGCCCGGCGTTTGAACGCCAGCGCCAGCCAGTACACCTTGATGGTGACAATCAAACCCACCAGCATGGCTGGCCAGCTCAAACCCGTCACCAGACGATGGGCTGCAAACATGATGCCCACCGTCACTATTATCTTGACCAGCTCCCACACAAAGAAGCTCATCACAGCAGCCCCCGTGTTGGCTGTGGCGAACTGACTGGTCAACCCCCGCGCAAACAGCGCCGCCGGAACCACCACCGCCAACACACCACAAACCACCGATTTGGCCACCCGCTCACCAAAAAAGAACCAAGCCAAACCACTCACCAACACACCTACCAGCACTTGACCCGCCACCACCCACCAGGGCGATGTGGCCGGATTGGCCGCCTTGACGGCCTGAACCTGCTCTGGCGTCAAGGGAACAAAATCAGAGGATTCGTTATCAAAAGCCGAATCCTGATCTCCCGAAGGTGCTATTGTCCCCATTCACATTACGCTTACTTTACAGCCGAGCCTCGTCAGGTTAGCCTCCCATTATACGTAGAAACCAGTAGAAAATAGAGCCTACCGCCCTGATACCATGAGCAAGCCCTCCTCCTCCCCTGCTGCCGATGCCGCCAGCACCTCCTTGATCAGCTACCCCTGCCAGTTTCCCATCAAGGTGATGGGCGCCAAAACAGATGAGCTGGTATCAGCCATCACCCACATCGCCCGGCAGTTCGACCCCGCCTTTGACACCGATACCATCGAGTTGCGCCCCAGCAAAGCGGGGAACTATCTGGGTGTGACCATCACCATCACCACCACCAGCCGCCAGCATCTTGACGAGCTGTATCGCACGCTGTCGACCCACCCTCTGGTCAAGGTGGTCCTGTAACCGTGCCAACCACCACCCAATGGCTGGGCCGCGTCGACTACCTGCCAACTTACGCCGCCATGCAGGCCTTCACCGCCGGGCGCACCGACAGCACACCTGACGAACTATGGATGTGTGAACACCACCCGGTCTACACCCAGGGACTGGCCGGCAAAGCGGAACACATCTTCAACCCCGGCCAGATCCCGGTGATCCAGACCAACCGGGGCGGGCAAGTCACCTACCACGGCCCCGGGCAAGTGGTGGCCTACCCGCTGCTGGACCTCAAGCGGGCGGGTTATTTCGTCAAGGAATACGTCTACCGCATTGAAGAAGCGGTGATCCGCACCCTGATGCACTTTGGCATCACCGGCCACCGGGTCGCTGGCGCGCCCGGTATTTACGTGCGCCTGGATGACCCGAGCTCACACACCCTGCTGCCGCAGCGCCCCAGCAAATCGTCTGCCGCGCATGCTGGCAACCCCGATTTCACCGGTCTGGGCAAAATCGGCGCACTCGGCCTCAAGGTCAGCCGCAACTGCACCTACCACGGCGTGGCGCTGAACGTGGCGATGGACCTGGAACCCTACTCGCGTATCAATCCCTGCGGCTACAACGGGCTGCAGACGGTCGACCTTTTTACAATCGGCGTTTCTGCAAGCTGGGACGAGGTCGCCCAGGTGCTGAGTCAAAAACTCGCCACCTACCTTACCCCCTGACACCGCACTGGACCCCTCCCATGAGCCAAAACCCCACCACCACCGTCAACCCGACGGTGCACCAAGCCCAGTCTCAAGAAGACTACAACCCCTTGGCCAAACAAAAGGCCGCCGCCAAACTGTCACGCATCCCGATCAAGGTGCAGCCCGGCGAAATTTTGCGCAAGCCCGAGTGGATTCGCGTCAAGGCCGGCAGCCCCAGCACCCGCTTTTACGAGATCAAGGACACCTTGCGCGCCAACAAACTCGTCACCGTGTGTGAAGAAGCCAGCTGCCCCAACATTGGTGAATGCTTTGGCAAAGGCACCGCCACCTTCATGATCATGGGCGACAAATGCACCCGGCGCTGCCCGTTTTGCGATGTCGGCCATGGCCGCCCCGACCCGCTGGATGCCAACGAACCCACCAGCCTGGCCCACACCATTGCCCAGCTCAAACTCAAATACGTGGTGATCACCAGCGTCGACCGTGACGACCTGCGCGACGGCGGTGCCGGGCACTTTGTCGCCTGCATCCAGGCCATCCGCGACCAATCCCAGCAAACCCGGATCGAAGTGCTGGTGCCCGACTTCCGGGGCCGTGACGACCGTGCGCTGGAGATTTTCAAAGCCGCCCCGCCCGACGTGATGAACCACAACCTGGAAACTGTTCCAAGACTGTACAAAGAAGCGCGCCCCGGCAGCGACTACCAGTTCAGCCTGAACCTGC
Source organism: Rhodoferax sp. (assembly GCF_028689305.1). GTDB lineage: Bacteria > Pseudomonadota > Gammaproteobacteria > Burkholderiales > Burkholderiaceae_C > Rhodoferax. The sequence goes on along the minus strand of NZ_JAQTWM010000092.1, from coordinate 4,841 downwards.
TGAAAAAATTCAAGGCCCTGCACCCCGACGTGCCGACCAAAAGCGGCTTGATGGTGGGCTTAGGTGAAACCGACGACGAAATCCTGCAAACCATGCAAGACATGCGTGAGCACGGCATCAACATGCTGACCATCGGCCAATACCTCGCGCCCAGCACCGCCCACCTGACGGTCAAACGCTACGTGCACCCCGACACCTTCAAAATGTTCGAGGCCAAAGCCTACGAGATGGGGTTCAGCCACGCGGCGGTGGGTGCCATGGTGCGCAGCAGCTACCACGCCGACGTTCAGGCCGGGCATGCCTTGGCGACACCGCAACTCTGATTGCTATTTAATTTGTAGCTATAAGAGCAATCTATATCCGGGCTAGAGGTCGATTTGATGCCTGAAACAAGCCCACATAACGGGCTCTGGCTGGACCTGGCCACCGTGGTCCGGCGCACCAACCCCAGCACGTATGCCCGTGCGCTGGAGCTCTACCGCAGCCAGAAGGTGCTGGAACTGGCCATCTCGCCGATCAAACACCACTGGCTGCTGGAAGGCCGGGTGCAAGGCAGCCAGCGCCAGCCCTACAACGTCGAAGTTGAAATCAAACGCGGCGCCCAGGGCCAGGTGCTGGAATGGGACAGCGACTGCACCTGCCCGGTGGGCTACCAATGCAAACACGGCCTGGCCCTGCTGATCAAGGCAGCCTACCAAAGCCAGCATCTGCCAACACTGACCGACGGCACGGCACCAACGCAGCCACTCACCCCCGAACAAGCGGCGGCGCAGAACCAGGCCGAGCTGACCCGCCAGCAGGCCTTTGAGGACCACCTGGCCGACCAGCAGCTGGTCCGCTGGCTCGCCGAGCTGGCCCGTACCAGTGGCAAAACCGAGGCGCCCCTGTCCACCCCGGCCCACCGCGGAGCGCCGGTGGTACGGCCCGAACAGTTTCTGTACCTGCTGTCCATCCTCAACCCGCAAGGACCCAAGCCGCAACTCTGCCTGGAAGTGGTCACCTCCTACCCCAAGGTCACCGGCGGCTGGGCGCGGGCCAAGTCCCTGAAGTTCCAGCCCGAGCGCGGCCAGCCGATTTTTGACCAGGCCAGTGAAGCCGACCACGATGTGCTGCAACTCATGCGCGCCATGCCCGGCAGCGCCGGCCTGTCCTATTACAGCTACAACGTGCGCAACAAGGTGGTGCTGGAGGGCAAGTACGGTGTGCAGATCCTGCAGACCGCCGCCGGCACCGGCCGGCTGTTTGTCGCCGTCACGGCCAACCAGCCAGGCGTTCCGGTGCAATGGGCACCGCCAGTCACGCTGACCTGGGACTGGTACGAAGCGGGTCCCTCCATCCAGGCTGGCGCCGGCTGGGCGCTGCGCCCCAGACTCAGTGACAGCCAAGCCAGCTTGTGCCTGAACCACCCGGTGCTGTATCTGGACAGCCAGCACGGCCGTTGCGGCCTGGTGGACCTGCAGGGCATGCGAGCGGGTCAGGTTGCCGTGCTGCTGAAAACCCCGCCGCTCAAGCCCGAGGCGCTGCAAAGGCACCAGTCCGAACTGGTGGCGCAACTCGGCCCGGTACCGCTGCCGCCGGTGCTGGCGCATTGGCCCACCCTCAGCGGCATCAGCCCCAAAGCCTGCCTGCACCTGACCCCCGTGCCACCGGCTGATGTGCCGCAGGACGGGCTGATGCGCGCCACCCTGCGCTTTGACTACGCCGGCCACCGTGGCTGGTGGGTCGGCCAGGGCACCACGGTGCTGATCGACAGCCCACAGGGGCGTCTGATGCTGCAACGCGACCCGCAAGCCGAACTGGAAGCCGTCACGGCCCTGATGGAACTGGGGCTGAACACCCACGGCCATGGCGTATTTGGCCTCCCGGGCGACGCGCCCCAACAGCCCTGGCTTCAGTGGGCCGATAACGACTACGCCCCGCTGCGCGAGGCCGGCTTTGCGCTGACGCTGGACGACACACTCAAAGGCTGGATCCAGCATGGTGAAGCCCTGCACGTGAACCTGCAAGCCCAGGGTGACGACGAGGCCACCTCGCCCTGGTTCGACCTGTCCCTGGGCATGGAAATCAACGGCGAGCGCCACAACATCCTGCCCCTGCTGCCCGAGCTGATCGCCATCGCCGCCAAAAGCACGCGTCACCCCGACACCGGCCTGCCCGACATCCCGCCCTTTGTCTACCTGCCCCAGCCCAGTGGCGGCTTCATCCGCCTGCCCACCGACAACCTCAAACCCTGGCTGAGCGCGCTGCTGGAGCTGGTGGGCGACGACCATGACTTCACCGGCGACAGCCTGAAACTCTCGCGCCTGGATGCCATGCGCACCACCGCCAGCCTGGGCGAAGGCGTCGCCTGGGACGGTGCGCAACAGCTGCGCGAGATGGTGCAGCGCCTGAGCGGCAAAGCCGAACTGCCCGACGTGCCGCTGCCCAAAAGCGTCCACGCGTCCTTGCGCCCCTACCAGCAGCAGGGCGTGAACTGGCTGCAGTTCCTGCGCGAATACGGTCTGGCCGGCATCCTGGCCGACGACATGGGCCTGGGCAAAACCCTGCAAACCCTGGCCCACATCCAGATCGAAAAAGACGCTGGCCGCCTGACCCACCCGGCGCTGATCATTGCGCCGGTCAGCCTGATGGGCAACTGGCGCAAAGAGGCCGAGCGTTTCTGCCCGGAGCTGCGTTGCCTGGTGATCCACGGCAAAGACCGCCACGAAGTCGCCGAAACCATGAGCCAGCACGATATCGTCATCGCGCCCTACTCGCTGCTGCACCGCGACCGCGAACGCTGGCTGCAGGCCCAATGGCACCTGGTGGTGCTGGACGAGGCGCAAAACATCAAAAACGCCGCCACCCACGCCGCGCAAGTGGTCAGCGAGCTCAACACCCGCCACCGCCTGTGCCTCTCAGGCACGCCGATGGAAAATCACCTGGGTGAAATCTGGAGCCTGTTCCACTTTTTGATGCCCGGCTTTCTGGGCAGCCAGAAACGCTTTGCCGAGCTGTTTCGTCACCCCATCGAGAAACAGGGCGACCCGGAAAGCCTGCGCCAACTGCGCGCCCGCGTCACCCCTTTCATGCTCCGCCGTACCAAGGCGCTGGTGGCGCACGAGCTGCCGCCCAAGGTGGAAACCGTGATGCGCGTCGAGCTCGAAGGCAAACAGGCCGACCTGTACGAAACCATTCGCTTAGGCATGGAAAAAACCGTGCGCGAGGCGCTGGCCAGCAAAGGCCTGGCCAAGTCACAAATCACCATCCTGGACGCGCTGCTCAAGCTGCGCCAGGTCTGCTGCGACCCGCACCTGCTCAAGCTTGATGCCGCCAAGAAGGTCAAGACCTCGGCCAAGCTCGACCAGTTGATGGAGCTGCTGCCCGAAATGCTGGCCGAGGGCCGGCGCATTTTGCTGTTCTCACAGTTCACCAGCATGCTCACGCTGATCGAAGCCGAGCTGAAAAAGCGCGCCATCGCCTGGGTCAAACTCACCGGCCAAAGCCAGAAGCGCGAAGAACTCATCCACCAATTCACCAGCGGGCAAGTGCCGCTGTTTTTGATCAGCCTGAAAGCCGGTGGCGTGGGCCTGAACCTGCCGCAAGCCGACACCGTGATCCATTTTGATCCCTGGTGGAACCCGGCGGTGGAAACCCAGGCCACCGACCGTGCCCACCGCATCGGCCAGACCCAAAGCGTGTGGGTGGTGAAGCTGGTGGCCCAAGGCACGATCGAAGAACGCATCCTGGCCCTGCAAGAGCGCAAAGCCGCCCTGGCCGAGAGCATGTACAGCGGCTCGGTCGGGCGCAAACAGCCGCTGTTCAGCGAAAGTGATCTGGCGGAGCTGCTCAAACCGCTATCGGTTTGATAGCTATTTATGTCCGTTTTATCCGGGCTGGAGGGGTAAAAGTCTTGTCAATACCGATGGCCCGCCTAGGGTGAAGTGGTGACCGGTCAGGCGCGATAGCAACGCAAGCGTTCCGGTACACGCGGGTGTTAGACGACGTTTGCCGCTCTCATGGCCAGCATGGCCTTGCGGACTCGGTGCAGCGCAAGACCCAACTCCGCCGGGCCGGTGACTCTAGGAAGACGCATGGTGGCCGCGATGTCCTGGTTATTTCTAAATGTGCCGCTTAGAACAATTTCCTGGATAGTTGCGTTGACATCCACATCGATCAAACCCCGTTCAAAAGCGTTCATTGTCTTCAAGCCACTTGCCTGATAGCTTGGCCAAACCGATTTGTTATCAGATTTTGAATACGGTGGTGCAATCGGGTTGTAACTGGCAAGTGCTTTTTCAACGAGCTTTCCTAACTCCAATGCATCCAGCGGAAATGGCCGCCGTACCGATCCAACCTCTCGATGACCGCCCAATGTTCCGACAAAAATCATTTCTTCCAAATAAAAGCCAACACCTGCTCGGCAAAAGCTTGCTTGTGATTCCTTTTTGATCTCATACCCTAAGAGCCGCATTTTTCTTACATTTTCCGCTGAACGAATGAAAGGAACTTCCCCATCCCAAGCGTGCTGAATCGCTGGTGACGCCGAACGCCTGAATTAGGCCCCTGTTGCGACAGCATGAACGTCTTTGACGTCAAGAATGTACGACTGATGCCCGGCTGGAGAGATTCGGATGGTGAAGGGTCCTGTGTATTTGCCGGCTGACACCAAAGCGCCATCGTGGGAAATGCCAACATGAAGGTGTCCGGTTGCGACACGCTCACAGGTTACTTCAACATGAAGACCAGAAGGCAGCTTGGCGGCAAGCGGCCTAGGAAGCGAATACAGCCCCTTGTACTGTGCATGTTCTACGAGCTGAGAGGCAACGAGGCGAACAGCGGCACTGTTTGCAAAATCTTCG
>NZ_JAQTWM010000012.1 GCF_028689305.1 Rhodoferax sp. | reverse complement strand
TCCTGGCGGTGCGCGGCCCGCGTGGCACCGGCTTGAGCCGCGCCGAGATCATCGCCACCTTTACCCGCCGCCTGCAAAACCACCCCGATTTTGAGTTGCAGGAATGCCTGCGCAACATCCACCGCATTGCCGAGCTCCGCCTGAACGACAAGTTTGGCCAGTCCCCCACGCTGGGCCACCAGGTGTGGGACTGGCACGAACAGCTCAGTGTGTTTTCCGAACCCGGTTATGCCGAGCACGGCCAGCTCACCGTGACTTACCTGAGTGACGCCCACCGCGCCTGCGCCGCCTGGTTGTTCACCCAGATGCGGGCCTGCGGTTTTGACTCGGTGACCATCGACGCGGTAGGCAATGTGGTTGGACGCTATGAAAATAATAGCTACATAGGCAATCAACACGCGGGCTACCCCCCTGAAAAGCCTGCAAATACTGCCGCCCTGCTGACCGGCAGCCACTACGACACGGTGCGCAACGGCGGCAAATACGATGGCCGCCTGGGCATTTTGGCGCCGATGGCCTGCGTGCGTGCGTTACACCGCACTGGCCGCCGCCTGCCGTTTGCCATCGAAGTGGTGGCCTTTGCCGAAGAAGAAGGCCAGCGCTTTGCCGCCACCTTTCTCGGCTCCGGCGCGCTGGTGGGCGACTTCAAGCCCGAGTGGCTTGCGCAGCAGGATGCCGATGGCGTGACGATGCACGCCGCCATGCAGCAAGCCGGGTTGTGCGGCGCAGAGCCTCTGGATGCGGTGCTGGCACGCATCGCCAGCCTGAAGCGCGACCCGGCGCAGTACCTGGGTTTTGTCGAGGTGCACATCGAACAAGGCCCGGTGCTCAATGCGCTGAACCTGCCGCTGGGCGTGGTGACGGCCATCAACGCCAGCGTGCGCTACACCGGCAGCGTCACCGGCCAGGCCAGCCACGCCGGCACCACCCCGATGAACCAGCGCCGCGATGCCCTGGGCGCGGTCGCCGAGTTGGCCTTGTACCTGGAGCAGCGCGCCGCGCAGGACGGCGATTCAGTGGCCACCATGGGCCAGATCAACGTGCCCGGCGGCAGCGTCAACGTGGTGCCGGGCCGCTGCACTTTCAGCCTGGACTTGCGGGCACCCAACGACCTGCAGCGCAAGCAATTGGAGGGTGATGTGCTGCAACAATTGGCGCACATCTGCCAGCGGCGCGGCCTGACGTTGGAGTTGCAGCAGACGCTGCGCGCCAGCGCCGCCCCCAGCGCGCCCGCGTGGCAGCAGCGCTGGGAAACCGCCGTGGCGGCCTTGGGCTTGCCGCTGCACCACCTGCCCAGCGGGGCTGGGCACGATGCCATGAAACTGCACGAGGTTATGCCCCAAGCCATGCTGTTTGTGCGCGGCCAGAATGCCGGCATCAGCCACAACCCACTCGAATCCACCACCAGCGACGACATGCAGCTGGCGGTGGAAGCCTTTCATAACCTGTTAACCCAACTGGCTGCGGATGACGGCCAGGCAGATCATCACCGAAGCACCACCTCATGAGCACCTACACCGCCCTGGACCAATGGATTGAAGCGCACTTTGACGAACAGGTGCGCTTTCTGCAAGAACTCATCCGCGTTCCCACCGACACCCCGCCGGGCAACAACGCGCCGCATGCCGAGCGCACGGCAGCGCTGCTGGCGGCCATGGGCCTTGAAGCGGAAAAACACCCGGTGCCGCAAGCCGAGGTGCAAGCCGCCGGACTGCAAAGCATCACCAACCTGATCGTGCGCCGTTCCTATGGCGCAGGCGGCAAAACCATTGCGCTCAACGCCCATGGCGACGTGGTGCCGCCTGGCGAGGGCTGGACGCACGACCCCTACGGTGGCGAGATCGAAGACGGCAAGATTTATGGCCGCGCCAGCGCCGTGAGCAAATGCGACTTTGCCACCTACACCTTTGCCCTGCGGGCGCTGGAGGCGGTGTGCCCGCCACAACGCGGCCAACTTGAATTGCTGTTCACCTACGACGAGGAGTTTGGCGGCGAGGTGGGCCCCGGCTGGCTGCTCCAGCACCATCTGACCCGCCCCGACCTGATGATTGCGGCAGGCTTCAGCTACCAGGTCATCACCGCGCACAACGGCTGCCTGCAACTGGAGGTGACGGTGCACGGCCAGATGGCCCACGCGGCGATTCCCGAGTCCGGCGTCGATGCTTTGCAGGCTGCCGTCAAAATCCTCACCGTGTTGTACGCGCAAAACGAGGTGTACCGCGCCAGCATTCGCTCCCAGGTCGAAGGCATCACCCACCCCTACCTGAATGTCGGCCTGATCCAGGGCGGCACCAACACCAACGTGATCCCCGGCAAGGTCAGTTTCAAGCTGGACCGGCGCATGATTCCCGAGGAGAACGCGACCGAAGTGGAAGCCGGGCTGCGTGAGCTGATCGCCAGGACCGCCGCCGAAAGTCCTGGCATCAGCGTTGATGTCAAACGCATCCTCTTGGCCCAGTCCATGAAACCGCTGCCCGGCAACCAGCCGCTGGTGCAGGCCATCCAAAAGCATGGCGAAATCGTGTTTGGCGAGCCCATTCCCGCTTTAGGCACACCGCTGTACACCGATGTGCGGCTGTTTGCGCAACAGGGCATCCCCGGCGTGATTTACGGCGCCGGACCGCGCACGGTGCGTGAGTCCAACGCCAAACGCGCCGACGAACACCTTGATCTGGCCGACCTGCGCCGTGCCACCCAGGTCATCGCCCGCACTCTGGCCGACCTGCTGCAGTGACCAACGCGCCATGACAAGCACAGTACACCCGGTGGACGAAGTGCTGCCCACGGCCAGGCTGGCCGCCCTGGGGCTGCAGCATGTGCTGGTGATGTATGCCGGTGCCATTGCCGTGCCGCTGATCGTCGGGCGCGCGCTCAAACTCAGCCCGCAGGAGGTGGCCTACCTGATCTCGGCCGACCTGTTTTGCTGCGGTCTGGTCACGCTGATCCAGTCGTTTGGCGCCACCCGCTGGTTCGGCATCCGGTTGCCGGTGATGATGGGGGTCACCTTTGCCTCGGTGCCACCGATGGTCGCGATTGCCCAGGGCAACCCAGGCGACGTCGGCGCCCAACTGATTTTTGGCGCCACCATCGGGGCCGGCTTGCTCTCGATGCTGATCGCGCCAGTGTTCAGCCGCCTGCTGCGTTTTTTCCCGCCCCTGGTCACCGGCAGCATCATTCTGGTGATCGGGATCAGCCTGATGCGTATCGGCATCCACTGGATATTTGGCAACCCGAGCGGCCCGAACGGGGCGCTCATCGTCAATCCCGAACATGCCCAGTGGCTGGCCGAGATCAGCCGGGCGACAGCGGCTGCGGGAGCCACCCTGCCGGCGGTGCCGCCCGGGCTGACGCTGGCCCCCAGCCTGCCCAACCCCCAATACGCCAGCCCGGCGGGCATCGCCATTTCGGCGCTGGTGCTGGTCTCGATCCTGCTGCTGGCGCGTTATGGCCGCAGTTTTGTCGCCAATATCTCCGTGCTGCTGGGGCTGGTGATTGGCGGCATCGTGGCCACCCTGCTGGGCTGGATGAACTTCAGCAAGGTCAGTCAGGCCCCCTGGTTCGAGCTGGTGCTGCCATTTCACTTTGGCCTGCCGCAATTTGACCCGGTGCTGATCGCCACCATGACCCTGGTGATGGTGGTGGTCATGATCGAGTCCACCGGCATGTTCCTGGCGCTGGGCGAAATGACGGACCGTGCGGTGGATCAGGTTGCGCTGGCGCGGGGTTTGCGCACCGATGGCCTGGGCACCCTGTTGGGAGGCTTGCTCAACACTTTCCCCCACACCAGTTTTTCGCAAAACGTGGGGCTGGTGGCGGTGACGGGGGTCAAGAGCCGCTTCGTCTGTGTGGCCGGTGGCCTGTTGCTGATGCTCATGGGCTTGATGCCCAAGATGGCGGCCCTGGTGGAATCCCTGCCCACCGTGGTGCTTGGCGGTGCCGGGCTGGTGATGTTTGGCATGGTGGCGGCCACCGGGATCCGGATCCTGGCCGGGGTGGACTTCAAGACCAACCGCTTCAACGCCATGATTGTGGCAATTTCGTTGGGCCTGGGCATGGTGCCCCTGATCGCGCCGAACTTCAAACAATGGCTGCCGCACAGTGTCCACCCGCTGATTGATTCCGGCATTTTGCTGGCCAGCCTGAGTGCCATCACACTGAATCTGTTTTTCAACGGCGCACCAGGCCAGTCGTCCACTGCGCGCAACACTGGCGTCCGTTGATGTCTCCGGGCTGTCAGGCCAATGCCGGGGTGGCAGGTGTACAGTCCTGATTCAGCATTTGACTGGAGACACCATGACTGACAAGCTTTCCCCTGCCGAGCAAGCCCTGCGCGACGCCGCTGCCGACTACCACCGCTTCCCCACCCGTGGCAAGATTTCGGTCAACGCCACCAAGCCGCTGATGAACCAGCGCGACCTGTCGTTGGCCTATTCGCCCGGCGTCGCCTACCCTTGCCTGGAAATCCAGGCCAATCCCGCGCTGGCACACGACTACACCAGCCGCGGCAACCTGGTGGCGGTGATCACCAATGGCACGGCAGTGCTGGGCCTGGGGGACATCGGCCCCCTGGCGGGCAAGCCGGTGATGGAGGGCAAGGGCTGCCTGTTCAAGAAATTTGCCGGCGTCGATGTGTTTGACATCGAACTGGCCGAACGCGACCCCGACAAGCTGATCGAGATCATCGCGGCACTGGAGCCCACGCTGGGCGGCATCAACCTGGAAGACATCAAGGCGCCAGAGTGTTTCTATATCGAGAAAAAGCTCAGCGAACGCATGGGCATCCCGGTGTTTCATGACGACCAGCACGGCACGGCCATCATCTCCAGCGCGGCGCTGCTCAACGGCCTGGAACTGGTGGACAAAAACATCGCCGACGTCCGGGTGGCGGTGTCCGGTGCCGGTGCCGCGGCCATTGCCTGCCTGACCGTGATGGTCGGCCTGGGCGTGCAGGTCAAGAATGTGACAGTCTGTGACTCCAAGGGGGTGATCTACCAGGGCCGGCCCGGTGGTTATGACGAGTCCAAGGCCCGGTTTGCCCAGGCCACCGAGATGCGCACGCTGGCCGATGCGGTCAATGGCGCCGATGTGTTCCTGGGCTGCTCCGCCGCCGGGGTGCTGACAGCGGACATGGTCAAGACCATGGCCCCCAAGCCCATCATTCTGGCGCTGGCCAACCCCGAGCCGGAAATCCGCCCGGAGCTGGCCAAGGCCGTGCGCCCGGACTGCATCATTGCCACCGGCCGTTCGGACTACCCGAACCAGGTCAACAACGTGCTGTGTTTCCCCTACATCTTCCGCGGCGCGCTGGACTGCGGCGCCACCAAGATCACCGAGGAAATGAAGCTGGCCTGTGTCCGCGAGATTGCCGATCTGGCCAAGGCCGACATCAGCGAGGAGGTGGCCAGCGCCTACGCCGGCCAGGAGCTGGCCTTTGGCGTGGACTTCATCATCCCCAAACCGTTTGATTCGCGCCTGATTTTGCGCATTGCCCCGGCCGTGGCGGCAGCGGCCGAAAAGTCCGGTGTGGCCACACGACCGATCAAGGACATGGAAGCCTACCGCCGCGAGCTGTCGCGCTTCATCTATTCCACCGGCCTGTTGATGGAGCCGGTGTTCAACGCCGCCCGTACCGCCCCCGCCAATGCCAAGCGCGTGGCCTACGCCGAAGGTGAGGATGAACGGGTGCTGCGCGCCGCCCAGATCGTCATCGAAGGAGGGTTGGCCCGTCCGATCCTGATCGGCCGCCCGGCAGTGATCGAAGCGCGTATTGCCAAAGCCGGCCTGCGCCTGCAACTCGGGCGTGATGTGGACTGCGTCAACCCCGAGGAGGACCCGCGTTTCCGCCAGTATTGGGAAACCTACCACCAGCTGCTGGGGCGCCAGGGTGTCAGCCCCGAGGCCGCCAAGGCGGCCGTGCGGCGCAGCACCACCATCATTGCCGCGCTGATGATCAAGCTCGGTGATGCCGACGCCATGCTGTGTGGCCTGCATGGCCGTTTTGACGTGCATCTGGACCATGTGCGCGACGTGATTGGCCGCAAGGCCGGGGTCGATACCTTTGCCACGCTCAATGCCCTGATGCTGGAACACCACTCGATTTTTGTCGCCGACACCTATGTCAACGAAGACCCCAGTGCCGAACAGTTGTGTGCCATCGCCCGCATGGCAGCAGATGAGGTGCGGCGCTTTGGTCTGCCGGCCAAGGTGGCGTTTCTGTCACACTCCAACTATGGGTCCTCCCAACGGGCCTCGGCCCGCAAGATGCGCCGCGCCACTGAACTGTTCAAGGCCGCTTGCCCGGACGTGGAGTGCGACGGCGAATTGCAAGGCGACGCAGCGCTGTCCGAAGAGATTCGCCGCCATGCGCTGATCGGCAACACCCTCAGCGACCGCGCCAACATCCTGATCTGCCCGAACCTGGATGCCGCCAACATCCTGTTCAACGTGCTCAAGATGACCGGTGGCAACGGCGTGACAGTGGGGCCGATCCTGCTGGGCGCCGCCGCCACCGCCCACGTGTTGAACCCCTCCAGTACCGTGCGCCGCGTGGTGAACATGACGGCACTGGCCGTGGCCGATGTGAACGCCCTGCGCTGACCCCGAAATCACCCAGAGGGTGCTTACCCGAGCCTGGTACCCAAGGCGGACACCAGGCTCGGGCGCTGTTACTTTTTGAAAGCCGTCTTCAATCAAGTGATTGAACTTTTCAATTAGCACTCTCTCTTAGGGAGTGCTAATATAGAAGTATTGAGCAATAGGAGTACTGGCATGACAATTCACACTGGCACCACAAGCTCTGCAATGACTTTGGCCAACCCTTGGGCGCTGACGCCTTCGCTGGGCAATCTGGACGCCTATATCTCGGCGGTCAACCGCATGCCCATGCTCACCCCGGAGGAAGAGCAGTCTTACGCACGCAAGTTCCGCCAGGACAACGACCTGGATGCCGCTGGAAAGTTGGTGCTGTCGCACCTGCGGCTGGTGGTGTCCACCGCCCGTCAATATCTGGGCTACGGCCTGCCGCATGGCGACCTGATTCAGGAAGGCAATGTGGGGCTGATGAAAGCCGTCAAACGTTTTGACCCGGATCAAGGTGTGCGCCTGGTGAGTTACGCGCTGCACTGGATCAAGGCCGAGATTCACGAATACATCCTGAAAAACTGCCGCATGGTCAAGGTGGCCACCACCAAGGCCCAGCGCAAGCTGTTTTTCAACCTGCGCTCGATGAAGCAGCGTTTTCGCAGCGACAACGCGCTGGCCGATCTGGACACTCACCGAGACACCTTGAGTGACAGCCAGATCAATGCCATGGCCACCGAGCTCAATGTCAAGCGTGAAGAGGTGATCGAGATGGAAGCCCGTCTGGCAGGCGGTGACGTGCTGCTGGACCCCAGTCCGTCCGATGACGGCGAAGATGCCTATGGCCCGATTGCCTACCTGACCGATGCCAGCCATGAGCCCACCGCCATGCTGGAAGCCCATCACCGTGACCTGCTGGCCAGTGATGGCCTGGCCCAGGCGTTGGACACACTGGACGCCCGCAGCCGCCACATTGTGGAGGAGCGCTGGCTCAAGGTGAACGACGACAACTCCGGCGGCATGACGTTGCATGACCTGGCGGCGGTCTACGGCGTCAGCGCCGAACGCATCCGCCAGATTGAAGTGGCGGCCATGAAGAAGATGAAGAAGTCGCTGGTTGAATTCGCCTGATCCGGCCTCAATCAGATTCCCGCCAGACCCAGCCCCCAGCACAGCACCTTGCTCTGGGGGCATTTTTTTGCACACAGGAGACCGGTTCATGCGTTCGAGTCATCGTCGAAATGCTCTATTTTTCATAGCTATATCATCAATGTTTACCTGGGCTAGCGCCCAAAATAACACACAAAATGCGCCATGGCCCAACAAAGCGGTGCGCATCATTGTCGGTTTTCCCGGTGGTTCGTCACCCGACCTGACAGCGCGCACCCTGGCCGAACCGTTGTCCAAGGCACTCGGTCAGCCGGTGATTGTGGAAAACCGCGTGGGAGCCGGCGGCAATATTGCCGCTGATCTGGTCGCCAAAGCCACCGACAACCACACGCTGGGTCTGATGATCAACGGCAACCTGACCATTGCCAAGCTGCTCAACCCGAAAGTGCCCTATGACCCGCTCAAGGATTTCAAACCCGTGAGCCTGGTTGGCGTGTCTCCGCTGGTGTTGATGGCCCCGCAAAATGCGCCAGGCGCGGATGGACCGGCTTTTCTGGCGGCAGCCCGGCAAGCCGGTGACGGTTGGAGTTACGGTTCACCCGGCGTTGGCACGGTGGGTCACATCGGCATGGAGCTGTTCAAGGCCCAAACCGGGATCAAGCCGGTGCATGTACCCTACCCCGGCTACGCCCAGGTGGCCAACGCGATGATCGGTGGGCAATTGCATCTGTCGATGTTGCCGCCAGCACTGGCCACCGCCCAGGTCAAGGGCGGCAGACTGCGGGCCATCGGTGTGACCAGCAGCGGGCGTAGCCCCCTGGCCCCCGATCTGCCAAGTATGGCTGAGGTGGGGGTGGCCAACTTCAATCTGGAAATCTGGAACGCGGTGGCGGCGCCCAAATCCATGCCGGCCCCAGTCGTGGCCAGGCTTTCCACACTGATCAGTGAGATTGCACGCTCACCCGAGGTGCGGCAAAAACTCTTCCAGCAAGGCTGGCAGGTGGTGGGCTCTTCACCGGAAGGATTGTCCAACCGCATCCAGTCTGACGCGGTCCTGCTGGGCCGCATCATCAAGTCCTTGGCCATCAGCAGCCAATAACCAGGCGCGCCGGCGGTCGGTCTTTAGCCGGCCTGCTGCAGCAGGATGCGCAAGTCGGCAGCCGTCAGCTCCGGCTGGGTGCCATAACGGGTAAACAGCCGCAGTTTCCCTTTGGTGTCATAGACATAGCTGCCAGCCGTGTGATCCATGGTGTAACTGGTGGGCGTGGGACCTTCCACCTTTTTGTAATACACCTTGTAGTCTTTGGCCAGTGCCGCCAGCTGTTCGGGTGCGGGCACCAGCGCCAGAAACGACGGGTCAAAGGCAGCCATGTAGTCCTTGAGCATGGCGGGTTTGTCGCGCTCGGGGTCGATAGTGACAAACAGGCACTGAACCTTATCGGCATCCTTGCCCAGCAGTTTTCTGATGGCCACCATTTCGGTCATGGAGGTCGGGCAGACATCCGGGCACTGGGTGTATCCAAAGAACATCATGACGATCTTGCCCTGGAAATCTTTCAGGGTCCGCAACTGACCGTTGTGGTCCTTCAGGGCAAAGTCACGGGCGTAATCAGCGCCGGTCAGGTCAATCGCAGTGAATTTGGGCGTGCTGTCAGAGCAGGCGGTGATTTGGCTGACAACCCCGCTCCAGGCGGCACAGGCAACGATCAGTTGAAGAGCATTTCGTTTGTTCATGCGGTGCATCATAAACTGCCAGCCATTCAGGCCAACACGGCAGACCCTCGTTCGGGCGACTCAGGGCAGCACGTAATGGTCAATCAGCAGCGCAGCAAACAGCGCACTCAGGTGAATCAGGGAAAAGCGGAAGGTCTTGCGAGCCAGCAGGTCGGAATAATCACGCCACAGCCCATACGCATGCAGGCAAAACCCAATGCTCAAGCCCAGCGCCACCACCAAGTACAACCAGGAACTCATGCCGTAGATGAACGGCAGCAGGCAGGCCGCCAACAGGATAAAGGTGTAGAGCAGCACCATCAAGCGGGTGAACTCGCTGCCATGCGTCACCGGCAGCATCGGCAGGCCTGACTTGCGGTAGTCTTCCACCCGGTACAGGGCCAGGGCCCAGAAATGTGGTGGCGTCCACAGGAAGATGATCAGAAACAGGATCAGCGCCTCCGGCCCGACCTGCCCTGCCATCGCGGCCCAGCCCAGCACCGGTGGCATGGCGCCAGACGCACCACCAATCACAATGTTTTGCGGTGTCAGGGGTTTCAGAATCACGGTGTAGATCACGGCATAACCGATGAAAGTGGCAAAAGTCAGCCACATGGTCAGCGGGTTGACCCAGACATACAGCAGCACCGAGCCCAATCCACATAGGGCGGCTGAGAACAGCAAGGTTTGGCGGTCACCCAACTCTCCTTTGGCCGTGGGGCGCCAGGACGTGCGTTTCATCTTGGCATCAATGCTTTTTTCAATGATGCAGTTGAACGCGGCAGCAGCGCCAGCCACCAGCCAGATGCCCAGGCAGGCCAGCAAGGCCACACCCACTTCGTGCCAAGAGGGCACGCCGGGTACAGCCAGCACCATGCCGATCAAGGCACAAAACACAATCAGTTGCACCACCCGCGGCTTGGTCAGCGCGTAATACTGGGCCCACACCGGTAAGGTCGGTGCCGCAGCGGCGGCCGTCGTCCCCTTGCTCATACCGCCGCCCTGACCACAGGCTGACCACGTGATGCCAGCCCTGATGACGTCTCTTGAGGCTGGCCACCGGCCACCACCCAGGTCAATGTCAGCACCAGAGCACTGGCGCCACCGGTATGCAACAGCGCAGCCAGCAGTGGCCAGCCCAACACGACGTTGCTCAGACCCGTGGCCAGTTGCAGGCCAATCAACCCGGCCAGCACACGCGAGTGAACACGCCATGGCTTGACACGATTGAGCTGCCAGGCCAGTGCGATCAGCAACACCATGGCCAGCCCTGCCATCAGGCGGTGCGCATAGTGAATCGCCGTCAAGGCTGCAAAACTGATGTGCACCCCTGTGGCGGTGAACCCCAGGGGGCGCCACAATTCAAAGCCCTGGCGGAAGTCCATGTCAGGCCACCAGCGCCCCTGGCAAGTCGGAAAATCACTGCAAGCCAGCACGGCATAGTTGGTGCTGACCCAGGCCCCCAGCGCCACTTGTACCAGCAGCGCGGCAAACGCCCAGCCCCACCAGCGCCGCAGTCCGGCCGTCATGGGGCGGGTGGCTCGTGTCTTGGCCTCGCGCGCCACCGGCAGACACAACAACACCAGCAACCCCAACGCCCCAAGCAAGTGCAGGGTCACGATGGCCGGAAACAGCTTCATGGTCACCGTCAAGGCACCAAACGCCCCTTGCAGACACACCCACAGCAAGGTGGCGGTGGGCAACCAGGGAAATGGCACCCGCGCCACCTTGCGCTGATGCCACCAGTCGCGCCAACTCAACGCAGCCAAGCACACAATCAGAACGCCAACCCCCATGGCCAGATAACGATGCAACATTTCGATCCAGGCTTTGGCATGTGTCACCGGACCGGATGGCAAAGCGGCCTGGGCCGCAGCGATATGATCGGACGCCCCCAACGGAGAGCTCTGGCCATAACAACCCGGCCAGTCGGGACACCCCAGCCCCGAGTCGGTCAAGCGGGTGAAAGCGCCAAACAGCACCAGGTCAAAGGTCAAAAACAGGGTCAGCAGGCGCAGCGCCTGCACTTTTTTCAGCGGCGAGGTGTGCCGATGCCGCAGCCACACCCAGGCAACCGGTCCCAGAGCCAGCAGCACCCCCACCAGCAACAGGCTGATCAGTGGCGAAAAATCGTAGAGCGACTGAGCGTTCATGACTCGTTCACCTTCATCGTCCGGGAGGATCCCAGGGCAGGGAGGCGCGCAGCAAGTGGTCCATATCGCGGCGCGCCTTGGCCGCACCGGCGGTGTCAAATGGTGCTGGAAAACGCATCATGGTGTTGCCCATCGGATCCACCACAAAAATGTAGTCCGACAGCGATTTGCCGGCCGGCACGTCAAACCAGGCCTGCAATGCCGGTGGGGCCAGTCGCAGCAGCGTGGCCTTGTCCTTGGTCAGCCCCTGCCGTAACACCGGCTCCACCGCTGTCTGGTCGTTGATCAGCCAGACCCAGTCCACCCGGTCCATGTCCTTGCCCAGCGTCAAGCGGAACTGGCGCAGCAACAACAATTGCTTCTGACAGTTCTGAGCGCAGGCACCACCATCGACCTTGACCAGCAGCCATTGCCCTTTGAGTGAACTCAATGGCACGGGCTGACCGTCCAGGTTCGTGGCCGGTGCCTCGGGCAACACCCGCACCGGAGAAATCAGTTGGCCAAAAGAAGCCTCCCCTTGCGGACGCACCACGTAAAAAGTCAGGTACGCCAACAACACTGGCAAGGAACAGATGAACACAATCGCCAGCAATTTGACGCGGCTGGTGATCAACGCCGGCCGCCCCGCTTCTGCCGGATTTGGCAGGGAATGCACGGACAACTCAAGCACCTTGTCTGCTTCCGACTGGCTCATGTGCGATCACCTTTGCGAATACTGGCAAGCAGATAAAAAATCAGCAAGGCCAGCGCCATGCCAAACCACTGGAAGGCATAACCACGATGCATGCCGACCCGGTTTTCCGGCGGATCCCAACGCCGCACCAGCGTGTCGTTGGCGTCACCGCTGTTTTGCAACAGTACCACCGGCTGCAGAGGATGCCCCAGCAAAGCGGAAAAACGGGCCAGATCCAGCCGGGACCACAATTGGGGGGACACTTCCGGATGATCGGGCATCAGAAAAAACTTCTTGGTCGACGGCACAAAGGCCAGCCCAGTCACCTGCACCCGGCCGGCCGGAGTCGCCACCGTGGGCAACACAGAGCGCCCCTGGGGCCAGCCGACCCAGCCACGGTTGACTAGGATCCGGTTCTGCGTTCCTTCGATTTTTAATGGCGTAATGACATGCACACCAGGCTGGCCGTTGTCCTGTCGGTTGTCCAGAAAAATCTGATATTGCGGTTCGTAATACCCGGTGGCGGTGATCGGCGCGTCGCGCAGCTGGCTGGCATCCACCAAA
Organism: Rhodoferax sp.; assembly: GCF_028689305.1. Taxonomy (GTDB): domain Bacteria; phylum Pseudomonadota; class Gammaproteobacteria; order Burkholderiales; family Burkholderiaceae_C; genus Rhodoferax. Next base: position 47,317 of record NZ_JAQTWM010000012.1, on the reverse strand, counting down.
GACGCGCCCACGGTCACAGCGCCAAGCTGGTGGCGGGCCGCATGCTGGGCCAGTTCGGCCTCCAGCTTGTCACCTTTACCGGACTGCCACAAGCCCAGGTAAACAAAAAGCACCATGCCCAGCAAAGTGGCGGTGGCGGGAAGCCATCTGAATTCGAAACGCACGGAAGTGATGCACCAAGGTGAAAAAAAGCATAATGCACCAAAACTTCTGGATGAGTGATTGATGCTGGCAAAAATTTTAATTCTGGTAACCCTGGTGATGATTCTGGCCAGCTTGTTCAGCGCGCTGGCCTTGCTGTTCAAAAATGACGATGCCAGCAAGCGCAAACGGGTGGTACAAGCCCTGACCGTGCGCATCAGCCTGTCCATCGGGCTGTTTTTGACGTTGCTGGCCAGTATTTATTTTGGTCTCATCCCCGGGCGGGGGTGATCGATGCCTGATGGGTCCACCGTGCACCGGGCACAGTGGATTTTGCGCCCAACGGTTCAGAGGATATAGACAAACACAAACAGGATCAGCCACACCACGTCAACAAAGTGCCAATACCAGGCAACTGCTTCAAACGCAAAGTGGTTGTGTTCGGAAAAGTGACCTTTCATGCCGCGCCCCAGCATCACGATCAGCATGATGGTGCCCAGCGTCACGTGAAAACCGTGAAAACCGGTCAGGATGTAAAAAGTGGCACCGTAAACACCGGCCCCCAGGGTCAAACCCATTTCGGCATAGGCGTGGGCGTATTCGTACACCTGAAAACCCATGAAGGTCATGCCCAGCAAGACTGTCAGCGCCAGCCCGATATTGAGCTGACTGCGTTTACCCTTGATCAAGCCCCAATGTGCCCAGGTCAAAGTGGCACCGGAAGTCAGCAGCAACAAGGTGTTGATCGCCGGAATCCCCCAGGCGTGCATCGGAGAAAACGGATCACCCAGAGGGCCGGCACTGGGCCAGGCACTGGTGAACTTCAGGTAAGGAGTGAAGATCTCTTCATAGCCACCGAGTTCCGGCAGGGCAATGCGCCGGATGTAATACAGCGCACCAAAAAAACAGGCAAAAAACATCACTTCCGAGAAGATGAACCACACCATACCGATACGATAAGAGCGGTCTTCCCACTTGGTGTAAACACCACGCACGTTTTCACTGATGAGTTCGCCAAACCAGCCAACCACCACATAAAGAATGAGTGCAGCACCGGCCAGCATGCTCCAGACACCGGCGGGCGTGCCATTGATCTGGAAAATGAACCCTAACGCGGTCAGAAAAACGCCCACCGACAGATAGGTGGAGTAATTGCTGGCCGCTGGCACAAAATAGTGGCCGCGTCCGGCAGAAGCTGTTGCATGTGTCATGTGATTTCCTTCTGGCTCAACTCTTGGCCTTGACGGCCTCAAAAAATGTGTACGAAAGCGTGACGGTGCCCAGGTCGCGGTCCATCTTGGGATTCACCACAAAGACCACCGGCATCGTGCGCGACTCACCGGGCTGGAACGTTTGCTGACGGAAGCAAAAACACTCCAGTTTTTCGAAATGAGTCGCCGCCACTGCGGGTGTAATGCTGGGAATGGCCTGCCCAACAAACACTTGATCGGTGGTATTGGTCACGGTGTAATTGATGTGGTTGATGGCCCCCGGGTGAACACGCAGGGAAAACTGTTCCGCCTTGAACTGCAATCCGACACCAGGCATGGTGTGGCTCAAGAACTCCACATTGACCCACCGGGTGGTATCGACCTGGGTGTTCTTGTCTGCCACCATGGCCACGGCATTGGTTTTGCCATTCAACCCGGTCAGCGTGCAGATCACGTCATACAACGGAACCATGGCAAAACCAAAGGCGGTAAAAAACAGCGCCACAAAGGACAGCCGCATCGCCAGCCGCATGTTGCTGCGCTGGCGATCCACCAGTGACTGTGCTGTCATAACGGGCGATATTTCCATATGGAGCCCAGAAAGATCAACAGCACAATCACACCAAACAAAATGCCGAGCCGCTTGTTGGCACTCTTGCGTTTGGCCCACTCTTCTGGGTCAAACTGCTGCTCGGGAGGTTTCGGCAAATTCATGGGTTCACACCGACAACAAGTTACTTGATTTCCGGCGGTGTTTCAAAGGTGTGATAGGGTGCCGGCGATGGCACGGTCCACTCCAGACCTTCGGCCCCCTCCCAGGCTTTGGCTTCTGCTTTTTCTCCACCACGGATGTTCTTGATCACGTTGTAGACAAAAATCAGGTGCGAAGCGCCCAGGATGAAAGCACCAATACTGGAGATCATGTTCCACTCCGCAAACATCAGCGGATAGTCGGGAATACGCCGCGGCATACCTGCCAGACCGACAAAAAACTGCGGGATGAAGGTGATGTTGAAACCCACCACCGCCACCCAGAAATGCCACTTGCCGAGAGTTTCATCCAGCATGTGACCGGTCCATTTGGGCAACCAGTAGTAAATGGCAGCCATCGCCCCCATCACGGCAGATGGGTAAAAGGCGTAGTGAAAATGCGCCACCAGGAAATAGGCGTTGTGGTACTGCGGATCAGCTGCAGCATCGGACAAAGCCAGACCCGTCAGCCCGCCCCAACCAAACAACACCAGGAAACCCAAGGCAAACAGCATGGGTGTTTCAAAGGTCATGGAGCCCTTCCACACCGAGGCAATCCAGCAAAAGAACAACACAGCCAACGGGAACGAAATGGCCATGGTCACGTACATGAAGTAAATCTGCCCACCCAACGACATGCCGCTGGTGAACATGTGGTGCGCCCAGACAATCAGCCCCAGGCCGGCAATCGCCCAGAAGGAATACACCTGCGCCTTGTAGCCATAAGTAGGCTTGCGGGTGAACGCTGACAACACGTGCGGAATGGCACCGGCAATCGGCAACAACAACACATACACCTCAGGATGCCCCATGAACCAGAAAATGTGTTGCCACAACACCGGGTCACCACCACCCGCAGCATTAAAGAAATGCGTATCAAAGTGACGATCCATCAGCACCATGGTCACACCACCGGCAAACACCGGCATGATGGTGATCAGCAGCACGGCAGTCATCAGGAAACCATGGGCAAACAAAGGCATCTTCATCAGTGTCATGCCGGGCGCGCGCATGTTCAAGACCGTCACAATGACGTTGATCGACCCCAGAATGGAAGACACACCCAGCATGTGGATGGCAAAAATGGCGAAGTCCATACCCCAGCCACTTTGAATGGACAGTGGCGCATACAAGGTCCAACCCGTATCCACACCACCTGGCCCAACACCGAACATCCCCAGCACAAACGGCAAGGTCAGCATGATCGCCGCCGGCGGCAGAATCCAGAAGCCCCAGTTGTTCAAGCGGGGCAAGGCCATGTCAGGCGCCCCCAGCACCAATGGCAACATGTAGTTGGCCAGACCGGTGGCCACCGGCATGGCAAAACCGAACACCATCACCAGGCCGTGCAGGGTGATCAACTGGTTGAAAAACTCGGGCTGCATGAGTTGCAGGCCTGGCTGAAACAGTTCTGCCCGAACCGCCAGAATCATGGCACCACCCACAAACAACATGACAAAACCAAAAATCAGGTACATGATGCCGATGTCTTTGTGGTTGGTGGTTTCCAGCCACCGGACAAAGCCACCCGAATAATGTTCGCCATGCGAATCCGCCCCCGGCAAACCATGCGCCATATCGTGTGCCATTCCCAACTCCTTCTACTGAATTTCTAAAACTGATTGCGCAGGCTTATTGAGCCGCTTTGGCCACCACAGCCACTTTGGTCTCGGGCACAGCGGCGGCTGCCACAGGCGCTTTCTTGCTGGCCAGCCACTTGGCAAACTCTTCCGGACTCACAACATTGACCACCACCGGCATGAAGCCGTGTTCCTTGCCACACAACTCTGAACACTGACCACGATAGGTACCAGGCTTATCAACCGTGGCCCAGAACTCGCGCAGAAAACCAGGCACGGCGTCACGTTTAACCCCAAAAGCCGGCACCCACCAGCTGTGAATCACATCATTGGAGGTGGTGATGAAACGCACTTTCTTGCCGGCGGGCAGCACCAGGGGGTTATCCACTTCCAGCAGGTAGTTGGGGGTTTTGGCTGCACCACTGTCAATCTGGTCACGCGGTGTCACCAGACGACTGGAAAAACTCACCCCTTCGGCCGGAAACTCATATTGCCACAGCCACTGGCTACCCGTGACCTTGACCACCAGTTCAGCATCCGTCTTGGTGTCTTCATACATCAATACCGCATGCAGTGCCGGGATGCCAAAAACAATGTAATCAATGAAAAACAGCAAGGCAAACGGCGAAAGCACCCACAGCCACTGCTTGCGGCCGACGGGAGCCGTGAACGTGGCCGCTTTGAACCCGGCAGATTTCCGATGGGTACGAAACGAGTACAGCAACAATCCAAAAACGAGAAAGAACAACACCAGGATCACCACCATCACCAGGTTGTGCATGTGCAGTGTTTCGCGTGCAATCGGGGTCACTGGCTCTGGAAAATTGAAGGCATACCCAGCCCAGGCCGCCACCGACCCCAAAGCAGCCAGAACGCCCAAGCCAAACCTGTACAAACTACGCATATTTCACGGTCCTTCACATCGAGATTTGCAGATCATTTGATCTTTATCAAACGATTCTAGTCGACGAATGGGCTATAGCTGCCCGCAAAGTGATCGGGGAAACCCGATACTTTGGCATCCATGGCCGTGCCAAATCGCTGTGATCAGGGTGTCCAGAACACCCGTGCCGTCGGCCACACCAGCGCCAACACAATCACACAGGGCACGATGGTCCAGGAAATTTCCACCCAAAGCGAACTGTGAAAATTCTCCTGCCCGAGTTTGTCGGCTCGATGATGCCGCCAGGCGGCCACCAACAGGGCCAGGAACGACACGGTAAAAATCAGCAGACAGGCCACCATCAGGGCCCAGCGAAAATTGAATTCGTTCATCTCGGATTTCCCTTGCCGATTTGCGCATGCGCGCGGCTTTGCTGGTGTGGCATGCCGCGGCCGCGCGCCAAAGTGGCGCGCATGTCGTCCAGACTGATTTCACTGTGTGTGCCCACGGTCAATCGGGCAGGCGGCCTGAAAGCATGGCCATAAATCACCTCGAAGGTCAGCTGCAACGGCTGCCGCGCCAACGCCTGCAACAGGTGCTGATGCCAGCGACGCCCGCGCAAGCCAGCAAACCGCCCGACAGACAGATTGCGCCCCAGGCCACGCAGCTCCTGCAGCAAGCGCTCAGGGGTCTCAAAGGTCAGCGTGATGCGTTCCATATCCATCACTGGTTCGGCAAACCCGGCAGACACCAGCATGTCGCCCCAGTCATGCATGTCAGTGAAATCGTGCGCTGGCGCGGGCCACTGCAAGGCCCGGTAAAGCGTCTGCAACTCCTTCAGGGTGTCGGGCCCGAGGCAGGAAAACATCAGGAAACCGTCCACATCGAGGGCCTGATGCCACTGCGCCATCAGCCCCCGGGGATCCGCCACCATGTGCAGCGCCATGTTGGACCACACCATCTGCGCCGGGAGGTCAATCTGGGTCACCACCGGGGTTGGAGCGCGCAACCAGCGTTGTGGCTGCCACCAGGGCAGGCGTAGCGCCAGCCGCGCCTGCGCGGCGCCTGCAACAGAGGACTCCAGGATGGTACAAACGGCCTTGGGATAACGCTGCCGCAACAGTCCATGGGCTTGCCAGCCACCACGCACCGGCTCCCAATGCACCCAGCTGGCGGGTTGTTGCTTGATCCAGTCCAGTCGTTCCTGCATGCGGCGCGCCACTTCCTCATGCAGCCATGGTGATTCGCTGGCCGGCAAATGCCGCCAACGCCGGGCGGCCTGCGAGTCGATGGTGGGGGGCTGAAGATGTGGCATGGGAAAACTTTGGCTGGCCGCGAGTATATTGACTCCATGTTTGCCAAGTTGCTTTCAGGGCTGTTGTCCAACCGTTCGGCGTTGTCCTGGCTGCCCAGCCAGTGCCGGGTGTGTCGTGCCTGGCCGGCGCAGCCAGTGTGTGAAGCCTGCGTCCACCAGTTTGCCCAGCCCCAACAGCGCTGTGAAACCTGCGCGCTGCCACTGCCGGGTGACCGGCGCCGGTGCGGCGCCTGCCTGAAACAGACGCCACCATTGGATCGATGCCTGGCCGCCGTGGCCTATGCCTATCCGTGGTCCAGCTTGATTCAGGACTACAAGTTTCACGCCGAGCCCGGTCTGGTGCGCAGCTTTGCTGCTTTGCTGCGGGCCGCCCCCTGGGTGGAAGCTGAGCTGGAGCAAACCGACCTGCTGCTGCCGATGCCGCTGTCAGCCGCCCGGTTGAAGCAGCGGGGCTACAACCAGGCGCTGCTGCTGGCACGGCAGCTGGCCCCCCACAAAACCAATGCCGATGTCCTGCTGCGGATCAAGGACACCCCGGCACAACACACCCTCAAACGCGCCGAACGGTTGACCGTCCTGAATCACGCTTTTGCCGTGGACCCGCTGCATGTTGCCGAGGTGAAAAACCGGCGGGTGATCCTGGTAGACGATGTGATGACCACTGGTGCCTCGCTCTTCAAGGCGGCCAGTGTGCTCAAGGCAGCGGGTGCCCGCCATGTCACCGGACTGGTGATTGCACGCACCGAGTAGGTCGCTGCGCGACAATGGCGGCATGTTTCATATTGTCCTGGTCGAGCCTGAAATCCCCCCGAATACTGGCAACGTCATCCGTCTGGCGGCCAACACCGGCTGTACCCTGCACCTGGTGGAGCCCCTGGGTTTCTCCATGGATGACAAACACATGCGCCGCGCCGGGCTGGATTACCACGAGTACGCCACCGTCAAGCGCCACGCCGACTGGTCAGCCTTTCTGGCGGCCGAAAAGCCGGCGCCCGAACACCTGTTTGCCCTGACCACGCGAGCCCGACACAGCGTGTTTGACACGCGCTTCGCCCCAGGGGACTTCCTGGTGTTTGGCTCAGAAACCCGAGGACTGAGTGAGACGGTGCGCCAATCTTTTACCCCTGCCGGTGCGATCAAATTGCCCATGGTCGCCGGTCAGCGCAGCCTAAACCTGTCCAACGCCGTGGCCGTGACTGTTTTTGAGGCTTGGCGGCAAAACGGCTTTGCCACGGGCCACATGGCCTGAGGTAGGTGCACCGCCGGGGAAACCGGTGACACTTCGGCGTTTTTCTGGGAATTTATGAAAAACAGGCCCTTAGCCCGCATGAAACAAGCACAAACAGCTATCTAATAGATAGCATCCGAAAAACCGGCATCCGCGGCCAACCATTGCAGCACCGGCACCGTGCCCGGCAGGATCGGCGCCACGGTGACCGGCAAGTGTTGCCAGGCAAAACTTTGCGCCTCGCGCATCTGCAATGCCCCGGTCCAGTCCAGCACCTTGCAAAAATGCAGGCGTACCAGTGCGTGCGGGTAGTCCACCATTTCTTCGCGCCAACGGACGATCTGGCCGATGTGAATACCCAGTTCTTCGTGCAGTTCACGTACCAGCGCCTGCTCCACCGTTTCGCCAGCCTCCAACTTGCCACCGGGGAATTCCCAATACCCGGCATAGACCTTGCCCTGCGGCCGTGAGGTCAGCAAAAACTCGCCATTTGGCTGGATCAGCACCCCCACCGCCACATCCACCACGGGGCGATCCGGTCCACCCAGCCGCGCCTGGTGAGCATCCGCCACCAGAGGGGTCGTCAACGCCGTCATGCCTGGCTGGCGTTCTGACCAGCGTAGTCACGGGCAAACTGGTAAGCCACCCGGCCACTGCGGGCACCACGCTCCAACGCCCAGACCAATGCCTGCGGCCGCGCCGCTTCCACAGCCTGTGAATTGACGCCGAACGAGCTCAACCACTGCGCGACGATGCCCAGGTATTCGTCCTGGCTGAAGGAGTAAAAGCTGACCCACAGGCCAAAACGCTCGGACAAGGAAATTTTTTCTTCCACCCCTTCACCCGGGTGAACCTCGCCGTCCTCACTGTGGGTGTAGCTGAGGTTTTCCTTCATGTACTCAGGCAACAGATGGCGCCGGTTGCTGGTGGCGTAAATCAGTACGTTAGGGGTGGTGGCCGCAACCGAGCCGTCCAGGATCGACTTGAGCGCCTTGTAGCCCGGTTCACCGTCCTCAAAACTCAAATCATCACAAAAAACGATGAATTTCTCGGGCCGCTCTGACACCAGGTCCACGATATCAGGCAGATCCGTCAAATCGGCTTTGTCCACTTCGATCAGGCGCAAGCCCTGGGCCGCATATTCGTTGAGGCAGGCGCGAATCAGTGATGACTTGCCGGTGCCACGGGCGCCGGTCAGCAGCACGTTGTTGGCCAGTTGACCACGCACAAACTGCAGGGTGTTGCGCCGGATTTTTTCTTTTTGTGGCTCGATTTCCTTCAGGTCATCCAGTCGCATGGCCCCCACATGGCGCACCGGCTCCAGACTGCTGCGGCCTGCGCTGCGTTTACGGTAACGGAAGGCGCTGGAGGCCGACCAATCCGGCTGCGCCAGTGGTTGCGGCAGCACCAGCTCAAGGCGCGCCATGAGTTGTTCAGCACGCTGCAACAGGTGGTCAAAGTTGCCACTCATGAGCGGTAATCGGCATTGATGGACACATAGTCGTGGCTCAGGTCACAGGTCCAGACGGTGTCCGACGCGCTGCCACGCCCCAGCAGCACCCGCACGGTGATTTCGCTCTGCTTCATGACGCGTTGACCATCTTCTTCACGATAAGCCGGATGGCGCCCGCCCTGGTGCGCGACAAGAACATCATCAAGGTACAGGTCAATGCCGGCCTGGTCCAGATCGGTGATGCCGGCGTAACCAACCGCCGCCAGAATCCGGCCCAGATTGGGGTCGCTGGCGAAGAATGCGGTCTTGACCAAGGGTGAATGGGCGATGGCATAGGCAACCTGACGGCACTCGGCTTGCGTCCTGCCGCCATCCACCTGGATGGTGATGAACTTGGTGGCACCCTCACCGTCACGCACAATCGCCTGCGCCAGCTTCTTCGCCACATCGAGCATGGCCGCACGCAAGGCCTGACCCGCCGCACTGTCCAGCGAGGTGATCAGGGCGTGGGCCGCGCGGTTGGTGGCGATCAGCACAAACGAGTCATTGGTGGAGGTATCGCCGTCGACCGTGACGCGGTTGAACGAGCCCTCGGCCAGATCGATGGCGAGTTGCTTCATCAGGTCCGGGCTGACACAGGCGTCCGTCGCCATGAAACCCAGCATGGTGGCCATGTTCGGGCGGATCATGCCGGCGCCCTTGCTGATCCCGGTGATGCTGACTTGCACACCGTCAATCAAGACCTGTGCACCAAATGCCTTGGCCACGGTATCGGTGGTCATGATGGCCTCGGCAGCACGCGCCCAGTTGTCGGCACGGGCATCGGCCAGCGCCGCCTCCAGGCCGGCTTCAATGCGGTCGTGTGGCAAGGGCTCCATGATCACCCCGGTCGAAAATGGCAGCACCTGTTCGGGCAGGAGACCAAGCCGGCTGGCCAGCGCCTGACAGGTACTCTTGGCACGCGCCAGACCATCGGCGCCGGTGCCGGCGTTGGCGTTGCCGGTATTGACCAACATGGCACGGATGCCCTGCCCGGCCGCCAGATGCTCGCGACAAACCTGCACCGGCGCAGCACAAAAACGGTTCTGGGTAAACACGCCAGCCACCGAGGCCGCCTCATCCATCAGCACCACCGTCAAATCCTTGCGGTTGGCTTTGCGAATACCGGCTTCGGTCACACCGATACGTACACCGGCAATCGGGAACAGTTCGGCTGGGTTGGGAGCAGTGAGGTTGACAGACATGGTGGGCTTTCAGGAATCAACTCGGAGAAGGATCAGGCAATGAAAAATCGGGCCTGAGCCCGATTTTGAAGGCTGACTTTCAGGCCAGCTTGCCGTGGCATTGTTTGTACTTTTTGCCACTACCGCAAGGACAGGGATCATTGCGGCCAACTCGTGGCACGGTGGCATTTTTAATCACGGTATCGTCATCCACGGTGACCTGAACCTCACCGGTTTCACTGGGTGCACTGTAGGTGACGTTGGCAATGTGCTCACCGCGACTCTCCATTTCTGCTGCAGCCTGTTCGACGGCATCATTGGATTGAATCCGCACCGTCATCAGCACCTTGGTGACCTCGTTCTTGACCGAGTCCAGCATCTGGCCGAACAGTTCAAACGCTTCACGCTTGTATTCCTGCTTGGGCTGCTTCTGGGCATAGCCGCGCAAATGGATACCCTGGCGCAAGTAGTCCAGCGCACTCAGGTGATCACGCCAATGCGTGTCAATACCCTGCAACAACACCATGCGCTCGAACTGGGTGAAGTTGTCAACACCAACCAGCGCGACCTTGGCATCAAACAGCTCATTCGCCTGCGCCCGCACCATCTCCACGATGTCGTGGTCAGTGATGGCACTGGCAGCACTCACTTTTTGTTGCAGCGGCAGTTGGATCTGCCACTCATCAACCAGCACTTTTTCGAGGGCCTTCAGGCTCCATTGCTCTTCGACCGACTCCAGCGGGACATACTGACGAACGATGTCCTCGAAGCAGCCTTCACGCAAGGACTGAATCTGCGCTGACAGGTCCGACGCATCCAGAATCTCATTACGCTGCTGGTAAATCACTTTGCGCTGATCATTGGCCACATCGTCGTACTCCAACAACTGCTTGCGCATGTCGAAGTTACGAGCCTCCACCTTGCGTTGGGCGCTTTCAATGCTGCGTGTCACGATGCCCGCTTCAATCGCCTCACCTTCGGGCATCTTCAGCCGGTCCATGATGGCTTTGACCCGGTCACCGGCAAAGATGCGCATCAAGGAGTCATCCAGACTCAAATAAAAGCGCGACGACCCCGGGTCACCTTGCCGGCCGGAACGGCCACGCAGCTGGTTGTCAATACGGCGCGACTCATGGCGCTCGGTGGCGATGATGCGCAAACCGCCCAGTTTGGTCACCAGCTCATGGTCCTGCGACCATTGAGTGCGCAGGGCCTCGATCTTCTGCTGCTTTTGCGCGGCGTCGAGGGTTTCGTCAGCCTCCATGGCTTCGATGGACTTGCTGATGTTGCCCCCCAGCACGATGTCAGTCCCGCGACCGGCCATGTTGGTCGCAATCGTGATCATCTTGGGTCGGCCAGCCTGTGCCACGATATCGGCTTCGCGGGCATGCTGCTTGGCATTGAGCACCTGGTGCGGCAACTTTTCCTTCTCGAGCAACTGCGAGATGATCTCGGAGTTCTCAATGGAGGTGGTACCAACCAGCACCGGTTGGCCACGCTCGTAACACTCGCGGATGTCCTTGATGGCAGCATCGTATTTCTCGCGGGTGGTCTTGTAGACCCGATCAAGCTGATCGTCACGACGGCTGGGCCGGTTGGGCGGAATGACCACGGTCTCCAGGCCGTAGATTTCCTGAAACTCATAAGCTTCCGTGTCGGCCGTCCCGGTCATGCCGGCCAGCTTGCCATACAGGCGGAAATAGTTCTGGAACGTGATGGACGCCATGGTTTGGTTTTCGGGCTGGATCGCCACCCCCTCCTTGGCCTCCACCGCCTGATGCAAACCATCACTCCAGCGCCGTCCGGTCATCAAGCGACCCGTGAACTCATCCACGATCACAATTTCGCCGGCCTGCACCACGTAATGCTGGTCGCGGTGATAGAGATGCTGCGCGCGCAATGCCGCGTACAAATGGTGCATCAGCGTGATGTTGGCCGGGTCATAGAGGCTCGCCCCTTCGGGGAGCAATCCCATCTCAAACAAGATGCGCTCGGCGTTTTCATGGCCACGCTCGGTCAGGAACACCTGATGACTTTTTTCATCCATCGTGAAGTCACCGGGCTTGGTGATACCTTCGCCAGTGTGCGGATCGGCTTCACCTTCCTGCTTCTCCAGTTGCGGCACGATGAGCTTGATGGCCTGGTACAAATTGGTCTGGTCTTCGGCCTGACCACTGATGATCAAGGGTGTGCGCGCTTCATCAATCAGGATCGAGTCAACCTCGTCGACGATGGCATAGTTCAGGCCGCGCTGTACACGGTCTGCCGCCTCATACACCATGTTGTCGCGCAGATAGTCAAAACCGTATTCGTTGTTGGTGCCGTAGGTGATGTCCGCACGGTAAGCCGCCTGTTTTTCTTCGCGCGGCACGTTGGGCAGGTTGATGCCGACCGTCAAACCCAAAAAGTTGTACAACTTGCCCATCCATTGGGCATCACGACTGGCCAGGTAGTCATTGACGGTCACCACATGAACCCCCTTGCCGGACAAGGCGTTCAAGTACACCGGCAAGGTGGCGGTCAGGGTCTTGCCTTCACCGGTGCCCATTTCGGAAATCTTGCCATAGTGCAGCGACATGCCACCGAGCAACTGCACATCAAAATGGCGCATCTTCATGACACGCTTGGAACCCTCACGCACCACGGCAAACGCTTCCGGCAGCAGTGCATCGAGTGACTCCCCCTGGCTCACCCGTTGTTTGAACTCCTCCGTCTTGGCGCGCAAGGCCTCATCCGAAAGCTGCTCAAAACTGGCCTCCAAAGCATTGATCTTGGCGACAGAATGGCGGTATTTTTTGAGCAGGCGATCATTGCGACTGCCGAAAATTTTGGTGAGAAAGTTGGTGGCCATGAATGCGGGGCGCGCGATGTTTGCCAATCATGGCAAACGTGCAGCACTGTCCTATTTTTACAATCTAACTGAAATGGGGATAAGCGGCATTAACACAAGCCCACACCGGGAAAACCCCTGCGCAGGCTGGAATCGGCGATTTTACCTTTGCGCCGCAGACCGGGAAAAAGTCACTGAGCACCAGGCACGGCAACACGTGGCTTCTGCTCCCCGGGGGAGCGCCCCATGGCTGCCACCTGCACACCAGAAGCCTGCCGCCCGGCTGACAGGAATTTTTGCGGATCCTGAGGGATGCCGCGAACCAGCACTTCAAAATGGAGGTGTGATCCGGTCGAACGCCCGCTGGTCCCGATCTCTGAAATTTTTTGGCCCCGCTTGATCAGGTCGCCCTTTTTGACCAGTATTTTGGACGCATGCGCGTAGCGGGTGATCAGATCATTGCCGTGGTCAATTTCGATCATGTTGCCGTATTCCGGGTGATATTCCTGCACCACCACCACACCACCCGCAGCGGCGAGAACAGGGGTACCGGTCGACGCAGGGAAATCAAGCCCGGTATGCAGGGCCGAGCGGCCCGTGAGTGGATCAAGTCGCCAACCGAAAGCAGACCCCACGTCATGCTGTGCAACCGGCTGTTGCGTCGGGATCATCATGCGTTTCATCTTGAGATCAAACAACTGTGATTCCAGGCCGGTGAAAAAGTCGGTGCGCTGGTCCGTCAAGTGCTCCAGTCCCGTCATGACAGACAGGATTTCCTCCTGCGACAAGGCATGTGAAGCCACCAGAGGACCACCTGACCCCGGCAGCATCTTGGCTGCTGGAGGCGTCATACCGGCCAGTCCAGACACCCGCTCCCCCAAAGATTCCAGCTGGGTCAATTTGGCCTGCATTTCGCCTAACCGGCGAGCCATGACATCCAGATTTTCCCTCAGGAAACGGTCTCGCTGTTCAAAATCATCCTTAGCCACCATTCTGACCAGGGACCCGATCACCGGCCAGCCTTCACGCGCTCCTTTGAGAAATACCCAGTGATACAGGCCAAGCGTGAGTAACATCAGCACAAAAGCACTCAGCACAAACGCCGCGATGAGTTGCCATCCGGTCAGACTGACTGCGCGAGACTTAGCCAGCCAAGCATCCGTCACGATCAATTGCATCTGTTGTTACTCCATCCAAACGCATGAACCTACGCCGACATCAACCCTTTACCCTGCTCCAGGCCAGCCAGAACAACCCAGGATTGGCCAAGCTGATGGCATTACAGGAGGAATCCCGAGACAGGCTCAAGGTCATTGAGCCGCTCATCCCGGCCGCACTACGAAGCCATGTGCAGTGCGGACCGATTGAAGATGGCGTATGGTGCCTGTTACTGAGCAACAACACGACTGCAGCCAAGCTGCGCCAGCTTCTGCCGGACTTTGCCACACGACTGAAGGCCAAGAACCTGGAGGTCAAGGCCATCCGGCTTAAAGTGAACCGGGAAAAATAGAAATGGTGCCGATTGTCGGATTCGAACTGACGACCTACCGCTTACAAGGCGGTTGCTCTACCAACTGAGCTAAATCGGCACTGGGTTTATTTTACATGACTGGAGCCAGTGAAACCTGTTACTTGATCCGTTTCAAAACAGGTTTTGTACCACCAGCAGGTCTTTCAGACGGCGCAACAGGCGAAGTGCTGGCAGACTCTATGCCAACCTCTGCGCCAGCCGCTGTATTCTCGCTCTTGGCCACCGCAAATGCCGGCTTCTGGTCATCTTTTTCAGGCCAAGTTGCGGCCTCAACAGGCGCAAGATCAATTCGGCTGGGTTTGGGAAATGCCATGCCTTGCCCGTTCTCTCTGGCAAAAATGGCAATGACTTGATCCACCGGGACCATGATGTCCCTGGCGACGCCGCCAAAACGTGCCTTGAAAGTAATGTAGTCGTTGCCCAGTTGCAGCCCACCGGTAGCAGTCAACCCGACATTGAGCACAATTTCACCGTCCTTGACGTATTCACGCGGCACCTGGACCGAGTGGTCAACGGCGACTGTGATGTGTGGTGTGTAACCATTGTCACAACACCACTCATGCATCGCCCGTATGAAATAGGGGCGAGTCGACGTTGGCTCGGTTTCTGATGTATCGCTCATGGAACCTTCGCTTACTTGCGCATCACCTTCTCGGACGGCGTCAATGCCTCAATGTAGGCGGGCCTGGAAAAGATGCGTTCGGCGTACTTGAGCAACGGCGCGGCATTCTTGCTGAGTTCAATGCCATAGTAATCCAGACGCCACAGCAGTGGCGCAATGGCCACATCCAGCATCGAAAAACCCTCACCCAGCATGTATTTATTTTTCAAAAACACGGGGGCCAACTGGGTCAAACGATCACGAATGTGAGCCCGCGCCTTTTCCAGCATTTTTTCATTGGACTTGGCCGAACGCGATTCCAGCGTTGACACGTGAACAAACAGCTCTTTCTCGAAATTAAGAAGGAAGAGTCGTACACGAGCCCGATCCACCGGATCACCAGGCATCAACTGAGGGTGGGGAAAACGCTCATCAATGTACTCATTGATGATGTTGGACTCATACAGAATCAGGTCACGTTCCACCAAAATCGGAACCTGCCCATAAGGATTCATCACACTGATATCTTCAGGCTTGTTGTAAAGGTCAACATCCCGGATCTCAAAGTCCATGCCCTTTTCAAAAAGGACAAACCGGCAACGATGAGAAAAAGGACATGTCGTACCCGAATAAAGCACCATCATGGTGGGAACTCCTAAAAAAATAAAAGAGCGGAGGGCTTGTCACCACTCCACTCTGAGCGATTCGGGCCACATCTGAGTGTCACCCGAACTGATGAATACGGTTACTTGATGTCTTTCCAGTAGGCCTTGTTCAGCCGCCAGGTAATGAAAGTAAAACCGGCCAGGAAGATCAAGACCCACAGACCAACACGCTGGCGTGTCGTCTGGACAGGTTCCCCCATCCATTGCAAATAGTTCACCAGATCACCCACCGCCTGATCATACTGAGCCGGCGTCATGGCTCCGGGTGTCACTTGCTCCCAGCCTTTGAACTGCTGTGTTGTTTGACCGTGTGCAGTGACCGCTTCAAACACCGCCTTGCGCTCACCCTGCAGCTCCCATAACGCGTGCGGCATGGCGACATTCGGGAACACCAGATTGTTCCAGCCCGTTTGTTTGGTGTCATCACGGTAGAAGGTGCGCATATAGGTGTACAGATAGTCCGCACCGGTTCCATTGGCACCTGCCCTTGAGCGAGCGATCACGGTCAAATCCGGCGGTGTATTGCCAAACCAAGCCTTGGCCTGGCGAGGATCAATCGACGCCTTCATGGTGTCACCAATCTTGGTATCGGTCAACAGCAGATTGCTCTTGATTTGATCCTGCGTCAAACCAATATCCTGCAGCCGGGTGTAACGCATGAACGCCGCCGAATGGCAATTCAGGCAGTAGTTCACAAACAATTTGGCACCATTTTGCAAGGCACCCATGTCATTGATCCGGTTCGGCGCCTTGTCCCAAGTCGGGCCACCGGTGTTGGCCTGTGCCACCATACTGATCCCGCAGACCAGCAACAGTCCCGACAAAATCTTTTTAGTCAAACCCATGGTTGTCATGAATATTCTCCGAATCAGTGAGCCGTGAAGGTAACGCGGCTCGGCACGGGCTTGAAGGCTCCCAGGCGACTCCACCAGGGCATCAACAAAAAGAAGCCAAAATAAAACAGGGTACCGACCTGAGACACCCGACCACCAATCACTGACGGCGGCAACATACCGAGATAACCCAGCACCAGAAAATCAACGACGAAAACGGCGTACAGGTATTTGTGCCAATCAGGGCGATAACGAATCGACTTCACAGCACTGTTGTCCAACCAGGGCAGGAAGAAAAGAATCACCACGCCACCCCCCATGGCCACAACACCCCAGAACTTGGCGTCAATGGACATCATCATGGCCAGCACCACAACCGCCCCGCCCACAATGATGGCCTTGAACAAAGCAGGCATCTTGACCTTCAGCACAGCCAGACCAGCACCCAGCACCACACACACCATGAGCACATACATCAACTCGGTCGTGACAGCGCGCAGCATGGAGTAGAACGGCGTGAAATACCACACCGGTGCGATGTGCAACGGCGTCTGGAACGGGTCTGCCGGGATAAAGTTGTTGTACTCCAGGAAGTATCCTCCCATCTCAGGCGCAAAAAACACGATGGCCGAGAACACAAACAGGAACACACTGACACCAAAAATGTCGTGCACCGTGTAGTAGGGATGAAACGGCACACCATCCAGAGGAATGCCATTGGCATCTTTGGTAGCTTTGATCTCAACACCATCCGGATTGTTCGAACCCACTTCGTGCAAGGCAATGATGTGCGCCACCACCAAACCCAGCAGCACCAACGGCACAGCGATCACATGGAAGCTGAAGAAGCGATTCAGTGTTGCATCACCCA
This sequence comes from Rhodoferax sp., assembly GCF_028689305.1. Taxonomy (GTDB): domain Bacteria; phylum Pseudomonadota; class Gammaproteobacteria; order Burkholderiales; family Burkholderiaceae_C; genus Rhodoferax. Next base: position 30,202 of record NZ_JAQTWM010000012.1, on the reverse strand, counting down.
CCACGAAGTCACCACGAATCAGCAACGCCAGATCTGGGCCAATGAAAGGAATGGCCGAGAACAAATTGACGATCACCTGGGCCCCCCAGTAACTCATCTGTCCCCAGGGCAACAAATAACCCATGAAGGCCTCAGCCATCAATGCCAGGAAAATGCCACAGCCAAACAGCCAGACCAGCTCACGCGGCTTGCGATAGCTGCCGTACATCAGACCACGGAACATGTGCAGGTAAACCATCACAAAGAAAGCAGAGGCCCCGGTCGAATGCATGTACCGGATCAACCAGCCCCAAGGCACGTCCCGCATGATGTATTCCACCGAGCCAAACGCCAACGCGGCGTCCGGCTTGTAGTGCATCACCAGGAAAATGCCGGTCACGATCTGGATGACCAGCACCAGCAGCGACAAGGAACCAAAGATGTACCAGACATTGAAGTTCTTGGGCGCGTAGTACTCGCTCATGTGCTCTTTGAAGAGCTTGGACAACGGGAACCGGTTGTCGACCCAGTTAAGGGCTTTCTCAGCCACCGGGGCGTTGGGAGAAATTTCGTGAAATTCAGCCATGTTATGGTTCCTTAGGCTTTCTTATCTTCACCAATGAGCAGCTTGGTGTCCGAGAGATACATGTGCGGCGGCACTTCAAGGTTATCCGGTGCCGGCTTGTTCTTGAACACCCGGCCCGCCATGTCGAAGGTGGAACCGTGGCAGGGGCACAGGAAACCACCTTGCCAGTCATCGGGCAAGGAAGGCTGCGCACCGGTCTGGAACTTGTCTGACGGCGAACAGCCCAGATGGGTACAGATCCCCACCGTCACGAAGAACTCCGGCTTGATCGATCGGGTGGCATTGCGGGCATAAGCCGGCGCCTGCTCCTCAGGTTTGCGCGTCGAATCCGGATCCGCCAATTGACCATCGAGCTTGGGCAGCGCTGCGAGCTGCTCCGGGGTACGCCGCACAATCCAGACCGGCTTACCGCGCCACTCCACCGTCATTTTTTCACCGGGCTTGAGGGCTGAAATGTCAGCTTCAACAGCAGCACCAGCTGCCCTGGCTTTTTCGGAAGGCTGGAAAGAACTGACAAACGGCACCACAGCTGCCGCACCACCAATGGCACCGGCACAGCCTGATGCAATGAGCCAGGTCCGCTTGCTGGCATCAACCGAACCGCTATCGGCAAGAGCTTCACTCATGGGAATCCTCAATGACAAAGACCACAACAGATTACAACTTTTCGATTGTAGCTGAGCTACTTTGTCACGAAACTGACCGCCAGGGCACGGACACGGTCCTCCGGCCCGACATTTCCGCCCCTCTTCCGCGATACTTCACACCCTCTAGCAACCATTTCAGAAAGGAAACCCCATGAGCATGATGACTGAGTTCAAGGAATTCGCGGTCAAAGGCAACGTCATGGACCTCGCGGTCGGGGTCATCATTGGCGGGGCCTTCGGAAAAATCGTCGACTCGGTGGTGAACGACCTGGTGATGCCCGTGGTTGGCAGCATTTTCGGCAAACTCGACTTTTCCAATCTGTTCATCGTCCTGGGCAAGGCCCCCGAAGGCACCGCCATGACACTTGATGCCCTGAAAAAGGCCGGGGTGCCCATTCTGGCTTATGGCAGCTTCATCACGGTGGCGGTCAATTTCACCATTCTGGCCTTCATCATCTTCATGATGATCAAACAGATCAACCGCCTGAAAAAAGCCGCACCGCCAGCGCCTGCAGCTGCACCCGTCACCCCAGAAGACGTGCTCCTGCTGCGCGAAATCAGGGATAACCTCAAGAAATAGCTACTAAAAATATAGCTACATAACCAACAATTATCTGGGCTGAACGGCTGTTTTGTTACGAAGTTTGGCTCAATTGCCGGGCCATGCGGATGGCTTCAATCAGGCTGGCCGCATCAGCCCGCCCCGTGCCGGCAATATCAAAAGCCGTGCCATGGTCCGGGCTGGTCCGCACCAACGGCAAGCCCAGTGTCACATTGACCCCCTTGTCGACCCCCAGGTATTTCACCGGAATCAGGCCCTGATCGTGGTACATCGCCAGCACCACGTCAAATTCACCAGGTTCACCGGCTTTGGCGCGTGCCCGCATGAACACCGTATCAGGCGCCAGCGGTTCACTCACCTGCAGCCCCTGCAAACGCGCAGCAGCCACGGCCGGCCCAATGATGTCCTGCTCCTCGGTACCAAACAAGCCCCCCTCCCCCGCGTGGGGGTTGAGGCCCGCCACGCCGATGCGGGGCGTGCGTCCCAGCACCGCCTGCAATGACCGGTGGGTGATCAACAGGGTTTGCAGCACATTGTCAAACGTCACCGCAGCCAGCGCCGCACGCAGCGACACATGGATGCTGACCAGCACCACGCGCAGCTCGTCGTTGGCCAGCATCATGCGCACCGGCCACTGCGCAATGGATTGACCCGCATGGGCCGCCGCCAGCGACTGCAACAACTCGGTGTGTCCCGGAAAGGTGTCATACGGCGTCCCCGCCAGCGACAACGCGGCCTTGTTCAACGGCGCCGTGACCAGCGCCGCCAACTCACGCCGTAGCGCCGCATTGGCAGCCCACACCACACAATCACCGGCCATTTGCCCGGCACGCGCACTCACCTGCCCAAAAGGCACCGGCGGCAGGCCAGCCAACGCTGCCGATGAGGCGATGGACAAGAGGGGAACACAGCGCGGCGGGCAATGCCAAGCCTCCGCGGCTTCAGACAGCTCTACCACCGGCAGGCGCACCCCGCCGCCGGCCACAACCTGGGCCGCGCGGCGCAGGCTGGCAACGTCCCCCACCACAAAACAGCCCTGCGTCTCTTGCGGGGCGTCACGAAACGCCTTGACGATGATTTCAGGGCCAATGCCAGCAGCGTCCCCCTGGGTGATGGCGATGGGCAATTTCATGGCTGAACTTTCAAATGGCACTCAGGCCGGGTTGTCGATCTCGATGAATTCATGCGCCAGCCCGCATTGGCTGGCCACATGGGCGGCCACCGCCGGCGCGCCGTAACGCTCGCTGGCATGATGGCCACAGGCCAGATACGCCACACCACACTCACGCGCCAGGTGGGCCTGCGGCTCCGACATTTCGCCAGTGATAAAGGCATCGGCACCGGCAGCGATGGCCGCCTCAAAATAGCTCTGCCCACCCCCGCTGCACCAAGCTATCTTTTTAATAGCACCGTCACCCGTATGAACGTGGGCTACAGCCCGGTTTAATACATGACCAAGGTGATCTGCCAGGTCGTGTACCGAGGCAAAGGACTGGCCGTCAGCACGTTCACCGAGCCAACCCAGGTCCTGCTCACCAAAACGGCACTGACCTACCAGCCCGAGTTTCAGGCCAAGCTGGGCGTTGTTGCCCAACTCCGGGTGGGCGTCCAGCGGCAAGTGATAAGCCAGCAGATTGATGTCATGGGCCAGCAACAATGCCAGGCGTTGTTTCATCCAGCCCGTCACGCAGCCGGACTGCCCGCGCCAGAACAGACCATGATGGACAAAAATGGTGTCCGCGCCAGCGGTGATGGCCGCCTCGATCAGTGCCCGACTGGCGGTGACCCCAGAAACGATCTTGCGCACAAATGTTGTGCCTTCGACCTGAAGGCCATTGGGGCCGTAGTCGCGAAAACGCTCAGGCTGCAACAAGCCATCAAAAACTGCCAGAAGTTCATCACGGTGCATCATGGGCCACCATGATAAGGGACGGGCGCCACAGCGAACCGTGCGCTACACCTGTGCCCCCGGGACGTCGGGCGACGGCTGCAGCCGCTCGGCCTGCACATCACAATCACAACCGATACCGGCACCCACCCAACGCCGCGCCGATCGACGCAACAACCACCCCCACCAGAACCCGGCGCCATGCAACCAGGACGGCAGCCGCGCTTGCAGCACCTCCTGCGGCGCCACGATGGCTCCACAACGGTAGATGCCAGCGTCAGCCTGCCAACGCAGAGCCGAACAAGCCCCGCGGCGATGGCCCGACAACAGCACCCCGAGGGGACAGGGTTCCAGCAAACAACAGACACCACAACCATTACAAGCAGCGCCAAGTGCCGGCTTGTCGGGTGCCTGCGGAAAAATATAGAGGGTTGTGCGGGTCTTGGGCATTGAAATCAGGCGCGCCACCTACAATTTAAGTCGAACTGCCGTATTAGCTTGGACCTGTTCGCTGCGCTGGCATCCTGCCAACGGCGGCATCACCTTGATTCAACCTCATTTCTGGGGGCTGCTGCCTCCTCATTGTCCATGAAACGCTTCTGGTTGTTGTTCTCCCAATCGGTCACCGTGTTGCTGGCCGCCTATTTTGTCGTTGGCACGCTCAAGCCTGCCTGGCTGCCGCAACGTGTGAGCAGCGGCTCGGTTGCGGTCATCGAGGCACCGCCAGCGGCTGGGGGTGCCGTGCCGGCAGGAAGTTTCCGGCAGGCAGCACAAAAATCGTCGTCCGCGGTGGTCAGCATCAACACCAGCAAAAATGCCCGCCAGGGTCCGCATGACAACGACCCCTGGTTCCGTTTCTTTTTTGGTGACCAGCAGGACCAGCCCCAGGTCGGCCTGGGCAGCGGTGTGATCGTCAGTGCGGATGGCTATATCCTGACCAATAACCACGTGGTGGAGGGTGCCGACGAGATTGAAGTCATTCTCAACGACAGCCGACGCACCAATGCCAAAATCATCGGCACCGACCCCGATTCGGATCTGGCCGTCCTGAAAATCCAGCTGGATCGCCTACCGGTGATCGTGCTGGGCAACTCCAATACCTTGCAGGTGGGAGACCAGGTGCTGGCCATTGGCAACCCGTTTGGCGTCGGCCAGACCGTGACCAGCGGCATCGTCAGCGCCCTCGGACGCAACCATCTGGGCATCAACACCTTCGAGAACTTCATCCAGACCGATGCCGCCATCAACCCCGGTAACTCGGGTGGTGCACTGGTTGACACCAATGGCAACCTGCTGGGCATCAATACCGCGATTTACTCGCGCTCCGGCGGCAGCATGGGGATTGGATTCGCCATCCCGGTATCAACGGCCAAGATGGTGCTGGAAGGCATTGTGAAAGACGGCCAGGTCACCCGCGGCTGGATCGGTGTCGAACCCGCTGAACTCACCCCCGAGCTGGCCCAGACTTTTGGTGTGGCCGCGACCCAGGGTGTCATCATCACTGGCGTCCTGCAAAACGGACCGGCTGCCAAGGGCGGCATGAAACCTGGCGACGTGGTGACCCGTGTGGCGGGTCAGGAGGTGCACAATGTGGCGGAGCTGTTGACCAGCGTGGCGGCGCTCAAACCCGCAGCAGCGGTGGCCTTTGAAGTCCAGCGCCAGCAAGGCGCAGCCACCTTGCAGATTGCGCCCGGTGTCCGACCCAGACCGCGCCAGCAGCCGGCGCAGTAGGCTTTTCTCAGGAACTGGTGGCAGCATCCTCATCCGGCGCCTTGGTGTGCCGGATGAACACTTGGGCCGCCCAGATGCCAATTTCATACAGCAGGCACATCGGGATCGCCAGCGCCAGCTGGGACACCACGTCGGGCGGGGTCACGATGGCGGCAATGATGAACGCCAGCACGACAAAATAGCCCCGAAAATCCTTGAGCTTCTGGATGCTGAAAATGCCCATGCGAGCCAGCACCACCACCACCACCGGCACTTCAAACGCCAGGCCAAATGCCAGAAACATCGACAGCACAAAACTCAGGTAAGCCTCGATGTCCGGTGACGCCGTGATGCTTTTGGGGGCAAAACTCTGGATGAACGCAAACACGCGGCCGAACACAAAAAAGTAGCAAAAGGCCACCCCGACAAAAAACAGCAGCGTGCTGGACACCACCAGCGGCAACACCAGCTTTTTTTCATGGGAATACAGGCCAGGCGCCACAAAGGCCCACAACTGGTACAACACCACCGGCAAGGCAATCAGGAACGCCGTCATCAGCATCACCTTGAGCGGCACCATGAAGGGGGAAATGACCGAGGTGGCAATCAGTGTGGCCCCGGCCGGCAGATGCGCCACCAGTGGCGCCGCCAGCATGTCATACAGCGCCCCGGGGCCAGGGTACAAGGCCAAGGCCACCGCCACCACGGCAATGGCGATGAAGGCCTTGACCAGGCGATCACGCAACTCCACCAGGTGTTGCACAAACGGCTGCTCGGTGCCGGCCAACTCGTCTTCTTTTTGGGAGGAATCTGTCATTAACTTGATTTGGTCGGTCGAAAGCGCGCCACCCGGGCGGCCCCCGACAAAGCCTTGGTACGCACGCCGGCGCGGGCCTTGTACCAGTTCGGCATGGCGCCCTGTTTCAAGCGCCAGTTTTTCTTGGGATGACGGTATTCGGGTACGGGCTCAGACAAGCTGGGACGGTAGTCGGCAATGCCTTCCGATGCCGTGGCCGTCGCCTCGGCCCACGATTTTTCAAAGTCGGCCGCATTGGTCTGGATCGACTGCTGCACGTCCTGCGCCGCGTCTTCCACCGTCTGCTTCATCTTCTTGAGCTCATCGAGCTCCATGGCACGGTTGACTTCGGCCTTGACATCACCCACGTAACGTTGCGCCTTGCCAATCAGGGTGCCCACGGTACGGGCCACCCGCGGCAGTTTCTCCGGCCCGATCACGATCAGCGCCACCGCGCCAATCATGGCCAGCTTGGAAATACCCAGATCAATCATGCCAACCCTGTGTCCAACCAGTCAGGGGCATCAGGACTTCTGCTTGGCTTCCACGTCGATCGTGGTTTTTTCAGCCGGTTTGGCGGCCGCGACCTGGGACGGCTCGGCCGGTTTGTCTTCAGCCGATGCACCACCGTCCTTCATGCCTTCCTTGAAACCCTTGACCGCACCGCCAAGGTCACTGCCCAGGTTTTTGAGCTTTTTGGTGCCAAACACCATGACGACGATCAGCAGAACGATCAGCCAGTGCCAGATAGAAAAAGAACCCATCGTGAATCTCCTAACGAATATTGAAATTTTAGACGGGCAAGTGCTGCGTCTGTACCCAACGCCGCGGATTATCCCCGCAACCAGGGACGCGGGCCACCCATGACATGAATATGCAGGTGGTGCACCTCCTGCCCACCCTCGGCACCCGTGTTGCTGAGCATGCGAAATCCCCCCGCCGGGTAAGGATTACAACCCTCCAGCAGCGCCAACTTTGGCACCAGCACCATCATGCGTCCCATCATCGCCGCATGGGCATCGGTGAGTTGGGCCATGGACGCGATATGCTGTTTGGGAATCAGCAGAAAGTGCACCGGTGCCCAGGGATGAATGTCATGGAAGGCATACAACTCGTCGTCCTGGTACACCATCCTGGACGGAATCTTGCCCGCCACAATCTTGCAAAACAGACAATCGGGGTCCGTGTGCAACGCAAGTTCACTCATGTCGGCAACTCCATCGGCAAGCCCTTGTTCATGCGTACCATGCCACTGACGATACGGTACAGGAACCAGACTGAAATCAACAACCAGGCGATCCAACCTGGCACCAAAAACAACGCCCACAGCGGCGCGGTCACCAGATACAGCAACGCCGCGATGATGACCGTGCGGATGCGCCAGCGAAAGTGGGAAGCGTGCCAAGTCCCCTGGGCGTCATCACGCTTCACCAGATCCAGCACCAGGGCCGCCACCAGCAGCACCGGGCCGAACTGGCCGCCCGGGATCAGCGCCCCCACCGCCACGATCAGATGCAGCACATAACTGATGGTGCCGACGGTGTTCAGCGCATTGAGACGCTCCAGCGCCACGCGGTCCACAGACGCCTGCATCCGCTCCTGCTGCGTGTCATCTTCAGTCATGTCATCCTCCAGATGAATCACCCTCACGCGCCAGTACCTTGCGCATGGCTTTTTCTTCCAGACCACTGGTGCCCTCGCGCCGCTGCAGTTCCGCCACCACGTCCGCCGGACTCAAGCCGTAATGCGCCAGCGCCACCATGCTGTGAAACCACAGATCGGCCACTTCATAAACAATCTTGGCCTTGTCACCGCCGTGGTCGGCATCCTTGGCGGCCATGACCACTTCAGTGGCTTCCTCACCTATTTTTTTCAGGAAGGCATCCGGCCCCTTGTGCAGCAGACGCGCCACATAACTGGCCTGCGGGTCGCCACCACGCGCCGGCAGGCGGCTCTCGATCACCGCCGCCAACGCGGCCAGGGCATCAGGACAGGAAGGGCTTGCGGGCATGTTGTTCACTTGTAAATGGTTTGCGGGTCTTTCAGAACCGGTTCGCTGGCTTGCCAGACCCCGTCCTTGAGAACGCTGAAAAAGCAGCTATGGCGCCCGGTATGGCAGGCAATGCCAGGCGTGTGTCCGAGCTGGGTGACCTTGAGCAGGACCACATCCGCATCACAATCGACACGGATTTCATGCACGGTCTGGACATGACCGGACTCTTCACCCTTGAACCAGAGTTGGTTGCGCGAACGGCTGAAATACACCGCCCGCCCCAGAGCCACGGTTTTTTCCAGGGCTTCGCGGTTCATCCACGCCAGCATCAGCACGTCGCCGCTGCCCTGCTCCTGGGCAATCGCCGGCACCAGCCCCTGCGCGTCCCACTTGATGCTGTCCAGATAATTCATGCCCGCATTGTCGACGATCTGAAACACTCTTTTTTTGATAGCTTAAAACCCAATGAATACGTGGGCTAGCACTCAAAAACCTTATAAACGTACCGGAATGCCGCGTTCGGCCATACGCGCCTTGGCCTGCGCCACGGTGAATTCGCCATAGTGAAAAATGCTGGCCGCCAGCACCGCATCGGCCCCACCCTGCTGAATGCCATCCGCCAGATGGTCGAGTGTGCCGACGCCGCCGGAGGCAATCACCGGCACACTGACCGCATCACTCACCGCGCGAGTCAGCGCCAGATCAAATCCGGCCTTGGTACCATCGCGGTCCATGCTGGTGAGCAGAATCTCGCCAGCGCCATAGTCGGCCATCTGTTTGGCCCAGGCCAGCGCGTCAAGCCCGGTGTTCTTGCGCCCGCCATGGCTGTAGACGTCCCAGCCTTCGCCACGGTTGAGCATGTCCTCACCAAAGCGCCGCTTGGCGTCAATGGCCACCACAATGCACTGGGCACCGTATTTGCGTGAAGCATCCCGGATGACCTGCGGGTTGGCAATCGCGGCCGAATTGAAGCTGGTCTTGTCCGCCCCGGCGTTGAGCAGGCGGCGCACATCGTCCACGGTACGCACACCGCCGCCCACGGTCAGCGGAATGAACACCTGGCTGGCCACGGCTTCGATGATGTGCAGGATCAGGTCACGGCCGTCGCTGGTGGCCGTGATGTCCAGAAAGGTCAGCTCATCGGCCCCCTGATCGTTGTACCGCGCGGCAATCTCCACCGGGTCACCGGCATCACGCAGTTCGACAAAGTTGACGCCTTTGACCACGCGGCCACCAGTGACGTCCAGACAGGGGATGATGCGTTTAGCGAGCACAGTGTCCTTGCAAATCAAAAAAGTTCGGGCAGCGGCGTGATGTCAGCCGTTGAGTTCATCCGCACGCGCCTGGGCGGCTTCAAAATCGAGGTCGCCGCTGTAGATGGCACGCCCGCAGATGACCCCTTCAATACCTTCATCTTCCACCTCACACAGGGCCTCGATGTCAGTGATGCTGGACAGGCCGCCCGAGGCGATCACCGGAATCGTCAGGGCCTGGGCCAGGCGCACGGTGGCGTCGATGTTGATGCCGCTGAGCATGCCGTCGCGGCCAATGTCGGTGTAGATGATGGACTCGACACCGAAGTCTTCAAACTTCTTGCCCAGGTCAACCACATCGTGTTTGGTGAGCTTGCTCCAGCCGTCGGTGGCCACCTTGCCGTCCTTGGCGTCCAGGCCAACGATGATGTGGCCACCAAACGCGGTGCAGGCGTCCTGCAGGAAGCCCGGGTTGCGCACCGCCGCCGTGCCGATGATGACGTAACGCAGGCCGGCGTCCAAGTAACGTTCGATGGTATCCAGGTCACGGATGCCGCCGCCAAGCTGGACATCCACCTCGCTGCCGATGGTCTTGAGGATCTTGCGGATGGCGGCCTCGTTTTTCGGCTGGCCGGCAAAAGCGCCGTTCAGGTCCACCAGATGCACCCGCCGCGCGCCCTTGTCCACCCAACTGCGTGCCATCACCGAAGGTTCTTCGCTGAAGGTGGTGGCAAGTGTCATGTCACCTTGCTGCAGGCGCACACAGTGGCCGTCTTTGAGATCGATCGCGGGAATTAAAAGCATGATGCTTAAGGCTGAGGGTGGAAGAAAACGGAACTGGAAGCAGGCACGGAACAAGCCATGAGAGCCCGCTCAGGCAGTGCGCGGGAGGCGCACAGAACAAAAAAACGATGACATGGTGGCGTCAGGCGAAACTGGGTCAAGGGTTCCAGTGAAGGAAGTTGCGGTACAGGGACAAACCGTGTTCGGCGCTTTTTTCAGGATGAAATTGTGTAGCAAAAATATTATCACGCGCAATGGCCGAACTGAAACGCTGGCCATAGTCGGTCTCGCCCACGCTGTGGCGTGCATCCGACGGTTTGACATAAAAACTATGCACGAAGTAGAAATAACTGCCGTCGGGCACCGCGCCCCACACCGGGTGCGGCGCGCCGCCATGGTTGTTGCGCCAGACCTGGTTCCAGCCCATTTGGGGCACCTTGTAGCGGCTGCCATCGGGCTGCAGCTGACCAGCCAGCTCGAACCGAAGCACCTCGCCGTGGATCAGCCCCAGGCCCGGGGTGTCGCCCTCGGCACTGTGGTCCAGCAACATCTGCATGCCCACACACACCCCGAACAGCGGCTTGCTGGCGGCCGCTTCAAGCACCGACTCCTGCAATCCTGATTCGCGCAACTCACGCATGCAGTCGGGCATGGCACCCTGGCCCGGCAACACCACACGCTCGGCGGCACGCACCTGTTCCGGGTCCGCCGTGATCACCACCCGGTAACCACTGCCCTGCGCCGCCACTTGCACCGCCTGCGACACCGAGCGCAGGTTGCCCATGCCGTAATCGACCACCACCACGGTTTTTCCCGAGGTCTTGTTTACTATTAAATTCATAGCTATCTAGGCAATGGATGCGCGGACTAAAAGCCAATTTTTCATATAAAACTAGAGCGACCCCTTGGTCGACGGGATGCTGCCCAGGGCGCGGGGGTCAAACTCCAGCGCACTGCGCAGCGCGCGGGCAAAGGCCTTGAACACGGTTTCGGCCTGGTGATGGGCGTTTTCCCCCTTGAGGTTGTCAATGTGCAGCGTGACAAACGCGTGGTTGACAAAACCCTGGAAAAACTCGTGCACCAGCTGGGTGTCAAACGTGCCAACCATGGCGCTTTTGAATGGCACATCCATCACCAGGCCAGGCCGACCGGAAAAGTCGACCACCACCCGGGAGAGTGCTTCGTCCAGCGGCACATAGGCATGGCCGTAGCGGCGGATGCCTTTTTTGTCACCCACCGCCTTGTGCACCGCCTGCCCCAGTGTGATACCGACATCTTCCACCGTGTGGTGGCCATCGATGTGCAGGTCGCCTTCGGCGTCAATGTCCAGGTCAATCAGGCCATGGCGGGCAATCTGATCGAGCATGTGGTCAAAAAAACCAATACCGGTGTGCAGGCGCGACACGCCGGTGCCGTCCAGGTTGACGCGCACCGAAATCTGCGTCTCTGCCGTGTTGCGGGAAAGCTCGGCGATCCGCGGGACACGGGTGGCCAGGGCTTCAGGGAGTTCGGTCAAGGGATAGTTTGTCATAACGAGGCTTCCAGGGCGTCCAACAGCTGGCGGTTCTCGGGCGCCGTGCCCACTGTCAGGCGCAGGCAGTTGTTCAGGAGAGAGTGCATTTTAGAAACGTTCTTGACCAGCACACCATGGGCCACCAGGCCATCAAAGGTTTTTTGTGCCTGCGGCACACGCAGCAGGATCATATTGGCCTCGCTGGGGAACACCCGGACACCGGGCAGTTTTGCCAGCGCCTGCATCAGCATCGCGCGCTGTGCCCGTATCTCGCGGGCTTGTGCCTCAAATACATCCGCATGTTCAAGCGCAAACAAGGCCGCCTCGCAGTTGAGCACACTCACGTTGTACGGTGGCCGCACCTTGTTGATCTCGGCCACCAGCGCCTGGGGCCCGACCAAATACCCCAGGCGCACGCCGGCAAGGCCAAACTTGCTCAGAGTGCGCAGCAACAGCACGTGGCAGTGGCGGGGCAGTTGGTCCAACCAGCTTTTGGCGGCGAACGGCTGGTAGGCCTCGTCAATCACCACCAGACCACCGGCCTGCCCCGCCGCCTCGACCACCGCCAGCATGGCAGCGTCGTCCCACAAATTCGCGCTCGGGTTGTTCGGGTAGGCCAGATAGGTGATGGCCGGTCGGTGCCGGGCAATCGCGGCCAGCATGGCCGGCACATCCAGTTCAAAGTCCGCCGTCAGCGGCACACCGTGAAAGTCCAGCCCCTGCCATTGCGCACTCATGGCGTACATGACAAACCCTGGCTCAGGCGCCAGCACACTGGCCTTTTGAAAACCACAGGCCGCCTCGGGCGGACGGGCACACGCCAGCGCCAACAGGCTGATGAGTTCATCCGAGCCATTGCCCAGCATCAGGTCAAACCCCTCGGGCACCGGGACAAAACGGCGCAAGGCGGCCTGCAAATCGTGGACACCTGGCCCCGGATAACGGTTGAGCGCCAGCGCACCCAGCCGCTGCCCCAGCTGCGCCTGATACTCAGGCGGCAGGCCATAGGGGTTCTCCATGGCGTCAAGCTTGACCATGCCGCTGGCATCATGAACCACATAGGCCTGCATGGCCTGGACGTCAGGACGGATGCGCGAGGCAATCAGGTCTTTTAACGCCGACATGGCAAGGGACTCAGCAACAAAGGGGAAACAACAGCGCGCAGCAACATGGGCATCCAGTGTAAAGCCTGACTTCAGCCCGCCGGCAACCACGTCGTCCTGACCCATGACAAGGCTGCCGCCAAATGCGCCAGCGCGCTCGGGCTGGGAGGCTGGCCCAGCTCAAAACCGCTGCCACGGATAGCCAACAAGGTGCATGGCGGCGGCGTCTGCCCCTGCAGGTTCTGATACACCTGCAGCAGCGCCTGCGGAGACAGGCTATGGGTGGTGTAGCTGCTGTCTGGCGCGGCCTGCAGCGCAGACACCTCAAAAGGTGCCGCAGCACTCAGGCTGGCGTCCACCAGCAACACCCGGGAGCGTCCCACCAGGTCCAGCGCGTGCTCGACCTGCAGTTGGTAGTCCTCCAGCAGCTCCACCTGGTCACCCAGGGCCGCCAGCAGGCTCTGACGTAAGGCGGCCAACAGCATCGGCCCCAGCGCATCATCACCGCGGCTCGGGTTGCCCCAGCCCAGAATCAGCAGCGGCGCTGTCATGCCAGGGGGTCAGTCGACATGCACGAATTCGCCCGTGGAAGATTTCTGCACCTGGTCCAGCCGGGTGCCGTCGGCAGCCAGCAGCGTCACGTCCAGCGGCATCTGGCCAAGCGCGTGGGTGGCACAGGACAGGCAGGGGTCATAAGCACGAATGGCCACCTCGATGTGGTTGAGCAGGCCCTCGGTGAGCTCCCGACCATCGAGATATTCACGCGCCACGGACCGCACCGCCTCGTTCATGGCCTGGTTGTTGTGGGTGGTGGAGACGATCAGATTGCAGCGGGTGACCAGATCATCGTCACCCACGTCGTAGTCATGGATCAGGGTGCCGCGCGGCGCCTCGATCATGCCCACACCACTGCGCTGGCGCACGCCGCTGGTCACCAGGTCACCTGCCAGCAGGGCCGGGTCGGCCAGCAGCTGACCAATCACCTCGACACAGTGCAACAGCTCAATCATGCGCGCCCAGTGGTAGGCCAGTGAGGCATGCACCAGTTCACCCCGTCCCCAGGCCACAAAGGCCTGGCGTTCGGTCTCAGCCCGCTCGCTGGGAATGAAGTCGCAGTTCTGCACCCGCGCCAGCGGCCCGACGCGGTACCAGCCACGTTCGGCACCGAGGCTGCGCAAATGCGGGAACTTCATGTAACTCCAGGGGCGCACTTCCTCCTCGATCAGCTCCAGATAACGCTGATCTTCCACACCATCAAACAATATCCGCCCAGCCGCATCCCGCACCCGCAACACACCGTCGTACAAGTCCATGGCGCCATCGGCCCGCACCAATGACAACAGGTTCGACTCAAAGCTGCCAAACTGGTTGTACAGCGCCGGGTTCTGCGCATGCAGGGCTTTGGCAATGTCCACCGCGTCCTGCGCCCAGCTCAGCATTTGAGGCAGGTCGTGCAGCAGGCTGTCGCGCTCCTGCTTGGTGACCAGTTTGTTGACGCCGCCGGGCACTGCACCGGTGCCATGCACCCGCTTGCCCGAGGTGATGCGAATGATCTCCTGGCCAAACTTGCGCAGCAAAATACCCTTTTTGGCGATCTCGGGATGCGCCTGCGCCACGCCAACAATGTTGCGTTTGGCCACATCGGAGTCAAAGCCAAACAGCAGGTCGGGTGAAGACAGATGGAAAAAATGCAGAGCATGGGACTGCAGCATCTGGCCGTAGTGCATCAATCGGCGCACCGCCGTGGCACTGGCGGTCACCGGCCTGGCACCGACAATCCGGTCAAAAGCCTTGGCCGCGGCCAGGTGGTGCGACACCGGGCAGATGCCGCACAAGCGCTGCACCATCACCGGCACTTCCCAATACGGGCGGCCTTCAATGAATTTTTCGAAGCCACGAAACTCGACGATGTGCAGGCGCACCTGCTGGATGTGATGGTGCTCATCCAGCAGCAGCGTGACCTTGCCGTGCCCTTCGACACGTGACACCGGGTCAATCGCCACGCGGCGCAACCCTTCGGGGTGGGCAGCAGTTTCCAAAGCAAAAGTCATGACGGCAACCTCAGTCGTAATGCAAAAGCCCGTGGCCCAGCTGCGGGGTGCGTCCGGCCAACAGGTCGGTCAGAAACGACCAGATGGCGTCTGCGCTGGGTGGACAACCAGGCAAAAAGTAGTCCACATGCACCACCTCATGGATCGGGTGCACATGGTTCAGCGGCAACGGCAGCTCAGGGTCGTTGGGAACCTGACTGGCCGTGGAGGTTCCCCGGTGGCTGCAATACACGTCACGCAGCATCTGGCCGACATCCAGCGGGTTGCGCTGCGCCGGCAGGCCACCGTTGATGGCGCAGGCGCCGACGGCCACCAGGGTCTTGCAGTGGGCGCGAAACTCTCGCAGCACCTCGACGTTTTCGGCATTGCACAGCCCGCCCTCCACCAGACCGATGTCGCAGCGACCGATGGTCTTGATGTCGGTCAGCGGGGAGCGGTCAAACTCGATGTGTTCCAGCAGCGTCAACAGACGTTCGTCGATATCCAGAATCGACATGTGGCAGCCAAAACACCCGGCCAGCGAGACCGTGGCGACCTTGAGTTTGCGTGGCTGATACAGCGGCACGGTGTGGTCTGGCGTGCCGTTCATGCGGCCCCCTCCTGGGTTTGTGAAATCGGCTCAAGATCAAAACGGCGCTGACCAATCGGGATGACAAAACCGCGCCGCTTGGGCAAGATGGCGCCGACCGGACACACCTGGGCCGCGTGATCCGTGGCCGCGATCTGGCTGTCGCCCAGCAGGCCACTTGGGCTGTTGACCACCAGGCGGGTCTGGACCCCATGGCCACTGACGGCAAACACATTCTTGCCATCCAGATCGCGACTGGCGCGCACACACTGCTCACACAGGATGCAACGGTTGAGGTCCAGCAGCAGGTCCGGGTGGCTGGCGTCCACCTTGCGATTGGGGTAGAACTCTTCAAAATGCGGGTCGGTCATGCCCGCCTCGTAGGCCGTGGCCTGCAGGCGGCAGTTGCCACTTTTTTCACACGAGGGGCAAAAGTGATTGCCCTCGACAAACAACATTTGCAACAGGGTGCGGCGCAGGGTGCGCAACTCTTCCGTGTTGCTCTCGACGTTCTGGCCGGCACTGGCCTGCACAGTGCAGGCCGCCCCCATGCGACCATTGACCTTGACGGTACACAAGCGGCACGAGCCATGGGCATGCAGCCCGTCACGCCAGCACAGGTGCGGAATGTAGCCGCCAGCGCGGGTCACCGCCTGCATGATGGTGTCACCCGGCGCAAATTCGATGTCCTGATCATCAAACGTGAACGTGCCCGGACTCAGGGCGTCAATACGCTGGTTACTCATGGCAGTGTCTCCAGATGGGCGCCGGCATCGTTGCGGGCAGTCGCCTGGCGGGCTTGGGACAGCTCGGCATCCAGATCAAACCCCGGCACAAAGTGCAGGGATGTCAAATGTCGCTCATAAGCCGGGCGAAACTTGGCAATGGTGTCACGCAAGGGGTTGCAGGCTGCAGCCCCCAGGCCACAGTGGGTGGCGCCGTGCATGAGTTTGTCCAGTTCATACAACTCCTGGACATCCTGGCTGGAACCATGACCCCGCTGCAATTTATCCAGGCGGCGCACCACCAGTTCGTTGCCGACACGGCATGGCGTGCAAAAACCGCAACTCTCATGCGCGAAAAAATGCGCGAAGTTGCGCGCCACCTCAAACATGTCACGTGAGCGGTCGAACACCATGAAGGCGCCAGCGGTGGGCACATCCTCAAACCCGATGCGTCGACCAAATTCAGAGACCGACAGACAGACGCCGGACGGCCCCCCGACCTGCACCGCTTGGGTATCGTGGGCACCACAGTCTTCCAAAATGCGCCCAATACGCGTGCCAAACGGGTATTCGTAAATGCCAGGACGCTCACAGTCACCTGAGACCGAGTGGATTTTGGTGCCGGTGGACTGAGCCGTGCCAATGCCGCTCCACCAGGCCCCGCCACGCAAGGCAATGTGGGTAACGGCGCAGAAGGTTTCCACATTGTTGACCGTGGTGGGCTGCCCCTGATAACCGCACTCCACCGGAAACGGCGGGCGGATGCGCGGCGTCCCGCGCTTGCCTTCCAGTGACTCGATCAATGCCGACTCTTCACCGCAGACATAGGCGCCAGCGCCCACGTGAATGGCGATGTCAAAATCAAAACCGGCCCGGCCCTGGATATTGGTCCCGAGCAGCCCCTGCTCACGGCGGCGCTGCAAGACCGCCTGCAGGTGGCCAAGCAGGTAGTGGTATTCGCCGCGCAGATACATCAGCCCCTGGCGTGCCCCCACCACCAGGGCCGCCACCGTCATGCCTTCCACCACCGCATCGGCATAACTGGTCAGCAGCACCCGGTCCTTGAAGGTGCCAGGCTCGCCCTCGTCAGCGTTACACACCACATAATGCGCCTGCCCCGGGGCATTGCGGCATAGCTGCCATTTGAGGCCGGTGGCATAGCCGGCACCACCACGACCTCGCAACTTGGCGGACTTGACCTCTTCAAGCATGGCCTGCGGCCCACGCGCCAACGCGGCCGCCAGCGCCTGTCCGGGAACCGGCTGCAAGCCGAGTTTGACATCCGCCCGCCGGATCTGATCCTCCACCCGTGACCATTCGACCGGCCACAGGTCCGGCGGTACCTGCTGTTCAATCAACGCCGCCAACTGCGCCACCCGCTCAGGGGTGAGCCGCGTGACCACCTGCTGGTGATTGACCAGCAAAGCCGGCCCCTGGTCACACAAACCGGTGCATGAGGTGGTGGCGACACTGACCCGGCCATCAGCGCGCATCTGCCCCGGCTGCACACCCAGCCGGGTGCAGAGATCACGCAGCAAAGCCTCGCTGCCCAGCAGGCGGTCAGTGATGTTGTCACTGAACAAAATGCGGTAGGTTCCAACCGGCTGCATGTGAAAAAAGCGGTAAAACCCCGCTACCCCTTCCACATGGGCCAGCGTCAGACCCAGGGTGTTGGCAATCTGACTCAAGGCGGACCGGGGTAACCAGCCCTGCAGCGCCTGTAGTTCACGCAGAATCTGTACCAGCGCTCCGGGTTCATGGTGGTGACGTGCCAGCAGTTGCGCCAGCTCTGCGGATGGCAATTCGATGGTCGGACAGGTTGGACTCATGGCTTGGACAGGTGGCCTGTGAAATGGTACCAGTGGAGCAGCTTACCCCATCACGAAGGCCAGAGCCAGCAACGCGTCAAACCATGCTCTGCCGTCAGGCTCAGTTCTTCGGCTTCAAACGCATCTCGGCCGCGCGGGCGTGGGCTTGCAGGCCCTCACCATGCGCCAGCACCGAGGCAATCTGGCCCAGCGTCTGGGCACCAGTCTGGCTGACCTCGATCAGGCTGCTGCGCTTCTGGAAGTCGTACACACCCAGCGGGGAACTGAAACGCGCCGTGCCGCTGGTGGGCAGCACATGGTTGGGGCCGGCGCAGTAGTCGCCCAGGCTCTCACTGGTGAATGCCCCCAGAAAGATCGCCCCGGCGTGCCTGAGCAGGGGCTCCCACAGGTGTGACTCACGGCTGGAGACTTCCAGGTGTTCCGGCGCGATCAGGTTGCTGATGTCACAAGCCTCTTCCATGCTGCGGGTCAAAATCAGCGCACCACGGTCGGTGAGCGACTTGGCGATGATGTCGCGCCGGGGCATCTCCGGCAGCAGGCGGTTGATGGATGCCTGCACCTGGTCGATGTACGCGGCATCCGGGCACAGCAAAATGCTCTGCGCCAGCTCGTCGTGCTCGGCCTGGCTGAACAGGTCCATCGCCACCCAGTCCGGCGGCGTGCTGCCATCGGCCAGCACCAGAATCTCGCTCGGCCCGGCGATCATGTCGATGCCGACCACGCCGAACACACGCTTTTTGGCGCTGGCCACATAGGCGTTGCCCGGGCCGGTGATCTTGTCCACCTTGGGCACCGTGGCGGTGCCGTAAGCCAGCGCCGCCACAGCTTGCGCACCGCCGATGGTGAAGGCCCGGGTCACGCCAGCCACATAGGCGGCGGCCAGCACCAGCGCGTTTTTTTCACCCTTGGGGGTGGGCACCACCATGATGATCTCACCCACACCGGCCACATGGGCCGGGATGGCGTTCATCAACACGCTGGAGGGGTACGCCGCCTTGCCGCCGGGCACGTAAATGCCGACGCGGTCCAGCGGCGTGACCTTCTGGCCCAACAGCGTGCCGTCTGCATCGCGGTAGCTCCAGCTCTCGCCACTGGCCTTCTTTTGCGCTTCGTGGTAGCTGCGCACCCGGCGGGCGGCGGACTCCAGGGCGCTGCGCTGCACGTCGGGCAAGGCATCAAACGCGGCTTTGAGTTCGGCCTGAGTCAGCTCCAGCTCGGCCACGGCGCTGGCCTGCAGGCCGTCAAAACGGGCGGTGTAGTCCAGCACAGCGACATCACCGCGCTGTTGCACGTCCGCCAGAATGTCGGCCACGCGTTGCTCAATGCCGGCATCGGTGTCCGCTGACCAATGCAGACGGGCTTTGAATTCAGCCTCAAAAGTGCTGCTGGCGGTGGATAAACGGGCGGGGGTAGCGATGGAATTCATGGTGATCGGTTTGAGGTTGGCTCAAGTTTAGCGGGCAGTGGCAGCATGAGCGTGCGCGGGGGCAATCCATGCCATCGACGAGACAGACAGCTATCCTATATATAGCTATATAGGCTTATTTTACGCGGGCTATAGGCATAAAACACACATAACAGGTGGCATCCAGCGGGTTGTGCGGTGCCGGTGCCGGACCAGGAAGTCTGGTCTGACTCGTCAGATCTCATTCATCGCTGCGCGTGGCCTGGGATTGGGCTTCGCAGGCCTGCTCGCGCAAGTGAACCAAGCCTGGAGGCTCGGCGGAAAACCAGAACCACTGAGGGTCGGTGCCCCCCATGCGCAGAATGAATTGTGCAAAGGTGAGCGTGACAACCACAGCAAGAACCAGGACCACGAACAACGCCGTGACGCCGACCACGCTATAAAACAAGACCAGATGCAACGGCATCTTGGGCACCAGTTGGGAGCCGGCAACGCCCACCAGCAATGACAAAAGCACGATGGCGAGAAGCGCTTTCGCGAGAATTGGCTTGTTGAGTTTCGAAAGTATCATGATCGCTCCCAGTGAAATTTTTGCCGAAACAACTTCGCCAGCAAAGCTCTATTTTGCTATGTTAAATATAGCTTACTATGCTTATTTTGTGCGGGCAAAAAGGCTAAATATGCCAACAAGACAAACTCCTCCGCACCCCAGACATGACGGCTATCGTTTTATCAGCGCGAACACCCCCCAGCCCAGGTAGTCACGCGTGTAAGCGGCGTAGCGCTCGGGTTCGGAGGTCAGTTGGGCGCGAACCTCTTTCGCCAACTCGTCGTCTGGATTGGCTTCCAGCCATCGGCGCATGGTGAGCCATTTGGCCGCCTCGTATCTGTCCCAGCCGTCCTGGTCAGCCAGCACCATTTCAACAACATCGTAGCCAAGGTGGCCGAAAGACGCGAGCAGTTCCGGGAGCATGAGAAAGTCGGAGATGGCATTGGCAAGACACCCCTTGGCAACCTCCTCCGTCGGCGGCAACTGCCGCCAGAAGGGTTCGCCGATGAGGATGATCCCTGCGGTGTACACGCTCCGCGCCAGCAGCCCGATGGTGCCGGCGACTCCCCCGCCGATCCAGGTGGCACCGACACAGGCTGCCACATCGGCCTTTTCGTCGGAGACGTAACCGGACGCATCGCCATGGATGAACTTGACTTGATCGGCAACGCCGAGTTCTACCGCACGGCGTTTCGCTTGCTCGGTGAACAGCTGGCTCATGTCGATGCCGGTGCCGATGACGCCGTGGTCGCGTGCCCAGGTGCACAGCATCTCCCCCGAACCGCTGCCGAGGTCGAGCACCCGGGCTCCCGATGCCAGCCGCAGCGCCGCACCGAGCGTGGCGAGCTTTTCGGGGGTGATCGGGTTATGGATGCGGTGGGCGCTTTCGGTGATGTTGAAGATCCGCGGGATGTCCATTTCAGAAAATCTCCTGATGGGCTTGAGTGGCCGCCCGGCGGTCTCCTCGAAGCGATGGTTAGGCATGATTGGTCTGGCCATCCCGGCTGTTGGCCAGTTTGGGGGGATAACGGGGGACAAGGATTCCCTCTTCGACAACCGCCAAAACAGGTCGACCTTCGGGCTCCGTTCGCCATATCCTTGCCGGATAGCAACGGCTAGCGGGTTGCCACCCCTGTGGAATGAACTCGTACGTCCAATCAGGATGGCCTACTTCACACACAGTGGCATGGTACGTGTTGTCTGTGTCCCAGGATGTGACTGCAACGGAAACCTCCCCGTCGGTCGCCTTGCCAGAATCGTAGGCCACGATCGCTGACACAATGTTGGGACCGGCACGTTGCTCAGAGAATCCAACGACACCCAGGAAAGCGGCCATCATCAATGGCACAGGGTGCCAGAAGACAACCGCTGCAATGACGCCTGTTGCAGCCCCAGCCAGAAACCACTTGTGCATGTGAGGCGCAAACCTCATGGTAGATCTGAGGCAAGAAATTTGGTCTTCAACGGACAGCGCTCGCATCGTGTATGTCCAATGTTCAAGGTAACGGGCGCACGGCTTGCGGCGCGTCCCTGCTGACTGCAACGTTGGGCTGTTGGCTTTGCCGACGGAAAAAGCTGACGATCATTTGTGTCTGTCTGGCAGGCCAAGCGTGGTTGCCGCTATGGATGAAAGTCACTAATTCAACACCGTCGCTGTTTCTTGCAAGACTGACTTCATCTTGTTTGGCTTCAACCGAAATGATGCCAAACCGAGCAGCAGCGTACTTGATGGATTGGCGTTGCCATTCAAAGGGAACGATATCGTCCCGGATACCCATCCCCATAAAAACGGAACGTGGCTCAGCCACGTCGATCAGTGTGTCGGCCTGGGCAGCAGAAAATGCTAGCGCGGCAAAACGATGCCCGCGCAGCGCCCATAAAATTCCGACAAAACGTGCCCCGTTTGAATGCCCGACTGCAAACACCCTTCGCTGGTCAATTTTGTAATGCTGGGCCAACGCATCCAGCGTCGCATCGGTCAATGCGACATCGCGGTCGTTCATGTCGCCGGGGTTGATCTGCCACCCTGGATGCAGACCTTCCCGGTCGTATGGAGCAGGGTTGCCAGGAAGGCCATCGAGATACACCACCAATGCTTCCGGCCACTCGATGTGCAGGCGCGTGCCCATTGCCATTTCCTTGGCACTGCTTCCACGCCCATGGAAGGCAAGCACCGTTGGCGCAGGCGCAGTCGTGGAAGCCGGTGCGCAAACCATTCCCGTACGATCAATGCCTCGCACAGATAACGTCTTGTGTTCACATGCAGCATACGCATTGCCATAACATGCTGCGCAAAATAAGAGATGAGCAAGTAGTCTCATGATGCCTGGTGGAGCCAACGTTTGAAGTCACCGACGCTGCTCGGCTTCATCGCGCAGCGACCGTAGGGAGCGAGGTTGAGCGCCATGTCAGGCGTAGGCCTTGTCGTGCACCGGCAATCAGCGCTCGACGGCGTACCGAACCAGAAGCAGGCTTGAGCCATCGAAGGTGCGGGTGTCCAGCAGGCGAAGCGAGCCAGGCGACCGGGTCTCGAAGGCCCGGACACCCTCACCAACAACACCAGCGCCGATCATGAAATGCAGCTCATCGACCAAGCCAGCGGCGAGAAGATCGTTCCAGAGGACGTGACTGCCAAATACCAGGATTTCCCGCCCCAGCCCCTTCTTGAGTGCCGCGACCTCCGCGTGTGCACTGGCACGCGGTACGACACGGGTCGGCCCCCACCCCTCGACCTCCTCTGGCTTCAGGCTGTTCGAGACCACCACCTTCTCGATAGTGGTGTTGAGACGCGAGATTTCGCGCTCCACCGCCGGCTGACTCGCGTCCTCGGCAACCGCGGGCCAGTAGGAGCGGAAGGCCTCGAACGACTGACGCCCGAGTAGCAGCGTGCCGGCCGCCCGGAGCCGTTCCGCGTTGTAGTCGGAGAAGCCGCTGTCGAACGGCATGGCCATGATGTTCCCGCCTGGGCCGGAGAAAAACCCGTCAAGCGAAATGATGTTGCAGACGATCAGCTTGCGCATGATTGGTAAATCTCCTTTCGGCCAACAAATTCGAAAGAAAGCATCAAGAAAAATCATTAGAGCAGAAAATCAGCCGATTCCTGAGCTTCCATAGGAAGCCCCATGTGGAAGCCCCATGTGCCCATGAAAACGGGTCAAGCCCGGGACGATTCAAAAGGGTCAAAGTCCCGATTTCATCAACACTTTAATGAACCGGCTTGTGTGTACTGGGTACGCTGCTTCATCCGGTTCAGTGGGCTTGCATGTGCTCCAAGTGGCCGCGGGCGGCACAGGCAGCCCGCTGGATGCGCTCAGCCGCCTGGGGCAAGAACGCTGATCACCCCACCGCCGACTCAAACGCGTCAATGATGCGGCGAATCGGTGCCTGTTTGAGCTTCAGCGCGGCCTGGTTGACCACCAGGCGGGAGCTGATGTCCATGATGTGTTCCACCTCCACCAGGTGGTTGGCCTTGAGGGTGTTGCCGGTGGAGACCAGGTCCACGATGGCATCGGCCATGCCGACCAGAGGGGCGAGTTCCATGCTGCCGTAGAGCTTGATCAGGTCCACGTGCACGCCTTTGCTGGCGAAAAACTCGCGTGAAATCGCCACGTATTTGGTGGCCACCGTCAGGCGCGAACCTTTTTTGACGGCGCTTTGGTAGTCAAAGTCCGAGCGCACCGCCACGCTGATGCGGCATTTGGCAATCTGCAAATCCAGCGGCTGGTACAGGCCATCGCTGCCGTGCTCCAGCAGCGTGTCCTTGCCGGTGATGCCCATGTCGGCCCCGCCGTATTGCACGTAGGTGGGCACGTCGGTGGCGCGCACCACCAGCACCCGCACGTCGGGCTGGTTGGTGGTCAAAATGAGTTTGCGGGATTTTTCGGGGTCTTCCAGCACCTCGATGCCTGCGGCTTTGAGCAGCGGCAGGGTTTCTTCAAAGATACGTCCCTTGGACAGTGCAATAGTGATCATTTTGGCCTCTAGCCCTTATAAAACATGCGCAAACAGCTATTAAAACAATAGCATCTTATAGCTGCTGCGGCTGGCTGTTACTTGACGCGCTCGATGTCGGCACCCAGGGCGCGCAGCTTGGTTTCCATCTGGTCGTAACCACGGTCCAGGTGATAGATGCGGTCGACCAGGGTTTCGCCTTCGGCCACCAAGGCGGCAATCACCAGGCTGGCCGAGGCGCGCAAGTCGGTCGCCATGACGGTGGCACCCGAGAGTTGCGGCACCCCTTCAACCATCGACACCTTGCCGTCGATCTGGATGTTGGCCCCCAGGCGCACCAGCTCGTTGACGTGCATGAAGCGGTTTTCGAAGATGGTCTCGGTGACCTTGGATGCACCCCTGGCCACCGCGTTGAGCGCCATGAACTGGGCCTGCATGTCGGTCGGAAAGCCTGGGTATTCGGTGGTGCGAAAGCTCTGAGCCTTGAGGTGCGCCGCACCCGGCGACTGCACCCGGATGCCGTCTGGCTCGGCGGTGACGGTCACGCCAGCATCGCGCAGTTTCTCGACCACGGCTTCCAGGTGGTCGATGCGGCCATGTTGGGCCAGCACGTCGCCCCCGGCCACGGCCACGGCGCACAAAAAGGTGCCCGCTTCGATGCGGTCGGCCACCACCTGGTGGGTGCAGCCATGGAGTTTTTCCACGCCCTGGATGCGGATGCGGCTGGTGCCGTGGCCCTCGATCCTGGCACCCATCTTGATCAGCATTTCTGCCAGGTCGGGGATCTCGGGCTCTTGCGCGGCGTTTTCCAGAATGGTTTCGCCTTCGGCCAGGGTGGCGGCCATCAGAAAGTTTTCGGTGCCGGTGACGGTGACCATGTCGGTGGTGATGCGGGCCCCTTTCAGGCGGGTGCGGCCCGCGGGCAACCTGGCCACCATGTAGCCGTGTTCGACCACGATTTCGGCGCCCATGGCGGTCAGTCCCTTGATGTGCTGATCCACCGGGCGTGAGCCAATCGCGCAGCCGCCGGGCAGCGACACCTTGGCGTGGCCAAAACGGGCCAGCAAAGGCCCCAGCGCCAGCACCGAGGCGCGCATGGTTTTGACCAGCTCGTAAGGGGCCTGAGGGTTGTTCAAAGCACCCGCATCGATCAACACCAGGCCGTCGTCAGAACGCTCGGCACTCACCCCCATGTTGCGAATGAGTTTGAGCATGGTGGCTACATCCTGCAGGCGTGGCACATTGCGCAGGGTAACCGGTTCGGCCGTCAGCAAGGCGGCGCAGAGTTCAGGCAGAGCGGCATTCTTGGCGCCGGAGATGGTGACTTCGCCATTGAGGGCACGACCGCCGCGAATCAGTAATTTGTCCATGGCTTCAGGCGTTCAACGCTGCCCACTCAGCCGGGGTGAACGCCTTGATGGACAGGGCGTGCACCTCGTCGGTTTTCATCCGGTCACCCAGCGTGGCATATACCCGCTGGTGGCGCTGGATGGCGCGCTTGCCCTCAAACTCGGCCGAAACCAGGGTGGCATACCAGTGGCGCCCGTCACCCTCCACTTCGAGGTGCCCACACGGCAATCCGGCGGCAATCAGTGCTTTAAGCTGGTCAGCTGTCATAAAAATCCAAAAAATCAGGAACGAATACGGTAACCAATGCGCAACAGGTACAGCGCAACAGCGCTGACCCCCAGT
The DNA here is from genome assembly GCF_028689305.1 of Rhodoferax sp. GTDB lineage: Bacteria > Pseudomonadota > Gammaproteobacteria > Burkholderiales > Burkholderiaceae_C > Rhodoferax. The sequence continues at coordinate 4,618 of NZ_JAQTWM010000012.1, read as the reverse complement.
GTGGTTGCGCCCACAACACCCAGACTCAGCCACGGCGACACATCACTGATGCCGAAAAAGCCATAACGAAAACCATCAATCATGTAGAAAAATGGATTGAAGTGGCTCACGGTTTGCCAGAACGGCGGCAAGGAATGGATGGAATAAAACACACCACTCAAAAACGTCATGGGCATCACCACAAAGTTCTGGAACGCCGCCAGTTGGTCGAATTTTTCAGACCACAAGCCGGCAATGATGCCCAGCGCGCCCATCAGCGCCGCCCCCATCAACGCGAACACCACAATCCACGCCGGGGCCACGAAACTGAAGTCGGTGAAAAAGGCCGACACCACAAACACCCCCAGACCAACCACCAGCCCGCGAACAATGGCGGCCCCCACATAGGCCACGAACCAATGCACGTGCGACAGCGGCGTCAACAGCAGGAACACCAGATTGCCCATGACCTTGCTGGCGATCAATGACGACGAGCTGTTGGCGAAGGCATTCTGCAGCAGGCTCATCATGGCCAGGCCAGGCACCAGAAAAGCGGTGTAACTCACCAGGTCATAGACCTTGACGTGGGATTCGAGCGCATGGCCAAAAATCAGCAGATACAGCATGGCCGTCAACACCGGGCCGGTGATGGTCTGCGCCGCCACCCGCCAGAACCGCAGCACTTCCTTGTAGAACAGCATTTGCCAGCCGGTCATGACTGCGCTCCTCTGGCCCCTGCCGAATCGGCATGCCGGTTCATCACGTCCAGGAAAACATCTTCCAGGTCGGCCCGGCGAATTTCGATATCGTGGGCGATCAAACCCGCCTCGCGAACCAGCGCCAGATAACGCTCAACCGCCAACGCGTCCTGCGCAGGCACCTGTACCACCCGGCCGGTCACGCGGGCGCCCGCGGCCAGGGCGGGCGGCAGGTCGCGGTCGACCTTGAAACGCAGCACATTGCTGGACGCCGCCTTGAGCAGCGCACTGGTGCTGTCCAGCGCCACCACCCGGCCGGTCTTGAGCATCGCAATACGGCCACACAGCGCCTCCGCCTCTTCCAGGTAGTGGGTGGTCAGCAGCACGGTGTGGCCCTGTTTATTGAGTTTGGCAATGAAGTGCCACAAGGTCTGGCGCAGCTCCACATCCACGCCGGCGGTAGGTTCATCCAGCACGATCACCGGGGGCTTGTGCACCAGCGCCAGCCCGACCAGCACCCGGCGTTTCATGCCGCCTGACAGCGCCCGCATGTTGGCGTTGGCCTTGTCGGCCAGACCCAGACTGTCGAGCAGTTCGTCAATCCAGTCATCGTTGTGTTGCACACCGAAGTATCCGGACTGAAACCGCAAGGCTTCGCGCACATTGAAAAACGGGTCAAACACCAGCTCCTGCGGCACGACGCCAATCGCCCGCCGGGCAGCGGCAAAATCGGTCTGGACATCGTGGCCCATCACGCTGGCACGCCCGGACGTCGCTTTGGCGAGTCCGGCCAGAATGGTGATCAGGGTGGTTTTGCCAGCCCCATTGGGGCCAAGCAGACCAAAAAACTCTCCTTGCTCGATGTTCAGGCTGACGTTGTCAAGCGCCAGAAAGGTGCTGCCCTGAGGACCGCGCGGAGAAGGGTAGGCTTTGGAAACGGATTGAAATGAGATCGCAGGCATGGGTTGGCGATTTTACCGGCGGGTCAGGTCACCGGCGCCGACAGCAGTTCGGCAATGCCATACAGGCCTGCCAGATCCGCCAGGCGCGGGGGCCACCCAACCAGACGGAAAGACCTGCCGCGCGTCAGGGCCTGGCGGCGCAGCGCCAACAGCACCGCCAGCGCGGCAGAGTCAAACTGGCTCAGATTGACCGCATCCACCTCCACCACGGTCGACTCTGCCTGCAACACCGCTCCCAGCTCACGCAGGCAGTCGGTCGCCGTGGCCAGCGTCAGCGTCTGCGGCAAGGTCAGCACATTCAACCTTTGGCGGGTTTGGCAGCCCCCGCGGCAGCATTGGCCTTGTTACGCTCGGTCAGCGTGGCAATCAGCCCGTCAAGGCCCTTGGCATTGATCTCTTGGGAAAACTGGCTGCGATAGGTGTCCACCAGCCAGACGCCGAGCACATTGAGGTTGTAAATTTTCCAGCCTGCACCTTCACCAGCGGTTTTTTCCAGCCGGTAATCGAGCTGCACCGGGTCACCACGCCCCTTGATCAGGGTGCGCACAATGACTTCCTTGTCCTCGGGCGCGGCCCGCATGGGTTTGATGCTGAAGGTCAGGTTCTTGGCCTGGCTCATGGCTCCGGAGTAGGTGCGCACCAGGAGCTTCTTGAACTCAGACTCCAGTCGGGCGCGCTGTTCCGGGGTCGCCTTGCGCCAGGCCGGACCAACCGCAGAAGAGGTCATCCGCTGGAAATTCACGTAAGGCATGACTTTCTGGTCCATCAGTTCGATGATGCGATCCACATCACCGGCCTGGATGGCCTTGTCCGCCTGAATGGTATCGAGTGCGTCCTTGGTCAGCCGGCCAATCAGCGCATCGGGTGCCTCATCCGCTGCCCGCGCAGGCAAGGTGCCGAGAGTGAGGGCGACACCCCCCACCAGGGATAACCATCGAAGCAGGAAACGTCTTTGCATGATCATGTCACTCCCATCCAGAAATTAATTATTGGTCAGCCTTGTCACCAGGGGCAGGGATCACTTCCTCGTCTGGTGGATTGCCGTCATACACGGCGTTGCGGCGGCTCTGCAAATAGGCGTCACGGGTAAAGGTGTAGGGGTCCAGCGCCACCTGGCCAAGCATCTCCGAAGCCTGCAGCAGTTGGGCCCGTGTGTTCACCAGCTTCAAGGCGGTGGCAGCATTGCGGCTGGGCACATCCGCGCGGGACAACGGATTGCCTTGATCGTCCACCGGCAGCGCCACCGTATCACGAACCGTGGACGGCCCCAGCAGCGGCAACACCAGATACGGGCCGGGACCAACACCCCAATAACCCAGGGTGTGGCCAAAATCCCGGGTGTGGCGCTCAATGCCCATCTCGGTGGCAAGGTCCAGCACCCCCGCCAGGCCAAACACGCTGTTGACCCCAAAACGCACCAGACTGTTGCCCGCTGCCTCACCTTTGAGCTGCAAGGCATTGTTCACGGCAGACCAGGCGTCCTGCAAATTGGCAAAAAAATTGGTGACCCCGGTGCGCACTGGTGACGGCATCACATCACGGTAGGTGGTTGCCACCGGCTTGATCACCGCACGGTCAAGCGCATCATTAAAACCATAGACCCCCCGGTTGAAGGATTCCAGCGGATCGCGTGGATGGCCTCCCGGCGCCGCGGCGCAGGCAGTCAGCAACAGGACGGCCGCCCCGGCGCACAAACGCCTGGTGATACGGTTGAATCCCTGAACAATATTTTTTTTCTTCATGATGTCTTATTTGGCAGCGCCGGAAGCCGCAGAACCGGCTGGCTCCGCCGCCTTGTTGTACAAAAACTGGCCAATCAGGTTCTCCAGCACCACCGCAGACTGCGTGTTGGAGATCACGTCGCCCGAAGCCAGATTTTTATCGTCAGCCCCCGCCTCAATCCCCAGATACTGGTCCCCCAGCAGGCCGCTGGTCAGGATTTTCAGGGAGCTGTCCTTGGGGAAGACATAACGCTTTTCCAGCGCCAGGGTGACCCGGGCCTGAAAGCTTTTGTCATCAAAAGCAATACTTTCCACGCGCCCCACGACCACGCCGGCACTTTTTACCGCAGCCTTGGGTTTGAGCCCGCCAATATTATCAAACGTGGCCACCACGGCATACGTCTTCTGAAAATTCAGGCTCAGCAAATTGGCAGCCTGCAGCGCCATGAACAGCACTGCAGCAGCACCGATCAGCACAAACAAACCCACCCACACGTCCGTTCTGGAGCGTTGCATCAGCTCTCTCCCACATGGTTTGGCAAGCAGGACCACGCGCCACAATGGCCGTGCCCCTGATCACCAGGTTTCAAATACCAAACATCACGGCGGTCAACACAAAGTCAAGCCCCAGCACCGCCAGCGAGGACATCACCACCGTGCGCGTCGTTGCGAGCGACACACCTTCAGGCGTGGCCTGCGCCACGTGCCCTTGCAGCAGGGCGACAAAAGTCACGGTCACACCAAACACCAAGCTCTTGAGGACACTGTTTCCGATGTCGCTCCAGACGTCCACCCCCCCCTGCATCTGGCTCCAGAACGCGCCACCGTCGACACCAATCATCACCACACCGACAAACCAGCCGCCGATGATGCCCACCGCGCTGAACACCGCCGCCAGTACCGGCAGGGCGATCACGCCTCCCCAGAAACGCGGCGCCAGAATGCGGCTGACCGGGTCCACCGCCATCATTTCCATCGCACTGAGCTGCTCGCCGGCCTTCATCAGACCAATTTCCGCCGTGAGCGAGGTGCCGGCCCGCCCGGCAAACAACAGCGCCGAAACCACCGGCCCCAATTCACGCACCAGGCTCAGCGCCACCAGCTGTCCCAGCGCGTCAGCCGAACCAAAATCCTGCAAGGTGTAGTAGCCCTGCAACGCCATGACAAAACCCACGAACAGGCCCGACACGCTGATGATGCCCAACGAGTAGTTGCCCAGGAAATGGATCTGGTTGCGCACCAGGCCAAAACGACGCAG
>NZ_JAQTWM010000168.1 GCF_028689305.1 Rhodoferax sp. | reverse complement strand
GCTTCCAGTTTGAATTCCAGCGTGTATTTGCCCCGTGCTTGTCCATCGATTCTTTTGCTCATTTCGGTCTCTCCAATGTCTGAAATTTTCCATCAGCTATGGAGTCCGTTTTTCGGGGGCAAGATCAAGTTGTTCGGGGGTCATGGCGTGTGCACCATGGCCTCCAGCGCCACCGCGCAGTATTTGAACGCGGGGATTTTGGCCACTGGGTCCAGCAGCGGGTTGGTCAGCAGGTTGGCGGCGGCCTCCACAAACGCAAACGGCATGAACACCGCACCGTCCGGTGTGCCTTCGTCACAGCGCAGCATCACTTCAATCTGGCCACGGCGGGTGCGCAGTTGTGCCATGTCACCGGGTTGCAGGCCCAGTCGCGCAAGCTCACGCGCGTTGACGCTGGCCATGGCACTTGGCTCCAGCGCGTCCAGCACATGGCTGCGCCGCGTCATGCTGCCGGTGTGCCAGTGCTCCAGCAGGCGGCCGGTGATCAGCACCAGGGGGTAGTCGGGGTCGGGCTGCTCGTGCTCTGCGGTCAGGGTGGTCGGCACCAGTTGGGCGCGGCCATTGGCGGTGGGAAAGCGGTCGATGAACACGGTGGGCTGGCCAGGGTCGTCCGCTCGTGGGCAGGGGTAGGTGACGCTGCTTTCCTCTTGCAGCCGCTGCCACGACACACCGCCTAGCACGCTGGGCATGGTTTGGCGCATTTCCTCATACACAGCGGCCACACCGTGGTGATCACCCGCGTAATGCCAGTCCAAGTCCATGCGCAGAGCCATTTGCTGGATGATCCACAAGTCGGCACGCGCATCACCGGGCGGGTTGATGGCTTGGCGACCCATTTGGATCATGCGGTCGGTGTTGGACACGCTGCCGGTTTTCTCAGGCCAGGCGGTGGCGGGCAGCACCACGTCAGCTAGCCAAGCGGTTTCGGTCAAAAAGATGTCTTGCACCACCAGGTGCTGGAGCGATGCCAAAGCCTGGCGGGCGTGGTTCAGGTCGGGGTCGCTCATGGCTGGGTTTTCGCCCTGGATGTACATGCCGCGCACCTTGTGCGGGTCGGCATCTGGCGCCAGGGCTTTGTGCATGATTTCCACCACGGTCAGGCCCGGCTCTGAGTCCAGCGGCGTGCCCCAGAAGGTCTCGAACCAGGCATGGGCCTGCGCGTCGCTGACACGCTGGTAGTTGGGGAACATCATGGGCAGCAGGCCGGCATCGCTGGCACCTTGCACGTTGTTTTGGCCGCGCAAGGGGTGCAGGCCACTGCCAGGCTTGCCAATTTGGCCGCAGACCATGCACAGGGCAATCAGGGCGCGCACGTTGTCGGTGCCGTGGGTGTGCTGACTCACGCCCATGCCCCAGAAGATCATGGCGGATTTGGCGTTGGCATAGGCGCGCGCCACTTCGCGGATGGTGGCAGCAGGCATGCCGCACACGGGTGCCATGGCCTCTGGGCTGAAGGACTGCACCGCTGCACGCACGGCCTCTGCGTTGTCCACGCGGTGGGCAATGAAGTCGTGCGCGATCAGGTCTTCGTCAAACACGGTGTAGAGCATGGCGTTGATCAAGGCCACGTCGGTGTCTGGCGTAAAGCGCAGGGTGCGCCAGGCGTGTTTATCCAAATCAGTGCCACGCGGGTCGGCCACCACCAGCTTCAGGCCACGCTGCACGGCATTTTTGATCCAGGTAGCTGCCACCGGGTGGTTGCCAGCGGTGTTGGAGCCGATCACCAGGCAAAAGTCAGCGTGCGCCACGTCGTTGATCTGGTTGCTGACCGCGCCTGATCCCAAGCCTTCAAGCAGCGCGGCCACGCTGCTGGCGTGGCACAGGCGGGTGCAATGGTCGACGTTGTTGCTGCCAAAACCGGTGCGCACCAGTTTCTGGAACAAATAGGCTTCTTCGTTGCTGCCTTTGGCGCTGCCAAACCCGGCCAGCGCTTTGGGGCCATGGCGATCAAGCAGGGCTTTCAAACCGCCTGCGGCAAGGTCCAGCGCCTCGTCCCAGGTGGCGGGGCGAAACACCTGAGCCCAGTCGTCTGGGTTGCGTGACACGTTCACGTCTTTGGGCACATCGCTGCGGCGAATCAGCGGCTGGGTCAAGCGATGGGGGTGGTGGATGTAATCAAAACCATAGCGCCCTTTGACGCACAAACGGCCATGGTTGGCCGGGCCATCGCGCCCGTCTACGCGCACGATGTGGTTGGCCTTGACGTGGTAGGTGAGCTGGCAACCCACGCCGCAGTAGGGGCAAACCGAGTCCACTGTTGTTTCAGCAGCTGGGGGCGCATCGGCTGCAAAAGTGGCCAGCGGCCGGGCGCTGATGGCTCCGGTGGGGCAGGCTTGCACGCATTCACCACAGGCCACGCAGCTGCTGGCTCCCATGGGGTCGGCCAGGTCAAACACAATGCGTGTGTCAGCACCACGCCCAGCCAAGCCAATGACCCCGTTGACCTGTGCTTCGCGGCAGGCGCGCACACAGCGGGTGCACTGGATGCAGGCATCCAGGTTGACCTGCATGGCGGGGTGAGAGTCGTCATGCGCGTGGCACACGCTGGCACGCTGTGCCTGAAACGCCGGTCGAACTGTGACGCCGGCTTGCATGGCCGCTGCGCTGAGCTCGCCATAGTCGCCGCCGCCTGCGGGCAAGTCTGAGAGCATCAGCTCCAGCACCAGCGCACGGTTTTTGACGGCACGTGGGCTGTTGACCTGCACCACCATGCCGGGCTTGACGCTGCGGCTGCAACTGGGCACCAGGTTGCGTTCGCCCTGCACTTCCACCAGACAACTGCGGCAATTGCCCTCGGTGCGCAATCCGTCGCAGGTGCACAGGTGGGGAATGTCCACGCCGCAGTTGGCAGCTGCTTGCAAAATGCTCAAGCCCGGCTGCACCTGGACTTTGCGACCATCCAGCTCAATCGTCACGCCGCTCATAGAGCACCTCCAATTTCATGTGAAAAGTAACGCTGCACACAGCGAATCGGGTGTGGCGCGGCCTGCCCTAGCCCGCAGATTGAGCCCTCGGCCAGCACCTCGGTCAAGTCATCGAGCGCGGCGTTGTCCCACACTGGCGCTTTCATCAACGCTGCTGCGCGCACCGTGCCCACCCGGCATGGCGTGCACTGGCCACAGCTCTCATGGGCAAAAAATTCAAGCGCATTGAGTGCCGCGTCACGGGCGCGGTCGTGCTGGCTGAGCACGATCACCGCGGCAGAACCCATGAAGCAGCCATAGGCTTGCAGCGAGTCAAAGTCCATCGGCAAGTCC
>NZ_JAQTWM010000091.1 GCF_028689305.1 Rhodoferax sp. | reverse complement strand
TTGGAGCCGGTCACGTTGGTGCGTTCACCGACGTTGACAAAGGTGGCGCTGGGGGCGGCATCGACGGCGGCGGGCATGCCAATGGTCAAAGGCTCCAGGCCGGACAATTTCATGGGGGGGACAAGAATTTCAGACATGCGACTCACCTGTGGACAAAATCAAAGTCAGGTGAGCGTCGTTGGGAACGATCCAAGCCTGACCGGCCATGTGGCCCGCTGCAACGCTCCTTGGAAGGAGGTTGATTTTAAGGGCTAACCGGCGTCGGGGTGACGGCTTGGCCCTGGTTTTACCCCAGGGCGGGCAACACCAGTTCGACCCGCAGACCCCCCAGCGGTGAGTCGCCCAGCACCAGCTGGCCGCCATACAGCTGCGCCAGGTCATCCACAATGGCCAGTCCCAGGCCGGACCCCGGCACCTGCTCGTCGGCGCGCACGCCACGCTGGATCACGGCTTCGCGCTGGGCTGCGGCCAGGCCCGGACCATCGTCGTCGATGGTGAGGCGCAGGGTGGTGTCCTGCTGGCGGGCGCTGACCTCGACGCGCTGGCGAGCCCATTTGCAGGCGTTGTCCAACAGATTGCCCAGCATTTCCTGCAGGTCCTGGGTTTCTCCCCGAAACGCCAGGGACGCGGCCATGGGCTGTAGCGTGATGGTGATGGCGCGTTCAGCGTGGACGCGTTCCATCACCCGTACCAGCCCTTCGAGTGCAGGCAGCAAGGCTGTCCTGGCGCCGGGCAGCCGGCTGGCCGCCGCAGCTTGGGCGCGGGCCAGGTGGTAGTTCACCTGTTGGCGGGCGACGGCGACCTGCTCCGCCACCAGCGGGGCCAGGCTGGCGGTGGTGGTGTGCGGGTCGCTGGCGGCATTGGCCAGCACCGACAGGGGTGTCTTGAGCGCGTGGGCCAGGTTGCCGGCCTGGGTGCGGGCGCGTGCCACCACGTCGGCGTTCTGGGTCAACACGTGGTTGAAGTCCTCGATCAGGGGCATGACTTCTTGGGGGAAATTGCCTTCCAGCCGCTGGGTCTCGCCGCTGTGCACCTTGGCCAGCGCGGTACGCAGGCTGCGCAGCGGTGCCAGCCCCACCACCACCTGCACCACGGCGGCCAGCACCAGACCGGCCGCCAGCAGCCCGAGCGCCAGCCACAGCAGGCCATTGAAATGGCCCAGCGGTTCGGAGAAGAAGCTTTCATTGGCGGCGGCGATCAGGCGAAACGTCCGAGGCGGGCGTGTCGGGTCGTCCTGCACGCGCACACGGCGCGCCACCATGCCCAGCATTTCACCTTGCGGCCCCGATACCCGGCCCGTGTGGAGCTGGCCATCCGCCGGGGTCAGGGTGGAGACCACCAGCACATGGTCCCATAGCGAGCGCGAGCGCAGCTGGCCGGCGATGGGTGTGCCGCCCGAGGCCACGTCGCTGAGCCGGTCGATCTGCCAGTAGTAGCCGGAGTAGGGGCGGGTCAGGCGCGGGTCGCTCAACGGCAGCGCCAGGGTCGGCTGGTCCTGGGCGTCCAGCGTGAACTGGGCGGTCAGCTGGTCGAGATGACTGGTCAACTCGGCCTGGAACTGTGCCTCGACATGCTGGCGAAACAGGCTGCTCAAACCCCAGCCGGCCACCAGCACCGAGGCCGCAATCCAGAACAGCGTGCCGCCAAGCAGGCGGACACGCAGCGAGCCGCGCAGGTTTGACAGGGTCATGCTGGGGCCGATAGCCGGTAGCCCAGACCGCGCACGGTTTCGATCATGTTGGCCGGCAGCTTCTTGCGCAGCCGGGCAATGAAAACCTCGACGGTGTTGGAGTCGCGGTCAAAGTCCTGGGCGTAAATGTGCTCGATCAGCGCGCTGCGTGACACCACCTCATTGCCGTGGTGCATCAGGTAGGCCAGCACCCGGTATTCATGGCTGGTCAGGGTGAGTGTCTGGCCGGCGACCAGGACGCGGTTGTGACGGGTATCCAGCGTCAGCGGGCCACACACCAGTTCTGCGCTGGCATGGCCACCGGCGCGGCGAATCAGCGCCCGCAGCCGGGCCAGCAGTTCTTCCATGTGGAAGGGTTTGCTCAGGTAGTCGTCGGCGCCAGCATCGATGCCGGCCACTTTCTCGTGCCAGCCATCACGCGCAGTGAGGATCAGTACCGGCATCACCCGGCCGCCCGCCCGCCATTTGCGTAATACCGAGATGCCATCCATCTGGGGGAGCCCCAGGTCCAGGACCACCGCGTCGTAGGGTTCGGTGTCACCCAGGTGCAGGGCGTCCAGGCCGTTGCCGGCTTCATCGGCCACATAACCAGCAGCGCGGACACCTTCGGCCACCTGGGCGCGCAGGGTCGGTTCGTCTTCCACAATCAGGATACGCATGGACCATGATCTCCAGTGATAGGGGTATTTTGGCGCAGCATGTCAGTCCTTGGATTTCTGGCTGATGACGGCGCCGGTGCGCGCATCCACTTTGAGCTTGACCAGTGCACCGCCGCCTTGCAGCAGCTTGATCTTGTAGATCCAGCGCGCCGGGCCGTGATTGTCACTGCGGTCCAGTTCCACATCCAGCACCTGTCCCGGGTAGTCGCGCTGTACCCGTTCCAGGATGGTGCGCAGTGGCAGTATTTCACCGGCCTCTGTGGCCTGGCGGGCCCGGTCGTGGTCGCTGCCGGCCCAACTCACAGCGCTGGCCCCCACGAGCACGGCTGTCCACAGTCGCAGGAAACGGCTGCGCCAAGGGCGGGTGGGGGAACGGTTGGGCATGGTCATGGGGCGAGCCGACGGGTTGATGCCCTGTTTATAACGCGGCCAAGCTGAACGCAGGATGAACGACAGGTTCACGTGCCGTTCAGTTGATGCTGCGCATAGTCACGCCTCATGTTGAACCAACCGAGGCCATTCACGATGCATCATTCCCTGAAATCCACTCTGCTTGTCGCCAGCCTGGCGCTGACGCTGCCTCTGTGCAGCCTGGCCGCGCCGCGTGACGATGTGCTCAACCAGTATGCCGGCGCCGCCAAGGCAGCCAGCCCGACGTTTGACGGCTTTTCAGCCAACCGGGGGGCGGTGTTGCACCGGCAGGTTTTCACCACCGGCAAACCCGACACCCCGACCTGCGCCACCTGCCATGGCCGGGACGCGCGTGCTGCCGGGCGCACGCCCCTGGGCAAAGTCCTGGAACCGATGGCCGTGTCGGTCACACCCACCCGCTACAGCGATCCGGCCAAGGTTGAGAAATGGTTCAAACGCAACTGCATGGAAGTGCTCGGGCGTGAATGCACAGCCGGTGAAAAGGGCGACTGGCTGAGCTTCATGTTCGGCCAGTAACCCCAGTCCCCACCCATCACCAAGGAGTCCACCATGAACATTCCCTATCGTCCGCTGGCCCTGGGCCTGCTGCTTGTCGGTTTTTCCGCCCTGTTGTTTGGTCGCGCCCAGGCCGGTGGCGGCCACTATTACCCGCCGGTGACCGATCCGGTGGTCACCCAGGAGTGTGGCAGTTGCCACCTGGTGTTTGCGCCGGCCATGCTGCCGGCGAGCTCCTGGCAGCGCATGATGGGGGACCTGCAAAACCACTTTGGTGAAGATGCCAGTGTGGACGCTGCCAGTGCCAAAAGAATCACCGACTACCTCACGGCCCAGGCGGGGGATACCGGCGGGCGCAATTTCAGCGGCAAGCTGCTGCGCGGCGTCTCCAGCGCCGATGCGCCTCTGCGCATCACCTCGTTGTCCAGCTGGAATGACAAACACCGCAAGGTGCCCGACTGGGAGTGGAAACACAAGGAGGTCCAGAGCAAGGCCAATTGCGCGGCCTGTCATCTGGATGCCGCGCGGGGTTACTACGATGAATAAACACCGATGACCTGCCCCAAGCTGAACGCCAGATGAACAGGCACTTAAGTCCAGATTAAGCCCGGCGCCACAGAATTCACCCATGGCGCTGCCAATCAAACCAAGCCATTCCATCACCATCATGAAACAACTGTCTACACTTTTTTCTTTCGTCCTTGCTGCCAGTGCACTGACTGCGGCAAGTGCCTGGATCACACCGGCCAGCGCCGATGACAACCGGGCACGGTGGGACGCCGGTCCTTCGTTACCGGTGGCGCAAGTGGTGCAAAAACTGGCCGCTGCCGGCTACCAGAACATCGAAAAAATCCAGCTCAAGAACAGCGCTTATGAAGTGCGCGCCACTGGCCGCCAGGGTGAGCGGATCAAGCTTTACGTCAACGCCCAAACCGGTGAGTTGATGGACCGTCGTCAAAGCGAGCGCCTGCGTGGTGACGATGATGCCCGTTACACCAGTGGTGATTGCAACAAGCGCCGCTGTCGTGACGACCTGGTGCCAACCCCGTTGCCATTGGGCACGGGAGGCCGGTAAATCCTCCTTCCAGGCTCCCGCCTGAGGCCTTGTTCAACCCATCCAACCATTTTGAGCGCATTGTCATGAAGACCCTGATCGTCGGCCTGTTGTCCCTGGTCACCCTGGCCTGGAGCTGGGATGTTTTTACGCTAGCCACGCCCAGTGGCGCCAGCCTGCTGTGGCTGACCCGCCAGGAGGCGCTGTATCTGAGCGGGCTGGTTTCGGTGGCGATGATGTCGTTGGTGATGTTTCTGGCCACCCGCCCGGCCTGGCTGGAGGCGCCATTGGGTGGGATGGACCGGATCTACCGCATTCACAAATGGGCCGGCATTCTGTCGGTCGTGTTTGCGGCACTGCACTGGCTGATCGAAATGTCCGACGACATCATCAAAGCGATGGTGGGGCGGGCCGGTCGCCTGCCCAAGGAAAAGTTCAGTGGTTTTCTGGAGGTGCTGCGTCGTCTGGCCGAGGACATGGGTGAGTGGGCGATCTATGCCGTGTTGGCCATGCTGGTGATCACACTGTGGAAGAAATTCCCCTACCGCACCTGGCAAATCCTGCACAGCGCCATGCCGGTGCTGTATCTGATGCTGGCATTGCATGCGGCCCTGTTGTCGCCGACGGACTATTGGACCCAGCCTGTGGGGCTGTTGTTGGCGGTGTTGCTGGCTGCCGGTGTCTATGGCGCCGTCCGGTCGCTGTTGAAGAGCATTGGCAAGGGGCGTAAGGCGACGGGTGAGATCATGGGCCTGGCCTATCCGGCCCCTGACATCTGCACCGTGCGCTGCCGCCTGGGGCGTGGCTGGCGCGGTCACCGCCCGGGTCAGTTTGCCTTTGTCACCTTCGACCCGAAGGAAGGTGCCCACCCGTTCACCATTGCCAGTGCCGATCATGGTGATGGCACCGTCAGTTTTGAGATCAAGGCGCTGGGTGACTACACCCGGGGTCTGGCCAGCCGCCTGCGCGTCGGGCAAAGGGTGGAGGTGGAAGGTCCTTACGGCCGCTTTGACCTGGCCCGCTGCAACCAGCAGGCGGGGCAGATCTGGATTGCCGGCGGTATTGGGGTGACCCCGTTCCTGGCCTGGCTGGAATCGCTGCAGGCCAACCCGGACCAGGCACCAACTGCCGACCTGCATTACTGCACCCGTGACCGGATCGGTGATGCGTTTGTGCCGCGTCTGGAAGGGCTGTGTTCAACCTTGCCGTCGGTGCGTCTGCACATCCATGGCGCGCGGCAGGGGGCCACACTGACAGCGGCTGACCTGGGCGTGTCCAGCAAGGCTGAAATCTGGTACTGCGGCCCGGCCGGTCTGGCCAACGCCCTGCGGGGCGGCCTGCGCACCATGGGGCTGCGTTTGCCGTTCCACCAGGAAGCGTTTGAAATGCGTTAGGCCAGAAGCGAACCTGGCCAGGGATCAGGCCGCTTCTTTGTAGAAGTAATTCTTTCGCAGCACCCGCCCGGCCAGCGGGGCTACCTTGTCGTGAATCGCGCCAATGTGTGCGGGGGTGGTGCCACAGCAGCCACCGACGATGTTGACCAGGCCCTCAGCGGCAAATTCGCCCACCAGGCGGCTGGTGACCTCGGGTGTTTCGTCAAAGCCGGTGTCGCTCATCGGGTTGGGCAGGCCGGCATTGGGGTAACAGCTGATGAAGGTGTCGGGCGCGGCCTTAACATTGATTACGAAGTTTGTATCCGAAACGTTTGCAACTTGGCACTCCTAACTTCTCGGGTTTTATTGTTGTCGCCATTGTCTGCAAAGTTGATGCTGTATAAATAAACATATATACTCAAGTTTCTTTTTTGAGAAAGATCTTTTTTTAGATCTTAATGCTTTACACTCATGCACCATGACTTCTCAGCCTCTTCGACCGGAATCAGAACCTGCATCACTCCCAGAAATCGTCGGCGGGTTTTCCACTGTCCTGGCCGATCCGCCATGGCGATTTTCTAACCGTACCGGCAAAGTTGCACCTGAACACCGTCGACTTGATCGGTATTCCACATTGCCTCTTGATGCCATCAAAGCATTGAAGGTGAAGGATGTACTTGCACCCAATGCGCATCTATATCTATGGGTACCCAACGCCTTGCTTCCCGATGGGTTAGAGGTTATGTCTGCTTGGGGATTTCGATATGTGAGCAATATTGTGTGGGCCAAGCGACGCATTGATGGGGGTCCAGATGGGCGGGGTGTTGGCTTTTATTTCAGAAATGTGACCGAGTTGCTGCTGTTTGGTGTTCGCGGTTCAATGCGGACATTGGCACCAGGCAGGTCGCAGGTCAACATGATTGAGACCCGAAAACGAGAGCATTCGCGCAAGCCCGACGAACAATATGATTTGATTGAGTCTTGCTCTCCCGGTGCTTATCTTGAGATGTTCGCTCGACACAAACGTTCGGGATGGACTGTCTGGGGTGATGAGTCTTCCGATGAAGTGGTACCTCGTGGCGCTGTACACAAAGGCTACGCCGGGGGGCCGATCTTGCCGCCGCTGTTGCCTAATGAACATGTAGATTTTGCACGTGCTGAAATGCTGGGAGAGAGGCTTCGAGCGATGTACCAATCAGGGCAGAGCGTTCGTCAGCTTTCCGATGAAACAGGCTACTCTATTCAACGTGTGCGGGCTTTGCTTCAAGCGGGTGGAGCGCATATGCGTCCGCGAGGCCGGACACCCCAATCTTGGTCATCTGATGCCGACCTGTTTCAGGCTGCGGAATAGGGTTTGCCGTTCCACGTATCTTGCGTCGCAGCGACAATCAGCAGAGGACAAGTTCCCATCACGCCACGCCGTACCCGCAGAGCGGCTTTTTCTAGGTTGGTTGTAGTAGAAGTTCCCAGGTCAATTGGCAATTTTGAACTCCGCTGGTTCGTGCATAAAGTGGCTTGGTAATCTGCCCACAGTGTTTCGGCAAGTGCCTTCAAACCCACGCGATCTTGTGTGATCAACACCGCAGCAGATATCACGCCCGCTTCATGCCATGCCCGGTAAGCTGAGAGGTCGCGATCCAAATTACCGTCTTTTGCGTTCCACTCAACGTCCAAAGCAACACGCCCCTTGAAGTTATCAACCAAGTAACCTTCTTGCTCGACTGGTGGCAACCGTTCTATGACTTCCAAATTTTTCGATAGCAGGACGCCTTGCGTCACCAAGTCAACGCGAGTTTCTCTCCATCCCCGCGCACTAAACATTTCGTCAATTGTCTTCGCGATATCTCCACGGTTGCCCCCCTTTTTGAGCCAATGAATCGGGTCAAGCACAAATGCCCCAAGAACCTCGGTAATATCCTTCCACTCCAAAGGACATACTGAGCGGAGGACTGCGGCAGCAGAACTGGTTTCCAGGAACGCCCACCGAGCTCGAATCGCAGGAGAAAGCACGACAGGGTCGTCATAGGTTTTTGTCTCAAACATAGTATGAGTTTAAGCCAGTGCTTAATGCATTTGACAAAAACGCGGTTGCATCAGGAATCTAATCAACAGTGAAAGCAACACCTTCACGCTTCAGGCCGCTTCTTTGTAGAAGTAATTCTTTCGCAGCACCCGCCCGGCCAGCGGGGCTACCTTGTCGTGAATCGCGCCAATGTGTGCGGGGGTGGTGCCACAGCAGCCACCGACGATGTTGACCAGGCCCTCGGCGGCAAATTCGCCCACCAGGCGGCTGGTGACCTCGGGTGTTTCGTCAAAGCCGGTGTCGCTCATCGGGTTGGGCAGGCCGGCATTGGGGTAACAGCTGATGAAGGTATCGGGCGCGGCGCGGTTGAGTTCCTGGATGTAAGGGCGCATCAGCGTGGCCCCCAGTGCGCAGTTCAGGCCGATGGCCAGCGGCTGGGCGTGGCGCACGCTGTGCCAGAAAGCCGTCACCGTCTGGCCCGAGAGGATGCGGCCGGAGGCATCGGTGACGGTGCCGCTGATGATGATCGGCAGGCGTTCGCCACTGGCTTCAAAAAATTCGTCAATGGCAAACAGCGCCGCCTTGGCGTTGAGGGTGTCAAAAATGGTTTCCACCAGCAGCACATCGACGCCGCCCTGTACCAGGCCACTCACCTGCTCGTAGTAGGCGGCGCGCAACTCTTCAAAGGTGACATTGCGTGCGCCGGGGTCATTCACGTCGGGGCTGATGCTGGCGGTTTTGGGCGTGGGGCCGAGCGCACCGAGGGCAAAGCGCGGTTTGTCGGGGGTAGAGAATTTGTCGCAGGCGGCACGCGCCAGTTTGGCTGAGGCCAGGTTCATCTCAAACGCCAGGTCAGCCATGTCGTAGTCAGCCTGGGCGATGCGGGTGGCACCAAAGGTGTTGGTCTCGATCATGTCGGCGCCAGCAGCCAGGTAAGACTCGTGGATGTCGGTGATCACGTCCGGGCGGGTCAAACTCAGCAGCTCGTTATTGCCTTTCACATCCTTGTGGAAGTCCTTGAAACGCGCGCCCCGGTACTGGGACTCGTCGAGCTTGAAGCGCTGGATCATCGTGCCCATGGCGCCGTCGAGCACCAGGATGCGTTGTTGCAGGATGTGGGGCAGCGCCTGGCCGCGGGTGTAGGTCGGGGTGGTCATGGCAGCTATTGTAGAAAGCTGCCGGTTAACCCTGTCACCGCATCAAGTCTTCGATGGCGTCCACCACTAGGCTGGTGCCCACGGCGATCAGGAGGATGTCGTTGGCGACGCGGACGTATTTGTAGCCCTTGGGGGGCAAGCCAATTTGTACCACGACTTCGTTGGGGACGGGGTACCACACCACCGTGGACGGCAGGGGCTTGCCGACCACCCACTTCTTGGCTTGGCCGGGCGGCAGGCAGCCATTTTTTTTCTTGGCCAGGCCCGGTGGGCAGCGCCCCTTGGAGGCCTGGGTGCCGTAGTACAGACGCACGGCTTGTCGCTGGTCATCGCCAAAGTAGGCACCGATCTGGACTTGAACGGTGGCTTCCTGCTGGGCTGCGGTTTTTTTGTTTTTGCCATGCTCAACCCATTCTGGTTTGGCGGCCCAACCTGATGTGTTGACCAAGAGTGTGGCCGCGACGGCAATGAGGGGTAAGAGCCTGGAGTTCATGGTGGTCTCGGTGAAAGTGGGGTTACCGATTGGCAGCGAGGTCCTGTTTGGCTTGTCGCTGGGCCTTGGTAGCCTCGGCCGTGGCATTGACCTCGGGACGCAAGGCTCTGATCGAGGTCCCCAAACTGGCGCCGGCCATCATCCTGGTTTTCAGGTCGGTGAACGGGATGCCCAAATTGTTGCTGACATGTACGGCCGCGACAAATTGGCCCAGGTTCTTGAACCCGGCGGCTGCGGCCTGCAGGTCTGTGCCCGCAGGCAAGAGCTGACCGAGTTGGGTGGACAACTGTTTGCGATCCGTCAGTTGCTGGGCAACCGTCTTGCCGGCCTTGGTACTTTTGCCAGTCTGGCTGGATTTGCCTTTGGTGCCTGCCTCTGGTGGCGCCCCGGCGTTGGCGTTGCCCTGGTTGCCACTGCCATCGTTGCCGCCGCCACGGGAGCCGCTATTGCCACCGCCTGCGCCACCGTTACCGCCACTATTCCCCGCCGCCAAAGCCGGCAAACTCAAAACAAGGGTGGCAGCAGCAACCAGGGTGTAGAGATGACGACGTTTCATGATGGACCTCTTTGGACATCAAAAACCTCATTGTGGACCTGTCGGCGCAGAGAGGAAAGCCAATTTTGTAACCGGGTTTTGCTGGCACCGCATCGTCCTGACGCGGCCATGCCAGTTGTGTTTACCTGCGCCGGTGGATCCAGGCTCGGCCATACCTTACTGCGGTCGCGCCGTAGAGGATCAGTCCCAGCGCCAGCAGAATCAGCGGCATGGCCAGATACACCCAACCGGTGAGGCTTTCCCCGCCAAACAGCACCCCGACACACAGCGCCACCACCGGATTGACAAAGGAGTAACTGCCCGCCACCGCGGCACTGGTGTTTTGCAGCAACCACAAATAGGCGTTGAGGGTGACCAAAGTGCCCAGAACCAGCAAATAGAGCCAGGCGATGGCCGAGGCCAGGCTGACGTTGGCGAGTTCAAAGCTGGCCGCTTCCGGTTCAAAGATCAAGGAAACCACCAGGCCCAGACCGCCGCCAATCAGCCATTGCGCACCCGAGGCCATGGACGGCTGCGGCAGCGACAGCTTGCGTGAGGCATACGAACCCAGGCTCCAGCACAATGGCGCACCAAAGGCACACAGGCTGCCCAACCAGGTGGCGCTGAAGTCTTTTTCCAGGGACAGAACCAGCGCCCCGGCGACACCCAAGGCCAGGCCCAGCCAGCTGGTGGCCGGCACCCGTTCGCCACCCAGGCGTGTCCATAAGGCCAGCCACATCGGCATGCTGGTCACTACCGTGGCCATGAGCCCGGAGCCAATGCCCAGGCGCTGGGCCAGAACCACCATGCCCATGGCGGCGAAAGTCATCAAGGCGCCAATCAAGGCGCTGTTTCGCCACTGCAAGGGGGTTGGCCAGGCAACGTCCAGCCGTCGGGCAAGAATCAGCATGACAGCACCGGCAACCACAAAGCGGGTGCCATTCATCAACAATGGGGGGAGTGTCTGCATCGCGATGTTGATCGCCAGATAGGTGGTGCCCCAAACGATGTAGACGATGAGCAGCGCGCTGGCGACTTGATATGTCCTGCCAATTGCCCTACTCTTATTGAAAATAGCTTCCATAAGTGCCTTCAAACCGGATAAATTCCGGAAAAATTTCAATGTGTGTGAATTTTACAGAAAATAGCATCCAATGCAAGAAAATATACTGATAGACGATATTGACTCAAGAATTCTTACGGCGCTTGGTGGAGATAGCCGCCGTTCTTATGCCGAAGTGGCGGCTGAGGTGGAGCTGTCGACCGCCGCCGTGCACGAGCGGGTCAAGAAGATGATTGAACGGGGTGTCATTGAGCGCTTTTCATTACGTATCCAGCCGGAAGCGGTTGGTTTGCGCTTCACCGCCTTTGTCGCCATCCGCAACGATGGTGGCATCCACTGCCGCGACATTGCCCCGGAACTCAGGCGCTTGCCCGAAGTGCTGGAATTGCACAGCGTGGCCGGTGAGTATGACTTCCTGGCCAAGATCCGCACCACCCACGCGCGGGCGCTGGAAGAGGTGCTCTACAAGATCAAGGCCATTCCTGGCGTGGCGCGCACCACCAGCACCGTGGTGCTCAATACCGAGTTTGAAGAACGGCCGCTGGTACTGCAGCGGGGTGACTCGCCTTCAAGTGCCGGGGGTTAACGGCTTCTTTCGTGCTGTTCCAGTGCGAGCAACAGGCTGGTCCGATGCTGCCGGGCCACCTCTTGCCAAGGCAGCCCGGACAGTGCGCCTTCCAGCGCCCACAGCAGATTGAGTGAGGCGCTGCGGTTGGCCCGCTTGACCTTGGCGTAGGCAGCGACAGCCCCCAGCTTTTGCAACTGCTCCAGGGAGCTGATGCCGGCTTCCTGCAAAAATTGATTGGATTTGGGACCGAGATTGGGCAGCGCCTGAAAGACCTCCGGATGGCTGGGACCGGGTGCTGGCGCCTTGGGCGAGCGCGCACGCTGTGATTCAAACGCTGCCGCTGCGGTGATGGCCTCGGCAATGGCCGCGTTGGCTTGCGGACTGTTTTTCCAGCAGGTTGAACCCAGAAGCGACGCCGCACGCACCACAATGTCCCGCGCGTCGGCTTGGCTGAGTTGGGCCAGGGAGGCATAACCCAGTTGTTCCAGCCGCTTGACAACCGTCGGGCCAACGCCTTTGACCGCGAGCAGCACTTTCCGATCAGATTCCGAGAATGGCATAGGTTGGTGTCCAAGGGGTAAAAGCGAACCCCATTTTGGGAATCATAGCGGGCCCCAAAACCGCCATCCGGCCTGACCGCGGTCAGCGCAGCCCTCCTGGTCAACTGGTCCCCGCCGGGTGGGACAATAACGCTGCGGCGCAAGGCACAACGGCGGTTTTTGACCAGGTTACAGGCATTTTTGGCCTCTAGCCCGCGTAAAACAATCACTCATAGCTATAAAAACGATAGTAAAACATTTTGTCCATCGAATCCATCCTGCAGGAAGTTTTTGGCTACCAGGCATTTCGCGGGCCGCAGCGCGACATCATTGAGCATGTGGTCGCAGGGGGTGACGCGCTGGTGCTGATGCCCACCGGCGGCGGCAAGAGCCTGTGTTACCAGATCCCGGCGATCAGCCGCGCCCGCGCCGGCCAGGGCATCACGGTGGTGATTTCACCGTTGATTGCGCTGATGCACGACCAGGTCGGCGCCCTGCATGAGGCCGGTGTCAGCGCGGCGTTTCTGAATTCCACCCTGTCCAATGAAGAAGCGGCGCAGGTCGAACGCCGCCTGCTGCGCGGCGACATCACCCTGCTGTACGCCGCGCCGGAGCGGGTCACCACCCCGCGTTTTCTGGCCCAGCTCGATTCGCTGCAAGAGCGTGGCCTGTTGAGCCTGTTTGCCATTGACGAAGCGCATTGCGTCAGCCAGTGGGGGCATGACTTCCGCCCCGAATACCGTGCCCTGACGGTCCTGCACGAGCGTTACAGCCGTGTGCCGCGCATCGCCCTCACCGCCACCGCTGATGCGTTGACGCGCGCTGACATCATCGAACGCCTGCAACTGCAGGCCGCGCGCCTGTTCATCAGCAGCTTTGACCGCCCCAACATCCGCTACACGATTGTCGAGAAGCGCGAGGCCACCCAGCAGCTGCTGCGCTTCATTCGTGATGAACACCTGGGGGATGCTGGCGTGGTGTATTGCCAGTCACGCAAAAAAGTCGAAGACATGGCCAACCTGCTGTGTGACGAAGGGATTGCCGCGCTGCCCTATCACGCCGGGCTCGATGCCAAAGTCCGCCAAGCCAACCAGGACCAGTTTTTGCGCATGGAAGGCATTGTGATGGTGGCGACCATCGCCTTTGGCATGGGCATTGACAAACCCGATGTCCGGTTTGTGGCGCACCTGGATATGCCCAAAAACATCGAAGGCTACTACCAGGAAACCGGCCGTGCCGGGCGCGATGGTGAAGCCGCCGACGCCTGGATGTGTTACGGCCTGCAGGACGTGGTGAACCAGCGCCGCATGATTGACGAAAGCCCGGCCGGGGAAGAATTCAA
>NZ_JAQTWM010000011.1:58715-60629 GCF_028689305.1 Rhodoferax sp. | reverse complement strand
ACCCGCAAGGGCAAAGCCGAGGATGGCACCTTCACCAGTCAAATCTGCCACCAGCCCGCACCCAATGTGCTTGAGCAGCTATTAAATCCGCAGCAATCATCCGCTCTCCCATTGGCTGTGGGCGACACCGTCACTGCCCGCATCGACTGGGCGCGCCGGCACCGCATGATGCGTTTTCACACCGCCAGCCACCTGCTGTGCCAGATCGTGCCCAAGCTGGTCAACGGCTGCTCGATCACGCCGGACTACGCGCGCATTGACTTCAACATGGACGAGCCGCTGGACAAAGAGGCCCTGAGCGCCGCCATCGCGCAACTGGTGGCCGCCGCGCACCCGGTCACGGTCGGCGCCATCACCGACGCCGAGCTGGATGCCAACCCCGCGCTGGTGAAAAGCATGTCGGTGCAGCCGCCGCGCGGCAGCGGGCAGATTCGCACCATCCAGATCGGCAGCGACACGCTGATCGACCTGCAACCCTGCGGCGGCACCCATGTGGCCAACACCGCAGAGATCGGCCAGGTCATTGTCACCAAGATCGAGAAAAAGTCCGCCATGACACGCCGCGTGGTGCTGGGGTTTGCCGCATGAGCCGCGACAAGGGCAAGTTCATCAAGGACGGCGATTTTTTCGGCTGGGACGGCGACGTGCTGGTGGTCAACATCCTGGGCAAACCCAGCGCCAGCAAGGATGCCATTGGCAAGCCCTACGGCAAACAGCTCAAGGTCAGCGTCACCGCCGCGCCCGTGGCCGGGCGCGCCACTGACCACATGCTGCGCTTTCTGGCACCGCACTTTGGCGTGACCGCCGCCGACATCGAGGTGGTGTTTGGCCGCATGAACGTCAACAAGCAGCTGCGCATCAAAGCCCCCACCAAGCTACCGGCGGTGTTCACCAAACAGGCCGACCAGTCGTCGCTGTTCCCGGCAGACGATGAATGAACATCCCCACCGCCGGAACTCCCCGCGCCCAATTGACTCTGACGAGCTTATGACTTCACCGACCCGCCTTATTCGCCCGCTTTTTGCTGCTTTTTTGATAGCTACCAGCAGCCTATTGACGTGGGCTCAGGCGCCAAACAGCCTAAAAAGTGTGGTCTCAACCGAGCAGGTGCGGGCCGAACTGATGGCGCACGCCCCTGATGGCGCGACACCGGGCAAGACGGTCTGGGTCGGTCTGCAGCTGCAGCACCAGCCGCAATGGCACACTTACTGGAAGAATTCCGGCGACTCCGGCCAGCCCACCACGCTAAGCTGGACCCTGCCCACCGGGGTGTTGGCGGGTGACGTGGCCTGGCCCCTGCCCAAAAAAATCCCGATCGGCAACCTGGCCAACTATGGTTATGACGACACCGTGCTGCTGCCGGTGCCCCTGACCATCACACCCGACTTCAAACCCTCGCCGATCACCCCGGAACTGGTCATCCGGCTGCAAGCCAGCTGGCTGGTCTGCAAGCAGGAATGTGTGCCGCAGGACGGCGACTTCACCCTGAGCCTGCCGGTCAAAGGGTCCACCGCCCTCAATAATGCCGATTTCCAGGCCGCCTTCCAGGCCCAGCCCCAAGCCTTGTCCGGCCAGAGCCAGATCACCCTTGAGAACAACCGGCTGAAACTCACCGTGGCCAACCTGCCCGCCGCGCTGCAGGGCAAGACCCTGGAATTTTTCCCTGAAATTCCCGAGGTGATTGAAACGGCGGCCCCCTGGACGCAGGCCTGGCAAGGCGCGGTGTGGACGGCCAGTGTGCCGATCGCTACCCATCGGGGTGCCAGTCCGGCCAGCCTGCCATTGGTGCTGGTCGCCGACGCGGCTGGCCGCCGCCAGGGCTTTTCCAGCACAGCCACCGTCAGTGGCACCTGGCCAGCACAGGCCGCACCCGGTGCAGCCGCACCGGCACCCGCCGCCCTGCCAGCGCCACCG
>NZ_JAQTWM010000011.1:0-58615 GCF_028689305.1 Rhodoferax sp. | reverse complement strand
GCTGGTCGCCGACGCGGCTGGCCGCCGCCAGGGCTTTTCCAGCACAGCCACCGTCAGTGGCACCTGGCCAGCACAGGCCGCACCCGGTGCAGCCGCACCGGCACCCGCCGCCCTGCCAGCGCCACCGAGTTTCTGGCTGGCCTGGCTCGGCGCCCTGCTGGGCGGCATGATCCTGAACCTGATGCCCTGTGTGTTTCCGGTGCTGGCGATCAAGGTGGTGAGCTTCACCCGCCACGCCAACGACACCGCCGGTCACCGCGTCAGTGGGCTGGCCTACAGCGCCGGGGTGTTGCTGTCGTTTCTGGCCCTGGGCCTGTTGATGTTGGCCCTGCGCAGTGCTGGTGAGCAACTGGGCTGGGGCTTTCAGTTGCAATCACCCGCGGTGGTGGCGGCGCTGTCGGTGCTGTTCACGGTGATGGGGCTGAATCTGGCCGGGCTGTTCGAGTTTGGCCAGTTTGTGCCCAGCAGCGTGGCCTCGCTGGAAGCCAAAAACCCGGCGGCCAATGCCTTTTTGTCGGGCGTGCTGGCCGTGGTGATCGCCTCGCCCTGCACCGCCCCGTTCATGGGCGCCTCGCTCGGTCTGGCCCTGGGCCTGCCGGCCTGGCAGGCCCTGCTGATTTTTGGCGCACTCGGGCTGGGCATGGCGCTGCCCTACCTGGCCATCAGCTGGTCGCCGACACTGGCGCGCCGGCTGCCGCGGCCGGGCGCCTGGATGGACACCTTCCGCCACGCCATGGCCTTCCCGATGTTTGCCACCGTGGTCTGGCTGGTGTGGGTGCTGGGCCAGCAAACCGGCATCCATGGCGCCAGTGCCCTGCTGGCGCTGCTGGTGACCCTGGCCCTGGTGTTGTGGTCACTCTCCTTGCAGGGCCGCAGCCGCCTTGTCATCACTACATTTTCAATAGCAATCTTTACCCTGTTGACGTGGGCTATCGGCCCTAATGTCATCAAGACAACACCGGTTGCCAGCGCCACCAGCCAAGAACGCTGGCAGGCCTGGGCGCCGGGCAAGGTCGAACAGGTGCTGGCCACCGGCACACCGGTGTTTGTCGATTTCACCGCCGCCTGGTGTGTGACCTGCCAATACAACAAGCAGACCGCGCTGGCCGATGCCGGGGTCCTGGCCGACTTCGACGCCAAAAAGGTAACCCTGCTGCGTGCCGACTGGACCCGCCGCGACCCCACCATCACCGCCGCGCTGGCGCAACTGGGCCGCAATGGGGTGCCGGTGTACGCGCTCTACAGTCCCGGGCGAACACCCGTGATCCTGTCCGAAATCCTGTCAACCAGCGACCTGCACCAGGCCTTGGCCGGACTGGCCCCCAAGTGAATTCCTGTCCCTAAAATAGGTTTTTTTGATCCTGGTCAGCGCTCTTCGTGTCGCTCTAAGGAATTCTTAAGACTGGCTCGCTAAGCTCTCGCTACAAGCCAAGGAGCCCATGTCATGTCACTTAAAAACGCTGTCGTTGCAAGTCTCATCGTTCTGTCCTGTGTCAGCGTTTGGGCCGATGGCGGCCCGGTGACGCCGCTGCTGCCCAAGATGGAACAGGAATGTGCCAATTGCCACATCGCCTACCGACCGAATTTTCTGCCCAAGTCATCCTGGCAACAGGTCATGCGTTCACTGGACAAACATTACGGCGCCGATGCCTCACTGTCCGAGGCCGACACCCGGGAAATCACCGACTGGCTCAACACCGTGGCCCAGGAACTGGGCGAAGCCCCACCCAACAACCGCATCACCGAGGCATTCTGGTTCACCCGCAAACATGGCACCAAACACATCCGACCCGAGGTCTGGCGCCGGGCATCGGTCAAAAGTCCATCCAACTGTCAGGCCTGCCATGTCGATGCCGCCAAGGGCGACTTCAACGAACACAACATCCGCATCCCGCGCTGAACCTGCGGGCTGCAGCCGCCTATTTTTTGTTTGATCCACTGAAAGGAAATACCATGAAATTCACATTCCATACCTCTGCCCTGCTGGCTTGCGCGGCCTTGGCTTTGCCGCTGGTCGTCAGCGCCAACCCGATCCTGGATGGCTACAAAGCCGAAACCAAGGGCACCTTCAGCGCCGCGGCTGGCGAAAAGCTGTACAAAACGGTCGGCCCGAACCAGTTGTCCTGCGCGTCGTGCCACACCGACTCACCCAAGAATGCCGGCAAACACGCCAAGACCAACAAGGCCATCGACCCGCTGGCACCCAGCGCCAATGCCCAGCGTTTCACG
This sequence comes from Rhodoferax sp., assembly GCF_028689305.1. Lineage (GTDB taxonomy): Bacteria > Pseudomonadota > Gammaproteobacteria > Burkholderiales > Burkholderiaceae_C > Rhodoferax. Next base: position 56,386 of record NZ_JAQTWM010000011.1, on the reverse strand, counting down.
GATGCCGCCAAGGTTGAAAAATGGTTCAAGCGCAATTGCAATGACGCCCTGGGCCGGGCCTGCACCACCCAGGAAAAGGGTGACTTCATGACCTACGTGCTGTCGGTCAAATAAGGTGGCCTTCATGAAACTCGTCAAATCCCTGTTGTTGGTCACGCTGGCGCTTGCTGCGGTCGGCGTGCAAGCCAAATACAACGGTGAAGACCGGGGTCGCCCGGTCATGCCCGCTGAAATCAACGCCAAGATGCAAGCCGAGTGTTCGGGCTGTCACATGGCCTTCCCGCCTGGCCTGCTGCCTGCAGCATCGTGGAAAAAAGTCATGACCGGCCTGGACAAGCATTTTGGAACAGACGCCTCGCTGTCGGCCGCCGACACCAAGGAAATCACCGATTACCTGGTGAAATATGGCTCCAACCGCTGGACGGCCAGCACCGCGCCCCTGCGCATCACCGAGAGTGAGTGGTTCAAGGCCAAGCACCTGAGTGGTGAAATCAGTCCGGCGGTCTGGAAACGCGAATCCGTCAAGAGCGCTTCCAACTGCATGGCTTGCCATAGCGGCGCGGACAAAGGCGACTACAACGAGCGCAATATCCACATTCCCAAGTAACCAGCGTCAACCACGCCAGCGCCAGCTGGCGTTTGTTTGAGGTATCAGCTCTTTTTTTTCCTGAAAGCCAGGCTCATGCAACGCACCCTGATCTGGGATTTGCCCACCCGTTTGTTCCACTGGACGCTGGCGTCCAGTTTTGCCATCGCCTGGCTCACCAGCGAAGGTGACCGCTGGCATGCGGTGCATGTGTTTGTGGGTTACCTGATGTTGGGGCTGGTGGGTTTTCGGGTGTTATGGGGCTTTGTCGGCTCGCACTTTTCGCGCTTTGCCTCATTCTGGTTTGGCCCACGCGAGGCCTTTGACTACCTCAGGCAGGTGGCCAGTGGTCACGCCGCCCGCCATGTGGGTCACAACCCCACGGGCAGCCTGGCCATTTACATTTTGCTGGCCCTTGCGCTGACAGTTGGGTTCACCGGCATCACCACCATGGGCGGGGATGAACAGCAGGGTATCGCTGCCGGTTGGTTCAGCTTTTCACAGATCAGGCTGTTGAAGAAACTGCACGAGGCCGGCGCCGTCCTGATGCTGCTGGTGGTCATCACCCACATCGCCGGGGTGGTGGTGGAAAGTGTGCTGCACAAGGAGAACCTGGCCCGCTCCATGGTCACGGGCATCAAGCTGGCTGAACCTGGCACCCCGGTGGCGTCCAGCCACAGGCTGGTGGCGCTGGTCATGCTGGTGACCATGCTGGGTTTTGGCGGCTGGTGGTTTTCTTATACCCTGGTCCCGCAAGCGGACAGACCAGCGGTCAAGTTTGTCGGACAGCAATTGCCGGACAACGCGCAATGGCGCGAGGAATGCGGCAGTTGCCATGCGGTGTTTTACCCGGCATTGTTGCCGGCGCGCTCCTGGCAAAAGATGATGGCCGAACAGGACAAACACTTTGGTTCGGACCTGGGTCTGGACGCGGCCACCACCCAGGCCGTGCTGAAGTTCCTGGTGGACAACGCTGCAGATCGCCATCAGACCGAAGCCGCGTTCAAGATTGACCGCTCCGTTGCCAGTGGGGACACGCCACAGCGCATCACCGAAACCCCTTACTGGATCAAGAAACACCGCGACATTGCCGGCGCCGACTGGGCCAACCCCCTGGTCAAAAGCAAGAGCAACTGCGCGGCCTGCCACCTGGACGCGGACGCCGGCACGTTTGAGGACGGCGCCATGCGAATCCCCAAGGCCCCGGCCGCCGGGACCTCTGGCCCCCAGCCTGCTGCCGCCAAACCCTGACTCTTTGGAACATCCCCGGCGGGCTGTGCCAGGCGCCGCTGTGGTGGCCTGGGCACGGCTTGCGATAATCCCTGCCATGAACACATCCAGCCCTTCTTTTGCCCCCCTTCAAAACGACACCTTCCTGCGCGCCTGCCTGCGCCAGGCCACCGACTACACACCGATCTGGATGATGCGCCAGGCCGGTCGTTTTCTGCCTGAATACCGCGCCACCCGCGCCAAGGCCGGCAGCTTCATGGGGCTGGCCACCAACACCGACTACGCCACCGAAGTCACCTTGCAGCCGGTCGACCGCTTTCCGATTGATGCGGCCATTTTGTTCAGCGACATCCTGACCGTGCCCGATGCCATGGGTCTGGGGCTGTCATTTGCCCTGGGTGAAGGCCCCAAGTTTGCCTCCCCCGTGCGTGACGAAGCCGCCGTCGCCAAGCTCGAAGTGCCCGACATGGCCAAGCTGCGCTACGTGTTTGATGCCGTCACCTCCATTCGCAAGGCCCTGAATGGCCGGGTGCCGTTGATCGGCTTTTCCGGCAGCCCCTGGACGCTGGCCTGCTACATGGTCGAAGGCGGCGGCTCAGACGACTACCGGCTGGTCAAGACCATGCTGTACAGCCGCCCGGACCTGATGCACAAAGTGCTGCAAATCAATGCCGACGCGGTAGCGCTGTACCTCAACACCCAAATCGAAGCCGGGGCCCAGGCCGTGATGGTGTTTGACAGCTGGGGCGGCGTGCTGGCCGATGGCGCCTTCCAGGAATTCAGCCTGGCCTACACCCGCCGGGTGCTCGCGCAACTGCACAAGACTTGGAACGGTGTGCGCATTCCCAGTATTGTGTTCACCAAAGGCGGCGGCCTGTGGCTGGACGAGATGGCGGCACTGGACTGCAACGTGCTGGGGGTGGACTGGACCGTCAACCTGGCCAGGGCACGTGCCCAGGTCGGTGGCAGCAAGGCCCTGCAAGGCAACCTGGACCCGAACGTGCTGTTTGCCCCACCGGCCCAGATCGAGGCCGAAGTGTGCAAGGTGCTCGACGCCTTTGGCGCCCCCCACCGCGGCCCGGGCGAGGGGCCGACCCACATTTTCAATCTGGGCCATGGCATCAGCCAGCACACGCCGCCCGAGCATGTGGCGGCCCTGGTCCAGGCGGTGCACGAGCATTCCCGGCGCATGCGCAGCGCGAGCTGACCGTCCAGGGACGCCCTAGCACTTTTGCACCCGTTTTTGTCAATCATCAGACAAAAAAATTTGTAACTTATGCACAAAAATGAGAGCGGCCGATCAAGACGGCACTGCGCTGCCCGGCTCTCGCTACCAAACGAATAGCAATCGTAAGTTGTTGATTTATATAGGCATTTGAAATTTGCATGTTTTTTGAGCAGGTTAACCAAAGCCTTGATTTACAAGGCTCGGCAGCAGCTATTGACGATCTATCAACAAAGTTATCCACAGAAAAGTTGAATGACCTGCAAAACCTCGCAGAATCAATGACTTAAGGCCACTTTCACAAGTTCACTTGAACAATACAGCCCGACCGGACCTGCCCATGCCCTCCCCGCTTACGGTGTTGGTGCACACCCCGGCCTATAGCCAGGTGGGTGGTGCGTTGAGTTATTTGAGCGATCAGCCCTTGCCGGCAGGTACCCTGGTCCGGGTGCCGCTGGGCCAGCGTGAGCTGCTGGGGGTGGTGTGGGATCACGCTGATCCCGGGGCGGCATCCACCGCGCTGGACCCGGCCAAGCTGCGCCCCATCACCGCCGCGCTGGATGCGCTGCCACCGCTGACATCCGCCTGGCGGGCATTGATTTCGTTTGCCGCGAGTTATTACCAGCGCTCCGCCGGCGAAGTGGCGCTGGCGGCACTGCCCCCGCAATTGCGTGACCTCAACGCCCTGCAACTGGCCCGGCGCTTGAAAAAGCAGGCCAAGTTGAGCCACCCAGTGTCGACCGAGACCTCAGCCTCCTCAAAAAACACTATAGATTCAATAGCATTAACTGAAGAACAGACGCGGGCTATCGGCCAATTTCATTCACATGCCGGGCCATTTTTGCTGTTTGGCGCCACCGGCAGCGGCAAGACCGAGGTCTTCATGCGCTGTACCGCCGACCTGCTGGCCGGCTCGGACATGGCCCAGGCGCTGGTGATGGTGCCTGAGATCAACCTGACACCACAGCTGGAAGAACGCTTCAAAAGCCGTTTCAGCGCGCAATACGGTCCGGATGCGGTGGTGTCGATGCACAGCGGCATGACACCAGCGCAACGGCTCAAAAGCTGGCTGGCAGCCCACAGTGGTACGGCGCGTATCGTGCTGGGCACCCGCATGGCGGTGTTTGCCTCGCTGCCGCACCTGGCCCTGATCGTCGTCGATGAGGAGCATGATCCCAGCTACAAGAGCCACGAAGGGGCGCGTTACTCGGCGCGCGACCTGGCGATCTACCGCGGCAAGCTCGAAGGTGCCAAGGTGCTGCTGGGTTCAGCCACACCGTCACTGGAGAGCTGGTACCACAGCCGCCCGGCCAGCGACGGCGGGCGTTACCTGCGGCTGGAGATGCCCAGCCGGGTCGGTGCCAATGCGGTCCTGCCACTGGTGCGCCGGGTCGACATGAACCACCAGCCCAAGGCCTGTGTCATTTCACCGCCACTGCTCGAGGCCATCAGCCAACGTATTGCCAACGGTGAACAAAGCATGGTGTTCCTGAACCGGCGCGGCTACGCCCCGGTGCTGCACTGCACCGACTGCGACTGGAAGAGTGAATGCCCACACTGCAGCGCCTACCGCGTGTTCCACAAGATCGACCGCACCCTGCGCTGCCACCACTGCGGCCAGGCGGAACGGGTGCCACGCGCCTGCCCGGCCTGTGGCAACCCCGACATCGCGCCACTGGGGCGCGGCACCGAGCGTCTGGAAGAACACCTGGCACAACTGCTGGCCGGCGTCACACGCCCGGAGGGTTCCGCGGTGCGCATCGCCCGCATTGATGCCGACACCACCCGGCTCAAGGGTTCACTGGAATCCCAATTGGCGCAGGTGCATGCGGGCGAGGTGGATGTGCTGGTGGGCACCCAGATGATTGCCAAGGGGCATGACTTTCGTCGCATCACGCTGGTGGCGGCCATCAACCCGGATGGAGCCCTGTTTTCCAGCGACTTCCGCGCGCCGGAGCGTTTGTTCAGCCTGCTGATGCAGGCGGCGGGCCGTGCCGGGCGCGACGCCAGCCAGACCCGGCGCAGTGAGATGTGGGTGCAGACCTTTCACCCGACCCACCCCTTGTTTGAAGCGCTGAAACGCCACGACTACCCGGCCTTCGCCCAGTCGCAACTGGTCGAGCGCCAGCAGGCCGGCATGCCACCGTTCAGCTTCCAGGCCCTGGTGCGGGCCGAGGCGCGCACCCAGGAAGCCGCCCAGGCTTTTCTGAATGCGGCCAGACAAGCCAGCGCCGAACTGCCCGAAGCCGCACCGCTGCTGCCCCACATCACGCTGTACCCGGCGGTGCCGATGAGCATCCAGCGTATTGCCAATGTGGAACGGGCCCAGATGCTGATCGAGAGTGCGTCGCGCTCGGCCTTGCAGCGTTTCCTGGGCCTGTGGCAAACCACCCTGCACGCCACCCGTGCCCAGCCCGAGGGCAAGGGGCTGATCCGCTGGGCGGTGGACGTGGACCCGCTGGCGATTTGATGGACTAGCTGCTCAGAAAGCGCTGATCAACGGGCACACCATACCCGATGGCCAGCCGATTGGTTTCGTTGGCCAGGCCAACCACGGCCAGCAACTCCCCGAACTGCTCATCGGTCATGCCCTTGGCCTTGGCCGCTGCCGTATGCGAGGCCATGCAATAACCGCAATTGTTGGTGATGCTGACGGCCACGTAGATCAGCTCCTTGGTCAGCGGGTCCAGCGCGCCAGAGCCCATCACCTGTTTGATGTTGTTCCAGATGCGCTCCAGCGTCGGCGGATGATGCGCCAGGACTTTCCAGAAATTGTTCACCCAGTCCGTCTGGCGGGTGGCCATGATGTCGTCGTAAACCGCTTTGACAACCGGGGAAGCCTGATCGTATTCAATAGGTGTTTGCAGTGCCATGGTGTTGATATCGGTGATGAGGGGGTTGAACACCCACCGATTTTGACAACACGGCCGGCCAACTCAGTCGGCAGCGCCTTTGGTCGCCACAATCACTTGAAAGTTGCCAAAAAACACCACATGGCGTTCGCAGCGCACGCCGGGCATGGCACTGAGTTGCAGCACCGGGTCGTGGGTGTTCCAGAGCGCCAGACCGTAGGGCTCGAACACTTTGAAATACGTCCAGCTCAGGGCCCGCAGCACCGAGGGCCGGGGCCGGTGAAATTCGGCCAAATAGAGCTTGCCCCCCGGGGCCAGCACCCGCATGGCTTCCTTGAGGGCTTCACCCTTGAGGTGATGCGGCAACTCATGCAGCAGGAAAAACATGACGTTGGCGTCCACTGAACCATCTGGAAGTTGCATCGCAATGGCGTTGTCCTGCCGGTAGTCGACCTGCCCGGCATAGCCACCCAGCTTGCGCCGGGCATGGTCCAGCTCGTTCTGGATGATGTCGGCCACCAGCACCTTGCGCGCCCCTGACTTGAGAGCTGCCTTCACCACCCGCGGCATCACATTGCCAAAGGCACAGGAGGTGATCAGGACCTGCTGGCCACGCAGGTCCGTGTGGTGCAAACCATGCGTGATCAGGGACACCAGCCGGCTGTACTGGAACAGCAGAATCGCGGCAATGATGGGCTGGTAGTCCACCAGCCGGATCAGGCGCATATTGGAATAAATCGGATAAACGTGGGCGGCTTCGTGATGCAGACGGCCCAAGGCGCCGCGCATGATCAGCGCGCCACGGGTCAGGGTGAAAAAAAACAGCGCGGTGCTGGCCAGTACCAGCACCACAGCAACCATGCTGTAAGTCAACCAGGTAGTCATGTCATTCCTTTGTGATCAACAGTGATCTGTGACGTTCATCATTTGTTAATAATCGCCATTAGACTGCTGCCATTGACAGGAAACTTGAGCCAGATCAGGTTTTGCTGAAAAACCCGGCGATCCCCCCTGGGACTGGCGCTGCCAAACCTAATGCAGCAGGATCACCGCCAGCGAAAACGTGACAAAGGCCGCGGCGGTGGACACCAGAATGATGCGTGCCACCCTTCCGTTGTCCGCACCAAAGCGCTCGGTCAGCAGCGACACATTGCTGGCGCTGGGCAAGGCCGCCACCAGCACCACCACCGTCAGGGCAAAAGGGTCCAGCGACATGCCCAAGCTGATCACCGCCCCCCCCACCAGCAACACCAGCAACGGGTGCAGAAACAATTTGAGCATCGCCACCGGCAGGTAGTCACCCAGTCGGGTGGCTGGCGCGTGCCCGGCCATGGCCATCATTTGTGATCGTGCCAACACCGCCCCAATGGTGAACAGCGCCACCGGTGACGCCGCATCAGCCAGCATCCCCACCACTTGCATCACCGGCGGTGGCAGGGCCAGTCCCAGTGCAGACACCAGCGCGCCCAGCAAAATCGACCAGGGCATGGGGTTGGTCAACACCCCCTTGAGGGCGTTCTTCAACGCCTTGGCCGCACCGTGTTCATCCGCACCATCCAGCCGGGACAAGGCAATACACAGCGAACTGATGACAATCATGTCAATCACCATCGTCAGGATGGTGGGGCCTGCGGCCTGCGCACCCAGCAAGGCCACCAGCAGCGGCACCCCCATGAAGCCAGAATTGGGAAAAGCCGCGACCAGGGCACCAAAGGCCGCGTCATTCCAGCCAATGCGGGAACTCAGGCTGGTGGCCACCGTGAAACCGACCATGATCAGACCACACACCAGCCAGGTGATGGCCACCGACACATCCAGCAACTGCGCAATGGGGGTGTTGGCGCCAAAGCGGTACAACATACACGGCAAGGCAAAAAACAGCACAAAACCATTCAAGCCAGGGATCGCCTCCAGGGGCAACATGCGTCGGCGTGCCGCCAGATAACCGCACAGCACCAGCGCAAAAAACGGGAAGGTGGTGATGAAGATTTTCAGCATGGCCACATCAGGCACCCGACGGTGCCTGCTCCAGCCATTGCGCCTGCCCTTGGGGCCCAGTCGGCTTGCCGTCGGTTCAACGCAGGTTTCCGGTGTGCCCCAGGGAGTACCTGCCGGGCAAGGGCCACATGGTCAGACCATGGGGCTCGGCGCCAACCGCCACCTTGTCGACTTTGCCATTGCTGGTGTCAAACCGGTACACCACGTCATCAAAACGCCCGGCCAGCCACAGCCATTTGCCGTCCACGCTGACATTGCCCATGTCCGGGCTGCCGCCCCCCGGGATGGGCCAGGTGGTCACCACCTTGTTGCTGGCAAAGTCGACCACGGTGACACTGCCCGGCCCCTTGCGCTTGCCGTGGATGGCATGGGAACCGCGGTTGGCCACATACAGCAACTTGCCGTCACGGCTGGGGTACAGGCCGTGGGCAGCCACACCGGTGGCAATGAAGCCGGTTTCCTTGAAAGAGGCACCGTCAATCAGATGGACCCCGTCAGCCATCATGTCGGCCACATAAAAGGTTTTGCCGTCAGGCGAAATCCGGATGTCCTGCGGCATGCCTTTGCGGGTGGTGCAGATTTCGGTTTCCAGCGGATTGAAGGTGTTGCCCACCTCCTTGAAACGCACTTTCGGCATCGTCAGCTTCAGATATCCCACCACACTTCTGGCCACCATGTCGATCTTGGCGACGCTGCCGTCGAACTCGCAAGTGAAGATGGCGTACCGCCCATCGATGGCAAAGTCACCATGGTTGATACCGCCGCATTGAGGCACCTCAATGGCGTATTGCAGCTTTAGAGTCTTCGGGTCGCGGAAATCGAGCCGACGTCTGGCTTCGGCCACCACGATGGCCGACTGGCCGTCCGGGGTGAAATACAGGTTGTACGGATCATCCACGTCAATGGCCTTGCCCGGTTTGCCGGTGCGCGGGTCGATCGGGGTCAGGCTGCCCTTGTTGCTGCGCTCGGCGTTGTTGGCCACCCACAGCGTACGCAGATCCCAGGAGGGCACCACATGCTGCGGTGCCTGCCCCACCTTGAAACGGTCGACCACCTTCAGGGTTTTGGGGTCAATCACCGACACGTCGTGGGAACGCAGGTTGGGCACATAAATACGCTCCAGGTCGTCCTTGACAGCCGCGCTGAGCTGGTCGGTCCGGGTGTCGCTGTAGAGGTTATCAGCGTCCGTCACCGCCGGCATACCCGGCACCGTCTGCACCACGGCCTTGGGCGCACTGGCCGCCGGCGTGGCCGAAACACCATGCATGACCAGAGAAGGGGTCAAGACCACCCCGGCAATAACCACGATACGTTTGAAATTGAACTTCACGAACGGATGACTCCACAGATTTACCGAATACCACGCTGCCGGATCGCGTCCTGAATCGCCTGAACCGACTGGTCCACAATGATTCGCACGCCCATTTGCCCCAGTTCCGCGCTGGCTTTGCGCGGATCACCATAAACACCATCGGCCGCACCGATTTTCGCCGCAGGTCTCAACCAGACCTCGCGCACCAGGGAAGGGTCCACCGCCAAGGCCAGGGAAGTATCGGACAAGCCGGCATGGGTGCCGATTTCGGTGTCCGAAAGCCCCCGGGCCCTGAGTTCCTGTGAAAAAGGGGCTTGGGCGGCTTCGTAATAAGCCGTCAGGCCGTAGGCGCGGTAACGGGTATCACCAGCCCATGCCTTGTTGAGTTTCTCCGCCGCACGCACTTCGTTTTTCTGATAACCGCCATGGTCACCAAGAAAAACCACATCGCGGAAACCATGCTGCTTGAAACTCCTGGCCGCAGCCACCAGCAGGTTTTCAAAGGTGTCGGGGGGGATCGAGATCGTCCCGGTAAAACGCATGTGGGCTTGCGGTGGGGAAATCGCCCCCTCAGGCACATAGGCCAATACCGGCGCCACCACCGCATTGCCCAGCCGCTGGGCGATCTGCCCCGCCAACGCCTTGACCCGGACATTGTGCTTGCCCAGCACCATGTGGGGACCATTCTGCTCGGTCCCGCCAATGGGAACCAGGATGGTCGTCACCCCGTGGGCGACCTTGTCACGCAGTTCAACCGAGGTCAGCTCTTCGAGAAACACAGTCTTGGCCGTGTCTGGCGCGGCCAGGGCCAGCCCCCACCAAGCCAAACTCAAACCAACCACCAGACAGGGCGGCAAACGGCGTCTTCTGAAAATGCTCAAACACATGACACCCATTGTGCCAAACACAAGACAAGCCATGCCCCGCTGCTACGCCTGGTGGCAGGTCAGGCCGGATTCATCACCATCCTCATGCCGCAGCATGGCATCGAGGTTGGCGCACAACGCCCGTCAATTTAGTCTGAGCAGGTGCGTGTTGTCTGGCTCCTGGTCCAAGGCAGCCGGTGTAGTCCTGACCTGCTCATCCGTCAGTTTGAACTGTGCCACCATCTGCACCAGATCCTGGGCCTGACTACGTAGGCTACCGGCAGCTGCAGCCATTTCTTCGACCAGAGCCGCATTTTGCTGCGTGGTGTGATCCATTTGGGACACCGCCTCCCCTACCTGCGTCACACCGGTGGACTGTTCACGGCTGGCCGAGCTGATTTCTCCCACAATATCGGACACATGCTCAATGGCCTTGACCACCTCGCTCATGGTCGCGCCAGCCCGGTCCACCAGGCTGGAGCCTTGTTTGACACTGGTCACACTGGCATTGATCAGCGTCTTGATTTCTTTGGCCGCATCTGCGCTGCGTTTGGCCAGGCTGCGCACTTCGCTGGCCACCACGGCAAAGCCACGCCCTTGCTCTCCGGCGCGTGCCGCCTCCACCGCCGCATTGAGCGCCAGGATGTTGGTTTGAAAGGCAATACCGTCGATCACGCCGATGATGTCGACGATCTTTTGGGACGACTCGTTGATGTCTTTCATGGTTTCCACCACTTGCCCCATCACCTCCCCCTCCTGCACGGCCACCGCCGAAGCGCCGGCGGCCAATTCACTGGCCCGGCGCGCCGAATCGGCGTTTTGCGCCACGGTTGCCCCCAGTTGTTCCATGGAGGCTGCTGTTTGCTCCAGCGCGCTGGCCTGCTGCTCGGTGCGATTGGACAAATCGGTATTGCCCTGGGCGATCTCAAAGCTGGCCGTGGCCACGCTGTCCGAACTCAAGCGCACCCCCGTCACCACACTGGACAGGCCCTGGCGCATCGACTCCAGCGCCCCGAGCAATTGCGCGGGTTCGTCCCGGCCCTTCACCTGCAAGGGGGTGGACAAATTGCCAGCGGCAAACTCCCTGGCTGCCAACACCGCCGCTTGGATCGGCACGGTGATCTGTCGCGCAATCCACCACCCCAGCACCATGGCCACGCCCAACACAATGGCCAGCACCAGCGCCACGGTGAACGTGGCCCTGGCGTAAGCCGCATGGCCGTCTTGTGCGGCCTGATCCGCACCCTTGACATGCAGGACATTCATTTCATCCAGTGTCTTGAAAATGGCCCGGAAGGTGGTTCTGGAATCACCTTTGAGGTATTTGGTGGTGAGCTCCTGCCCGGAGGGGCCAACGGAAGACAGCTCAAACAATGAGATGCTGGTGGCCAGGTAGGCTTGGCTTTCGGTCTTGTAGCGCTCATAGAGTTGCCGCTCTTGTGGTGCATCCAGCAGCTCTCCCAGTTTTTTCTCCAGCGCGCGAAGTTTGGCCACATCCGCCTTGAATCGCTCGGCCTCGGGCTTCTTTTCCTCAGCGCTGGCGGCGATCACATGCTGCAATTCGGCCCGGCGCATGTCATTGAGCAGGGCTTGCATGTCACCCACCACCCGGATCGAAGGCAGCCAGTTTTCTGATAGATCGGTGGTATCGGCGTCAATCCGGCCCATCTGCATCATGGACAACCCGCCAATCAGCGCGGTCAACAACACAATCACCCCGAACCCCATACCCAGCTTGGTGCTGATCTTGTAACGCGACAAGTCCATGACCCTGCTCCCGTCTGTTTGCTTACCTCAAATTACACCATCGACCTCGCTTTTGTCCAATAGAAAACCGGCAGGAACATGACATAACTCAAACCTGACGGTGTCGGGCTGGCTGGGTATGATTCGCCCCTTCGCGAAAGTTGTCGTCCTCCATGTTTGCCCACTCCCCCAACTCCGGCCTGAACCTGGCTCAGCAAGAAGCCGTCAATTACCTGCACGGCCCGTGTCTGGTGCTGGCCGGCGCCGGCTCGGGCAAGACACGGGTGATCACCCACAAGATCGGCCGCCTGATCCAGTCGGGGGTGGCGGCCAAGCGTATTCTGGCCATCACCTTCACCAACAAGGCTGCCAGCGAGATGCGCGAACGCGCCCGCGGCCTGATCGGCAGAGCCGCCAAAGACGTGGTGATCTGCACCTTTCACGCCCTGGGTGTGCGTCTGCTGCGTGAAGATGGCGCAGCGCTGGGTCTCAAACCCCAGTTTTCGATTCTGGACAGCGATGACGTCACCAGCATCCTCAAGGACGCTGGCGGCAGTGTGGATGCCGCGACCGCACGATCCTGGCAATGGACCATCAGCCTGTGGAAAAACCTGGGGCTCAATGCGGCAGCGGCAGCGGCGCAGGCCAGCAACGACAACGAACGCATCATTGCCCGGGTCATGGCGCACTACGAAGAGCGGCTGGCGGCCTACCAGAGTGTGGATTTTGATGACCTGATTGGTCTGCCCCTCAAGCTGCTCCAGAACCACGAGCCCGTCAGGCAGAAGTGGCAGAAATTGATCGGGCACATTCTGGTGGACGAATATCAGGACACCAACGCCACCCAGTATGAGATGCTCAAACTGCTGGTGAACGGTGACCAGCCGGCGCAGGCACGGTTCACTGCCGTGGGGGACGACGACCAGTCGATCTACGGCTGGCGTGGCGCCACGCTGGACAATCTGAAGAAGCTGCCGATCGACTTCCCCACGCTGAAAGTCATCAAGCTGGAACAGAACTACCGCTCCACCAGTGCCATCCTGCGTGCTGCCAACAATGTGATCGGCCCCAACCCCAAGCTGTTTCCGAAAAACCTGTGGAGCGACCTGGGCGAAGGTGAGCCGGTGCGGGTGGTGGATGCCGACACCGAGGAACACGAGGCCGAGCGAGCCGTCGCCCGCATCCAGAGCCTGCGCGCCAGCGGCACCAGCACGGGGGGACCCCAATTCAAGGAATGGCGTGACTTTGCCGTGTTGTACCGCGCCAACCACCAGGCCAAACCGTTCGAAAAGGCCCTGCGCCGGGCGCAAATTCCCTACAAGGTGTCCGGTGGCACCAGTTTTTTTGACCGCGCCGAAGTCAAGGATCTGTGTGCCTGGTTTCGCCTGTGGATCAACAACAACGACGATCCGGCTTTTTTGCGTGCCGTGACCACGCCCAAACGCGGCATCGGCCACCAGACCCTGGCGCACCTGGGCGACTTTGCCAGCAAATACCGCCTCAGCATGTTCGAGGCGCTGTTCTCCAGCAGTCTGGGCAGCGTCATTTCAGGCAAGGCGCTGGGCAGCCTGCATGAATTCGGCCGCGAGGTCAACGACCTGGAGTTCCGTGCCCGCCACACCCTGGGCGCCGAAGCCGCCAAGGCCTTTTTGCTGGATTGGCTCAAGGACATTGGCTACGAGGCCTACCTGTACGACGGTGAGGACAGTGAAAAAGTCGCCGCCGCCCGCTGGAGCAATGTGCTGGACTTCATCGACTGGATGTCCGGGCGCTGTGGCGGGCAGATTGAAGACGCCACCGGTGTCAACACGGCGGGGGAGGTCAAATCACTGCTTGAAGTGGCCCAGACGATTTCGCTGCTGTCGACCATCAGCGAGCGCGAGCAGGACCAGAACGTGGTGACACTCTCGACACTGCACGCCTCCAAGGGCCTGGAGTGGCCGCATGTGCTGCTGGTGGGGGTGACCGAGGGCATGCTGCCGTTCAAGCAACGCGACAACCCCGACGAGACGGCGCCGAGCAGGGCATCCAGCATCCAGCGCGCCGCCGCCCTTGAGGCCGCCAGCGAAAGCCTGACCCAGCACCTGCAGGAAGAGCGCCGCCTGATGTATGTGGGCATCACCCGTGCCCAGCGTAGCCTGGCGGTCAGCTGGACCCGCAAACGCAAAAAGGGCCGCGAGATGGTCGCGGCCCAGCCCAGCCGTTTCATCACCGAAATGGGGCTGGACCAAAATACCGTCAAGGAAGACCCGCGCGAAAAACTCAAGGCCTTGCGCGCCGAGTTTGCACAGAAGGCGCAGGACAGTGCCGCAGCACGGGCACTGGTACGCTAACGCCACTACCCCTGGAGGGCCATTCATGAAAATCCATTACGCTATATTTTTTGTAGCTTTATGCACAATCAATACCTGGGCTAGAGGCCAAATTAGCACTCAAGACCCGGTTGGGCCAAAGTCCGCTGACTGGCAACAGTGTCAGGCCCTCACGGACAGGGATGCCCGTCTGCGCTGTTTTGACCAGTGGGCCGCGCAGCAGCCCGGGGCCGCATCCCGCTCACCCTCGGAAACCGCTGCCGCCGCGTCAGTCAACCCTCCCGTGGTCCAGGTCGCCCCCACGGCACAACCCGCCACGGAGCCTGTCACCATCACCATGCGTGCGCCGGAAGCCCACAACTGCAAGAACCCGCGCTTTTCGGAGTTGTCGCGCTTCTGGGAGCTTGAGGCTGGCAGCGACTGCGGCACCTTTGGCATCCGCGGTTACAAACCCATCAGCCTGTCCTGGATCGGGGCCAACCATGTCAACACCCAACCCAGCTCCCCCAGCCCAGGGCATACGGCCGCGGGCATCACCCCCTACAGCAACAACGAAGCCCGCATCCAGTTGTCGGTGCGCACCAAGATCGCCCAGGGTCTGCTCACGCAGGGGGAGCCCTTCAAACGTGACTCGGTGTGGTTTGGGTATAGCCAGCAGTCCTACTGGCAACTGTTTACCGGCGACCTGTCGCGCCCCTTTCGCAGCACCGACCACGAGCCCGAGGTGGCCTATATCTACCCGATGGACCTGAGCCTGCCCGCAGGCTGGCGCTGGCGTTATGCGGGCTGGAGCATCAACCACCAGTCCAACGGCCAGTCGCTGCCGCTGTCGCGCAGCTGGAACCGCAACATCCTGATGGCGGGTTTTGAAAACGGCAACACCCTGCAACTGACCGCCCGTCTGTGGCAGCGGGTGCCCGAAGCTGCCGAAGACGACGACAACCCCGATATCAGCGACCTGGTGGGCCGCGCCGAGCTGGCCGGACTCTGGCATCCGGATGGGAAAAATACACTGGGCCTGACCTTGCGCCACTCGCTGAGGGCCCAGGCCAATGGGTCGATCCGGTTGGAATGGCTCAGAGCGCTGACCAATGACAACCCGCTCACCGGTAAAAATGGCCTGCGTTTTCACACCCAGCTATTTTCCGGCTATGGCGACTCGCTACTGGACTACAACCGCCGGCGTACGGTGCTCAGTGTCGGCCTGAGTCTGGTGGATTGGTAGATAAAGAGAGCAACAACGTCATCTTCTGAGCGGGCCACTGGCGGTTTTGATACGGACAGCCAGCCACAACCACACCCTGACCGCAGACAAGGCGGCCTGGCGCACCGCCATACCGATGAGCGCATATGCGCCAAAAGTCATATCAGGGTTTACTCTAATAGTATCTAATATTGACACTTTTCAACAAAGCCGCCAAAATTCATGCTTTAGATCAACCCGGAGTTTGACCCATGGGGGCCACCACTTTTGAGCCAGTACAACGTCTTCATCACTTTGCCTGGCGCTGCAAGGATGCCGAACAAACCCGGGCGTTTTACGAAGACCTGCTGGGCCTGCCGCTGACCCACGTCGTCCGCGCAGACAACGTTCCCAGCACCGGGGAAAACACACCTTACGTGCACATTTTTTTTGAGCTGCAGGATGGTTCTTCCGTGGCCTTTTTCGACCTCGGCAATAACCAGTCCGCACAACCCTCACCCAACACGCCAGCCTGGGTCAATCACCTGGCACTCAAGGTGGGTTCATTGGCATCACTGGAACGCGCCAAGCAGCGTCTGGAGGCTGCCGGCGTCGAAGTCCTGGGCATCACCGACCACGGTTTTGTGCGCTCCATTTACTTTTTCGACCCGAATGGCGTGCGATTGGAACTGACCGCCGACATGACGAGCGGAATAGTCTCTGATTCTGATAGAGAAAATGCCCGCGTCAAACTCAATGACTGGACGGCCGAAAAAGCTGCCCGTGCTGCCCACTGAGTCGCCATTCAACTTTATCAAGGAAAACCTTCCCATGCACCTGCCCCACAGGCAACCCCACCCGTCCAGCTATTTCAAGTACGAGATCTACCCGTTCGTCCGGCCGTCCGACATGGGTGCGCCAGAGCCGACCCACCACCCGGTGGTGGTGGTGGGCGCCGGCCCGGCCGGGCTGGTGCTGGCCATTCAACTGGCATCCAACGGCGTCGCCTGTGTGCTGATCGAGTCCGAAGCCCAGGTCAGCGGCGGTAGCCGTGCCTTGGCCCTGACCAAACGCTCGATGGAGATCATCGAACAGTCGGGGGTTGCCCAACAGTTTTTGCAACGCGCCCTCGTCTGGAAAGACGGCTACAGCTTCTACAAGAACCGGGTGGTGCACCACCTGGACCTGCCGTTTTCGGAAGATGACAAATTCGCGCCGATGACCAACCTGCCGCAATGCGTCATGGAAAAAATTCTGGTGGATCGCGCCCGCGAGCTGGGTGTGGACATGCGCTTCCAGACTCGACTGGAAGCCATGGAAGCAACGGCTGATGGTGTGACTCTGACCCTGGACACCCCCGAAGGTGACTATCGTATCCATGCCGACTGGGTGGTCGGTTGTGATGGCGCACGCTCGGCCGTGCGACGCCTGCAGGGGTTGCGGTTTGAGGGCAAGTCTTATGAAAGCCGCTTTGTCATTGCCGACTTCAACATCGCACTGGAGGAACCCACAGGACGGCGCTGTTATTACGAGCCGCCTTGGCTGCCAGGTCACACGGCGTTGATGCACAAGGCGCCCGGCGGTATCTGGCGACTGGACTACCAGGTTCCGGACGACGTGACGGACGAACAGGCGCTTGACCCCAAGCGCATCCACGGACACATTCAGGCCCACCTCGACTACATCGGGGTTGATCTGCCCTGGACCATCGAGTGGACCACGCTGTACAAACCCAACACCTTGACGCTGGCCAGCTACCACCATGGCCGCGTGCTGTATTGCGGGGACGCTGCCCATTTGCTGCCGGTGTTTGGCGTGCGCGGCATGAATACCGGCATTCAGGATTCGATCAACCTGGCCTGGAAACTCGCGGCCGTGGTACACCATCAGGCGCAGGCTTCGATCCTGGACAGTTACAGCAGCGAACGTGTCGCTGATGCGCGCCAGATCTGCATTGAAGCTGGCCGCAGCACACGCATGATGGCACCACCCACACGGGGTTACCGGGTCCTGCAACAAGCGGTGTTGTCCCTGTCGCTCAACCATGCGTTCACCCGTGGCCTGCTGCACTGGCGCACATCCCACCCGATCGACTACGCCAGCAGTCCGCTGACCTGGGTCGATGCCACGGAAAGCAACTTTGCTGCCGGCCCCACTCCTGGCGCCCCGGCACGCAATGTCCAGCTCGAACCCGGCAAGCCCGACAGTGCCTACCTGCTGGATGCTTTCCAGCCGGCTTTTCAGGTACTGGTGTTCGGACAGAACGCAGCACTGTGGCAAGCAGCGCGCGAAGACGTGCTCGCTGCCAGGCAGCAGGGCCTGCGGGTACGCCTGATGGCGATCACGGTTGACGGCACACCCATGGCCGACGCGGACGCCGTGCTGCACGATCCACTCGGCCATGCCCAGGCGTTATGGGGTACAGCCGACGGTGCCGTGTATGTCCTGCGCCCCGACCAACATGTCTGCGCCCGCTGGAGCGCCAGCAGCGGCACCCGCGTGAAGCAGGTGCTCGACCATGTGCTCTCTGCAGCCCAGGCCACCCCCGCCGTTTAACAGGAGACACCATGAGCCAACTGACGTTTCCCCAGCTTGAAGCGCTGTACGACGAACTGGCCACCGCGATCGACGCGGCCGGGCCCGAGCAGGAAAGTGTTTTCCTGGCCAAACTGGTCTTGAACCTGGCACAGGAGTTGGGCGATGCCACACGTATCTCGGCGCTGATTCAGGACAGTCTGAATGAGCCCGCCACCGAGTCGCAGCCTCATCAGCGGCTGATTTAGTTTTTAAAGAGGTCATTCCAACATGAAACAAGCCATTCGACACCAGTGGGTGCATGTCAGTTACGCTGAAACCAGCCAGATCACCGAGACTTACGGTTTCGTCGGTAGCCAGGGCACGGTCAACCTGGAGGGCCTGCTGATTCGCCCTGAACAAGCCTCATCGGACACCGTGTTCCTGATGATGCATCCCAGCTCCACCCTGCAATTGCTGCCGCTGCCCACGGCCATGGCCGAAGCCGGCTACCCGGTGTTGTGTATGGGCAGCCGCTACGCCAAGAACGACTCGGCCTTGATTTATGAGAAAGTGGCACTGGACCTGGGCGCCTGTGTGCGTCACGCCAAGGAACAGCTCGGCTTCAAACAGGTCATCCTGCTGGGCTGGTCAGGCGGTGGCTCACTGGCGCTGTTCTACCAGTCACAGGCGCAGAATCCCACCATCACCGCCACCCCGGCCGGGGACCCGGTTGATCTCACTGCCGCCAGACTGTTGCCAGCCGACGGGGTGGTGCTTGAAGCAGCCCACCGCTCACGCGCCCGCTGCCTGACCGACTGGATTGATCCGTCCGTGCTGGATGAACTCGACCCAGACAAGCGTGATCCAAAATTTGATCTGTATGCCCCCGATCTGCCAGTGCGCCCCCCCTATCCAGCTGACTGGCTGGCGGCCTACCGCGCCGCCCAGCTGGCCCGGGTTCGCCGCATCACGGCACGGGTGCAGGAAACCCTGGAGATGCTGAGAAAACGCGGTACCGCCGAGATGGAGCGCGGCTTCGTCACCCACCGAACCATGGCTGAACCCAGATTCCTGGATGGCAGCATCGACCCGAATGACCGCCCGATCGGACACTGCTACCTCGGTGTGCCAGAGACGGTGAACAACGGCCCGGTCGGGCTGGCCCGTTTCTCAATGCTGCGGTCCTGGATGTCGCAATGGTCGATTGACCACTCCCGCGCTGACGGAGAAACCTGCGCCAGCCAGATCAATGTGCCGCTGCTGGCCATCGAACACAGCGCCGACGATGCCGTGCCCCAGCCTGACATTGGCCTGATGTACCAGGCCTGCGGCAGTGCCGACAAGGAAATGCTGTGCCTCAAGGGAGCCAACCACTATTTCAAAGGCCAGCCAGAGCATCTGCGCCAGTCAGTCCAAGTGATTTCTGACTGGACGCAGCGCCACAACTGGTGAGATTTTCCTGTTCCCGTTCCACTCATCCAAGGAGACAAACCGTGAGTCATCAAAACCCAAACCGCCCTTTCAATCATCTGCGTCGTTGCCTGCTGGGAGGTGCTGCCGCCCTGCTGGGCGGCCTGAGCTTTTCCGCTGCTGCACAGCAGGCCTATCCGAGCAAGCCGATTCGCTGGATCGTGCCCTACAACGCCGGCGGCGCCAGTGACATCGTCGCACGCCTGATCGGTGAAGGCCTGGGCAACGCCCTTGGTCAGCGCGTGATGATCGAAAACCGCCCGGGCGCCGGCGGCACCGTCGGCATCCAGGCGATGGTCAGCTCGCCAGCAGACGGCTATACCCTGGCCACTGCCGACAATGGCACGCTGTACAACAACTGGTACCTGTTCGAGAAGCTGCCTTACAACCAGAACAGTTTTGAATATGTGGCCATGACTGGCCGCTTCCCCCTGGTGCTGGCGGTCAACAAGAGTGTGCCGGCCAAGACCGTCAAGGAATGGCAACAATGGGCCAAAAAAGAGGGCGGCAAGGTCAACTACGGCACCCCCGGCGTGGGCTCTCCTCACCACATGGCCATGGCCACGCTTGACGACATGTTGGGTCTGCAGATGCAGCATGTCCCTTACAAGGGTGACTCGGCGGCCGTGGTTGATCTGGTCGGCGGTCAAATCCAGACCATGCTGATGGGTGTCGCCACGGCCCGCCAGTACCTCAAGGATGATCGCATCCGCTTCCTGGCCGTCACCTGGCCAACCCGGTTGAGCAGCATGCCCGACGTGCCCACACTGGAAGAAGCCGGCGTCAAGAACTTCGATATGAGCGCAGAACAAGGTATCCTGATGCCCGCTGGAACACCCAAGGAAGTGGTCCAACGTGTGAACAAGGAAGTGGCCAAAGTCCTCAACACCCCCGCTGTGCGCGACAAACTGGAGACGCTGGGCATGTATCCAGTGTTGAAGTCACCTGAAGAGTTCAAGGCCTACGTCTTGAAGACAGCAACGGCTGCTGGCGACATCATCAAACGCAAAAATATCAGCCTCAACTAAAGTCAATCCAATTGACGTGAACCGTGCGACCCGGCGCCAGCAAGGAGGATGTCCCTGCCGGCGCCGGGTTCAAACTTGATCAGAACAACATGAACATCACAGCGCAACGCCCTTTGCAAGGGATTCGTATCATCGAAATGGGAAGCCTGATCGCAGGTCCGTTTGCCGCCAAGACACTGGGAGATTTTGGCGCAGAGGTGATCAAGATCGAACCCCCCGAAACCGGGGACCCGCTGCGCACCTGGCGCACGCCTGTCGGCACCACGTCGGTCTGGTGGCATGTGCAGTCCCGCAACAAGCAGTCGGTCGCTATTGACTTAAGACAGGTCGAAGGTCAGGCGCTGGTACGGGAGCTGGCACGCGAGGCCGATGTGCTGATTGAAAATTTTCGCCCAGGGACACTGGAGCAGTGGGGTCTTGATTACGACACCCTCTCCAGGATCAATCCCAAGCTGATCATGCTGCGCATCTCGGGTTATGGCCAGTCCGGCCCCCTGCGTGATCTGCCTGGCTTTGGGGTGATCGCCGAAGCCATGGGAGGTTTGCGCCACATCACCGGTATGCCTGGGCAGGCCCCCGTGCGTCCGGCCATCAGCATTGGCGACTCGCTGTCGGCGCTGCACGGTGTGATTGGTGTGCTCATGGCGCTCTACCACCGCGTGGCACATGGTGGCACCGGTCAGGTGGTGGATGTCGCACTGTATGAGTCGGTCTTCAACATGATGGAAGGGGCGGTCTCTGAATTTGACCGTTACCAGATGGTGCGCGAACCCGCAGGCAGCGCCCTGCCAGGCGTCGCGCCCACCAACGCGTATCCCTGTGCCAACGGCACCTATGTGCTGATTGCCGGCAATGGTGACAGCATTTTCAAACGTCTGATGCAATTGGTTGGCCGCGACGATCTCGCCAACGATCCGCGTCTGGCCAGCAATCCGGGGCGGGTTGAACAAATGGCCGTGATCGACGACGCCATTGCGGCCTGGACCCGGCAACACACCCTCGACGAAGCGCTGGCAGCCCTGGCCACCGCACGGGTCCCGGCGGGCAAGGTGTTCACCATCAAGGACATCGTCGAGAACGAACACTACCAACAGCGCGACATGCTGCGCACTATTCAACTCAAGGACGGCTCCAGCCTCAAGGTTCCCGGCATCGTCCCCAAGCTCAGCCTCACGCCAGGCGGTTTTGACGCCGGAGGCCCCGAGCTCGGTGAGCACACCAGCAAGGTGCTGCGTGCCGCCGGCCTGTCCGAAGCCACCCTGGCCGAATTGCGTGCCAAAGGAGTGATTGCGTGAGCGGGTTGGTGTTGCCCCCAGCCGGGCAGCGCATCTACGTCAATGACGTGGTGATGCGTGACGGCCTGCAAAACGAACCGGTATTTGTGCCCACCGAGGACAAGGTGGCTCTCGCTGACGCGCTCAGTCTGAGCGGATTGCACAAGATTGAAGTGACCTCGTTCACGTCTGCCAAAGCCATTCCCGCACTGCGTGACGCGGAAGCGGTGATGCACCAGATCAGGCGTGTCCCTGGCGTCACCTACGCGGCCCTGGTGCTCAACACCCGTGGTGCCGAGCGGGCGCTGGAATGCCAGGTGGATGAAATCAATCTGGTCGTCTCGGCCAGCGAAACCCACAACCTGGCCAACACCCGGATGACACGCCAACAGTCACGTCGATCGCTGCGCGAGATCGTGAAGATGGTCGAAGGGAAAATGGCCGTCAACCTGTCGGTGGCCACGGCCTTTGGTTGCCCCATGGAAGGCCGGGTGGCAGCGGACGATGTGCTGGCCATTGCCGATGAATTTGTGGCCCTGGGCGTGGCAGGTATCAGCCTGTGCGACACCACAGGCATGGCCAATCCAGTGCAAATCCAACAGCTGTGCGCAGGCCTGCCACAACGCTGGCCCAACACCGAGTTGACCCTGCACATCCACAACACCCGCGGTCTCGGACTGGCCAATGTGCTGGCCGGCCTGTCAGCAGGCATCACCCATTTCGATGCGTCGCTGGCCGGCTTGGGCGGCTGCCCGTTTGCGCCGGGAGCCAGCGGCAATATCTGCACTGAAGATCTGGTGCACATGCTGCAGTCCATGGGGTATGAAACCGGCGTTGACCTGGCGCGCCTGTTAACCTGCGCCAGCCACATTCCTCGTCTGGTCGGACATGATGTGCCAGGACAGGTTCTCAAGGCCGGCCCCTGGGACCACCGTCATCCAGTTCCTGCAGACTTTGAGGAAACCCGCGCCCGCGCGCTGGCCCGTGACAACCCATCATCCACCGCCTGACTGGCGCGATGCAACGACCTTTTTTTCACACCAATATGGCACGCACTCTTTACGACAAACTCTGGGACGAACATGTCGTCCATACCGAAGAAGACGGCACTGCCGTTCTTTACATTGACCGTCATCTGGTTCACGAAGTCACCAGTCCGCAAGCATTTGAAGGCTTGCGCGAAGCCGGGCGCAAGGTCTGGCGTGCCAGCTCCGTGGTGGCCACAGCGGACCACAACACCCCGACCACCGGCTGGGAACGGGGTTATGACGGCATCACTGACTCTGTCAGCAAGGAGCAGATCACCACCCTGGATACCAATATCCGGGAATTCGGTGCTGCCGCCTACTTCCCGTTTCTGAGCCCGCGCCAAGGCATCGTGCACGTGATCAGTCCGGAAAGCGGCGCCACCCTGCCTGGCATGACCGTGGTCTGTGGTGATTCACACACATCCACACACGGCGCTTTTGGTGCGCTGGCGCACGGCATCGGCACCAGCGAAGTCGAACATGTGCTGGCAACCCAGACGCTGCTGGCCAAAAAGGCCAAAAACATGCTGGTGCGTGTCGACGGCGTGCTGACAAAAGGCTGCACCGCCAAGGACATCGTGTTGGCCATTATTGGCCACATCGGCACGGCGGGTGGCACCGGGTACACCATCGAGTTTGGCGGTTCAGCCATCCACGCGCTGTCGATGGAAAACCGAATGACGTTATGCAACATGGCGATTGAAGCCGGTGCCCGTGCTGGTCTGGTCGCGGTGGATGAGAAAACCATCGCCTACGTCAAAGGCCGTCCGCTGGCGCCGTCTGGTGTCGCCTGGGACCAGGCCGTGGCTTACTGGAAGACCCTGCATTCCGATGCCGAGGCCCGGTTTGATGCGGTGATTGAACTCGATGCCACGCAGATTGCGCCGCAGGTCACCTGGGGCACGTCACCCGAAATGGTGCTGCCCGTGACGGCTGCGGTACCAGACCCCGACCGTGAAAAGGACACCAACAAACGTGCGGCCATGGAGCGTGCGCTGAATTACATGGGCTTGCAGCCTGGCAAGACACTGACCGACATTCATGTCGACAAGGTGTTCATCGGCTCCTGCACCAACAGCCGCATTGAAGACATGCGAGATGCGGCGGCCGTGGTTAAAAAACTGGGACAAAAAATCGCCAAAAACATCAAACAGGCGCTGGTGGTACCGGGTTCAGGACTGGTCAAACAGCAAGCCGAGCGCGAAGGTTTGCACGAGATTTTCCTGGCGGCAGGCTTTGAATGGCGTGAACCGGGATGCTCCATGTGCTTGGCAATGAACGCCGACCAGCTGGAACCGGGCGAGCGCTGCGCCTCTACCAGCAACCGAAACTTCGAGGGGCGCCAGGGTGCCGGTGGACGCACCCATCTGGTCAGCCCCGCCATGGCGGCGGCTGCAGCCATCCACGGTCATTTTGTCGACGTCCGATCCCTCTCCTGAACCATCCATGGAAAAATTTACCCTGCTCCAAGGCCTTGTGGCCCCGATTGACCGTGAGAACGTCGACACTGACGCCATCATTCCCAAACAATTTCTCAAGTCGATCCGCAAAACCGGCTTTGGTAGCAACCTGTTTGACGAGTGGCGTTATCTGGATGTTGGCTACCCAGGCCAGGATCCAGCCAGCCGCAGACCCAACCCTGACTTCGTGCTCAACCAGCCGCGTTATACCAATGCCTCCATTTTGCTGACCCGACGGAACTTTGGTTGTGGCTCCAGCCGGGAACATGCACCCTGGGCATTACAACAATATGGTTTCCGTGCGCTGATCGCCCCGAGCTTTGCGGACATCTTCTTCAACAACTGCTTCAAGAACGGTCTGCTGCCGATCGTCCTACCAGAGACCACCGTGTCCCGATTGTTTGATGCAGTGAATGCGCTGCCGGGTTACCGCCTGAGTATTGACCTGGAGCAGCAAGTGGTGATCACCCCACAAGGGGAAAATATCGCCTTTGACGTCCAGCCCTTTCGCAAGTATTGCCTGCTCAATGGCTTTGATGATATTGGCTTGACACTGCGTCACAAGGAAAAAATCCGGGCTTTTGAAGCCGAACGTCTGGCGGTCAAGCCCTGGTTGGCTGCGACGATGCCAACCTGATCACCCGCACCGGGCAAATAAAAAGCCCTCTGCGAATCGCAGAGGGCTTTTTTGTGATCAAACCAGAACCGGGGTCACTGAAGCTGCACTCAGGCAGCGACAGCCTTCCCCCTCAAAGGGCAAAAACGCCCAGATACTGACTGATACCGAGGTGCACAGGATGGGTGCTGGACTTGCCGCCCGGAGCCGTCAATGTCAAAACATAGCTGCCACTCTCCGGTTCCAGTCCGTCAATTTTGAATTCCCCAAAGTGATCGGTGATGGCGGCACCGACCACCTTGCCGTTGTGTGAAAGCTCGGCCGAGACACCGGACTGGCAATCCTCCACGCCGTCGGTCACGCGCACCAGTGTGCCCCCAACAAACGCCTTGTGCATCAGGTGCAGGTTCTTGTAGTAGACCCGCGGCTTGGTTTTTCGCTCAGGCAACAGGACATCGAGCTTCTCCGCCGTGGCGATCTCCCGCATCTCTTCGTCGCTGACTTTCAGGGAGCGCAAGGCACCGGTGGCGCAGACCTGCTCGGCGCGCGTGCGGGTCCAGCCAGCATCCATCAGATGGGCATCAAAAATCCATTTCTGAGGCAAATCCAGCTCATCATTCCAATAGATCACTTTATAGGGACAGGAGTTGACAATCTGCTTCTGACCTTTGGCCTTCACCGGGTCAATGATCACAATGCCATCATCACGCTGATACACCGCGCCATCTTTTCCTGCGCGAATACATGGTGCGTCGTCACACTGGTTGCACATGACCGGCATCGAATGGGCGTCGACAATCGGGGCCTGCCCCCGCTCGTGACGACGCATGGCGATCCACTCATGCCCGTGTAATGGCTGGGGCGCCGAGTAGCCGGGAAAATCGTTGCTGACGTGTTCATCCTTGGTGACCAGAAAACAGTTGTGGCAGTTCTCGCATTTGGCGACGTCCACGATCATGTTCCATTTTTTACTCATTTGCTCAACTCCAAATTCATGCGACGACGGTTTCTGCCTTGGCAGCGGCACCAGACTGAACACCCGTATCGCGGTCAGGCTGCCATAACTCCAGCTGGATCAGGCAAGCGTTGGGTGCCATGGCGCTGCCCCCCCGAATTTGAGAGCGGTGGTTGGTCAACAGATTGACGCAGCCGCCCCGATCTGCGGAATAGCCGGGTTTGCCCACCGGTTCATAGACAGCGGATGACTCATAGGTATGCGCCACACCTGGGCGCAGTCGCGGACTGACCTTGGCAGCGAAGATCACGGCGCCACGGTCGTTAAATGCACGCACCAAGTCGCCGGTCCGAATACCGCGCAACGCCGCATCCTCCGGGCTCATGCGGATCTGCAGGTAATAGTGCCCCTCTACCAGCATCCGGTGACTCTTCACGTCATTGATGGTGGAGTCCTTGCCATCTGCCTGGGTATGGAAGCTGTAGCGCGGATGCGAGGACAACAACTGCAACGGATATTTGTCGAGCAACTCGGTTGTGCTGCATCCCTCCCAACTACGGATGTATTTGTTGACGGCAGGACGATCCGGGTCGTTGGCCAGTTTCAGACTGGATGGCACAAACTCAAACTTGCCACTACGGGTTTGCAACCCTTCCAGGAAGTTCTCGGTGTAGTCTGCCGGCAGCGGCTGCATCTCTGGCACATCTTTCTTGCGTCCTTCGTAGTACCAGCTGTAGGCCGTTGGCACCCGCATGTTTTCCTTTTCGGGAGGAACCACGTAATAGCCTTTTTTGAGCAGTTTCTTCCACGAAATGTGCTTGGAGAGATCGGAGCCCTCCCAGATACGACGGCACCAGTCGATCTCCGACATGCCTTCCGTGAACAGGGCAGATAGGCCGAGCCGTTGTGCCAGTTCCGCGTAAATCTGGTAATCGGACTTCGACTCTCCCAGCGGTTCAATACACTTGTGCTGCAACACCACCACACGGTGGTTAAGCTGGGCAAAGTACTGCGGCGCGTACCCCCCTGCCGAAGCCCATTCACCGATGTCCCAGCGCTCAAAGTTCGTACAGGCCGGCAGAATCACGTCTGCAAACTTGGCCTCACCTTCAAACCAGATCGACTGGTTGACAACAAACTCAATCTTGTCGGACTGGTAGGTCCGTACCCACCGGTTGGAACCACTTTGTGTCCCAAACTGGGAGGCGCCAAACTTGTACATCATCCGCACCGGCTCCTGGCCTGGCGCGGGATACTTGAATGGCAGGAACTGGTTGGTGATAGACGACACATCGGTCGGGTAGCCGGACGCCGTGCCATTCATAATCGCCTCCGGAAACTCGATCCGGGGTATCTGCTGCCTGACATTGTTCATCGACATGATGTGAGGGATTTGCTGGTAGTTGATCGGTCCGTTGGCAGTGAACTGCAAATCACCCGAGATACCGCCTTCGGCATAACCCGGAAACCAGAAATTGAAGTCCACTGGGGTACCAATCTGCATGTTGCCCATGTTGACGCCCGGGCGGCCATAACCTTGCATGCCCATCATGATGACCATCATGCGCGCCCATTGGGTACCCGTCGCCGTGCGGCAGGCACCACCAAAGGTATTGCCCATGCCTCCAGCACCGAGATAAACCTTCTTGCTGCCCCATTCACGCGCCAGTGCACGAATGTCGCGTGCAGGCACCCCGGTCTCTGCCTCGGCCCACTCGGGCGTCTTGGGTACACCATCGTCCACACCCAGAACGTGATCGGACCACTCGGCAAAGCCGGTGGTACGGTTTTCCACATACCACTTGTCATACAGACCCTCAGTGATCCAGACGTGGCAAATGGCCTGTGCCAACGCCGGATCGGTACCGGGACGTGGTGCAATCCACTTGCCACCGAGCAGCGCGGCCGTCTCGTTGAAGTACGGATCGATATGGACGAACTTGATGCCCAACTCCTTGGCCCACATGCGCCGCACCGTACCTTCCAGACCACCGTAACAACCACTTGTTGCCTCCGGATCACTGGACCAGAACACCATCATTTCACAATTTTTGAGGATGTCCTCCACCTGGCCAAAGACCTCACCCTGCCCCAAACGCATGGTATGCCCCCAATGGTGCACAGCGCCCCAGTACCAGCCTTCCCAACTCTGGGGATTGCCGTGGACTTTGGTGAATCCCAACAGATTGAAGAAGCGAAAACCCGAGCTCAAGTGGTACCCCACATTGCCCCACATCTGGTGAGCGCTATGGGTAAAAGCCAACGCGCTCGGGCCGTAGTCACGTTTGATACGCTTGATTTCCCCCGCGACCAGGTCAAGCGCCTCGTCCCAGCTGATCCGCACATAACCCGAGGTGCCACGATTCTGCGGGTTGCGCTCACCCTGGGGATCGAAGTCCACACGCTTCATCGGATAGAGCAAGCGATTCTTTGAATAGACCAGTGATTTACCAGCCAGCACGTGGGGTGGCAACGTCGTCTGCCGTGGTGGCGTGAAGGTCTTGCCCCGGGCGTTGATGCTCCAGGTGGGCCCGTCTTCTTCGGTAAATTCGATCGGTGTGATCCGCTGGATCTTGCCGTCCTTGACATGCACATGCACCGGCCCGCCATTGTTGTTGCCGGTGAATCGCGTCACGCCCTGCCCCAAGTCTTCGCCATATTTCCAGCCAACCCGCTGGACCATCTGCAGCGTCTCCATGAACCAGGCAGTCAGCACATCCGGTCCATCCAGGCTGATGGTGAAGTTTTTCATGCCATGGATGTTGGCCCGGTAGTCCTGCTTGAGCGACAACATCTGGTCAGCCACATCTGCATTCTTGAAGCCAAGCACAATATCCGGGTTCGGGTGCAGTTCAGCCTTGGACAGGACCTTGCCATCACGGATTTCGATATAGCGGGCCACCGAGCCATCCCGCAATCGCAACTGGGCGACCAGATTGCGCTCCTTGAGCCGAGCACCGAAAGCCGGATCGCGGTACGCGGTCAGCTTGAAGGCCTGCACCATGGCAAAGAGTTTGATGGCAAGTTTCATATCCTGTTTTCTACCTTTCCACTTTTCAAATTTGATCCAGCACCCCGGACGTTGTGATCAACACCAGCCCCGGAGTTTTGACGGATTCGACTCAATGCTTGGCCAATTCAGCCTCATGAACCCAAGCCGCATGAGGCAGCGCCTTTTTGCTCTTGGTCCAATCCACCAGCATTTGCTCTGACACACTCACCAGCTTCTCCATCATCTCCGGCGTGGCAACCGGTGCGCAAAGTTCAAGTCGATGCCCATTGGGGTCAAAGAAATAAATTGATCGGACAAAACCATGGTCCGTCGGACCCAGCACTTCCACACCTTTGGCTTCCAGTTCGGACTTGGCAACCTTCAAGGTATCCTCATCCTTGACCTGAAAAGCCAGGTGTTGCACCCACTGCGGTGTATTCGGATCAAACGTCATCGCCGGTGATTCCGGCAACTCAAAAAAGGCCAGGATGTTGCCATTGCCGGCATCCAGAAACAGGTGCATGTAAGGCGTGGCCTCCTTGGTCGACGGCACCTTGCTTTCAGAGACGGCAAACAGGTATTTCATGTCCAGCTTGTCGCGGTACCAGTCGATCGTTTCTTTGGCGTCGTTGCAGCGATACGCGACATGGTGAATTTGTTGAATATGCATTTTTGGCCTTTCACTAGGGAGTTGTTGCGGGAATTAACAAACGGAAATCACAAATCGAAACTCGATGGCTTTTAAATTTATGTCAAATTCAGATACTTTAAACATCATGACACTTGCCATGACAACCAAGAGTGTCTTGCACAGATCGAAGATTGGTCCGATTCATCGAATCAGCTTTCTCCAACACGCTCTGGAACTTCGCAATCACTTGTGCAGATGGATGAATTTTTACCGCATAATTGAAAAGTGTCAATATTAGATACTATTAGAGTAAACCCTGATGCTGTCTTCAGCTCGCTTGGCAGCAAAAATGCTTTAAATTCAAACCATGAACAAATTTGCGCGAATGATCGATGTACTTGATCTGTACTCGGAGAGCGACACCGTCCTGACTGCTGAAGAAATTGCCGATCGTCTCCAGGTATCGCGCCCCACAGCGTTCCGTTACGTCAGGGAATTGAGTACAGCTGGTTTTCTGGCCAACTATTCGGGGCGTTATTCCCTAGGCGCACGCATCATCACGCTGGACTATCGGATTCGCGAATCGGATCCGGTTCTCAAAGTGGCCCGCAAGGTGATGCACGAACTTGCGGCCGAAACGGCAAGTACCGCGATCCTGTGCCGCATGTACAACGAAGACGTGATCAATGTGCACCACGAGCTCGGTTATGACGAATCTGGCGTGACTTTCGGGCGCGGCCGGCCATTGCCGTTATTCCGAGGATCTGCCTCGAAGACCATGCTGGCTCATCTGCCACCAGCCAGACTCAAGAAAATCTACACACAGCACAGCCACGACCCAGATGTACAAAAAATTGCACGGGATTGGCCAAGCTTCAAAGACTACTTTGCGCGCATCCGCCAAGCCGGGCACTACATCTCCACCAAGGAAGTCGATGCCAATGTGGTGGGTATTGCCGCCCCCATCACGGTTGCAGGATTGGGCACACTGGGCGTCATCTCATTGGTTGTTTCTGTTGAGCGGCTCAAGCTCATCAACACTGAAGGCATTGCAGAAATCCTCAAGCTGCGCTCGAGGGAAATTGCGGAAAAACTCCGCACCTTGGCGGACAACCGGACCGCAATCTCCAACAGTGTTCAAGCACAGGTGTTACAGCCCGCAGACGTGGCCGACTCAGGCCCGCAGGTCAAGCGTGCGGCAACCAAGCGCAGCGAAGTCGCTGTTGCGGAGTAATGTGCCCTCACCCACCGAAGCGGCATCAAGACACCCCGTTCTGTGATCAACCGCCAAGTACGTAGAGTCCACATTTCGGACCCTCTGCCGGTGGTTAAGAATCGCAAGTGATGAAAACAATTTGAGGAGACACAATGGTCATAAAAAGCCACAAGGATTTTTTTTCGGGACTGATGTTCACTGTGGTGGGCATCGGATTTGCGGTGGGGGCACGCACCTACACCGTGGGCACGTCAGCGCGCATGGGGCCAGGCTACTTTCCGTTGTTGCTCGGTGTCATTCTGGCCATCATTGGCATCGCGATCACACTCAATGCCTTCGGCAAACATCACGACAATGACGAGCGCATCGGTGCCATTGCCTGGCGTCCGCTCTTTTTCATCATCTTCGCCAACTTGGTTTTTGGTGTTTTACTCGGTGGACTACCGTCCATCGGACTGCCTCCTTTGGGTCTGGCCTTGGCCATCGTGGCATTGGTCTTTCTGGCAACACTGGCCAGCAAGGAAACCAAGTTCAAGGAGACCGTGGTATTGGCATTTGTGCTGGTCGTCGGTAGCTACCTGACTTTCGTCACCGTACTCAGCCTGCCATTCCAGGTCTGGCCCACCTTTATTACCGGCTGAGGAGCCACACCATGATGGATCTGATCAACAATCTTTCGCTGGGCATGGGTGTGGCGTTCACCACGCAAAACCTGCTCTACGCATTGGTCGGCTGTTTACTCGGCACCGTGATTGGCGTGCTGCCGGGCCTAGGCCCCGTGGCCACCATTGCCATGCTGCTGCCAGCCACCTATGCCCTGCCACCTCTGGCAGCGCTGATCATGCTGGCCGGTATTTACTACGGCGCCCAATACGGTGGTTCGACCACGGCCATTCTGGTCAACTTGCCAGGTGAAGCCTCTTCAGTCGTGACCGCCATCGACGGTTATCAGATGGCACGCAAGGGCCGAGCTGGCCCGGCGCTTGCCGCCGCTGGTATCGGGTCCTTCATTGCCGGTACCTTCGGCACACTGGTACTGGCCGCGTTTGCCGTTCCGTTGGCCGAGGTGGCCTTCAAATTCGGGCCTGCAGAGTATTTTTCACTGATGGTGCTGGGCCTGATCGGTGCGGTGGTGCTGGCCTCTGGTTCGCTGCTCAAAGCCATTGCCATGGTGATTCTGGGCCTGCTTCTGGGTATGGTGGGCACTGACGTCAACTCCGGTGTGGCACGCTACAACTTTGACATCCCCGAGCTGACCGACGGTATTGGCTTCATCGCCATTGCCATGGGCGTGTTTGGCTATGGCGACATCATCACCTCGTTGTCTCGCCCCAGCGAGAGCCGTGAACTGTTGACCAAGAAGGTCGAAGGCCTGTTCCCGACCCGAGAAGATTTCAAGAACATGATGCCGGCTGTGCTGCGTGGCACCGCGCTGGGCTCCATGATGGGTATCCTGCCCGGTGGCGGCGCCTTGCTGGCCTCGTTTGCTTCCTACACCATCGAGAAGAAGCTTCGCCTCAAAAAGGGTGAAGTGCCTTTTGGCCAGGGCAATATCCGCGGTGTCGCCGCCCCGGAGGCAGCCAACAATGCGGGAGCGCAAACCTCCTTCATTCCGCTGCTGACCCTGGGCATCCCCCCCAATGCCGTGATGGCGTTAATGGTGGGCGCCATGACGATCCACAACATCCAGCCAGGCCCACAGGTCATGACCAGCAACCCCGAATTGTTCTGGGGTCTGATCGCCTCCATGTGGATCGGCAACGCGATGCTGGTGATCCTGAACCTGCCGATGATCGGCATCTGGGTCAAACTGCTGACGGTGCCCTATCGCTGGCTGTTTCCCGCAATTGTGCTTTTCTGCGCCATTGGTGTGTATTCCACCAACAACAACACGTTTGACATCTGGATCGTGGGCGCCTTTGGTGTCATCGGTTACGCCTTTGCCAAGATGGGTTGCGAACCTGCCCCGCTACTGCTCGGGCTGATCCTGGGGCCCATGATGGAAGAAAACCTGCGCCGTTCGCTGTTGCTCTCGCGTGGTGACTGGAGTGTGTTTGTCACACGCCCCCTGTCAGCCTCGTTGCTGGCCGTGGCTGTGCTGCTGCTGATTGTGGTGTTGTCACCCAGCATCAAGAAACGCCGCGAAGAAGCTTTTGTTGAGGACTAAGGTGGTCCCCCACCTCTCTGGAAATTGCCCCTTTTATAGGAGAGACCATGTATAAACATTTGTTCGTCCCGGTTGATGGTTCAGAGCTTTCCCACCGAGCTATGGATGGCAGCATTGAACTGGCAGTGCAGTTGGGCGCCCGAGTCACCGGTTTCGTGGTTGAACCCGATCTACCCGTCTCGGCAACAAGCCATGATGCACAAGCGTTCGCCAGCCATATTCAGGAACATGAATCCAAGAACAAGGCGCATTCCAAGGCGCTGCTCGACCAGTTCGAGCAGCGCGCGGTCGCTGCCGGTGTGGTCTTTTCAAGGCTGGCAGTCACCGCCTATTCGGTTGACCACGCCATTCTTGAAGAAGCCGAAAAGGCCGGTTGCGACATGATCGTGATGGTGACCCATGGTCGCGGCCCGATCGGTGAATTCGTCTTTGGCTCGCATACCAAAAAAATCATCGCCCATAGCCAATTGCCCGTCCTTGTGTTGCACTGAAAGCAATTCAAAAACACCAGCCACGCAGGAAACAGAGGTCCGCATTGCCAGCAAGTCAATGGACTCGGCCCACCGCCGACAGCAGGGGCACGGCATTCCATCGTGAATGATCAATTGCAGTCCGGCTTTGCCCATAGTCGACGCTGGTTCTGGGCTGCGCTCTTCGCCCTCATGCTGGCCCTGCTGGGGGTTCTGGTGTTCCTGGCGCGTGAGTACGAAGAAAATCACGCCGTCAGTCAACTGGAACTCAGCGCTGCAAACATGGCCGGTGAGTTGCGTGCCGGCCTGCTACGCAACATCCAGGATCTGCAAGCTCTGAGCGTCACCAGTGCCTCGGAGCCGCAATGGCAGCGTGCCGCATCTGTCCTGTTGAGCGCGCATCGCGAAATGCTCCGGCTGGAGTGGCGTGATCGGGATCTTCGCATCCAACAAGAGCTTCGCAGCCCATTCCAGCCACAGACGTTTGACGACATGAACCGTGAGCAGGTTCTGCCTGATGTACAACATGCCTGCGCCAACGCTCGGCGTCTCAAGGGCCCAGCCTATTCAGCCAGTTATTGGTTACCGATGGCCCAGTGGTTAGGTCAGGAGGTGATGGAAATGTGCGTCCCGGTGATCCAGGCCAACCGGGAGGCTGGCTTCATTGTGGCCACCTACGGTCTGCCCGGGCTCCTGACCGAATTGATCCGGTCCGAAACACGACGCGCTCGCAGCGTCGCCATCAACGAAGGTGACGGCACCCGACTGGCCATTGTGGGCAGTGTGGTGAATGAGCGTGGTGTTATTCAGGCCAGACAGTTGCTCGACCTGCCAGGCGTTGCCTACGTGTTACGAGTGGAGCAGGCGCGTGAATC
Source organism: Rhodoferax sp. (assembly GCF_028689305.1). Classification (GTDB taxonomy): domain Bacteria; phylum Pseudomonadota; class Gammaproteobacteria; order Burkholderiales; family Burkholderiaceae_C; genus Rhodoferax. The sequence goes on along the minus strand of NZ_JAQTWM010000011.1, from coordinate 22,377 downwards.
GGGCGGCTGGTTGCCCAATATCCTGACCGCCACCGTTGTCGCACTCACCTTGGCACTCACCACCTTGTTTGCGCTGCTGGCACTGGACGTGCGCCGACGCCGACGCGCCGAAGGCAGTCTGGCCGAAGCCCTGGCCTTTCGCAAGGCCATGGAAGACTCACTGCTCACCGGACTGTGCGCCCGCGACATGCAAGGTCGGATCACCTACGTCAATCCAGCGTTCTGCCAAATCGTCGGACGACCACCCGAACAACTCGTCGGCACCGGCATACCGGCGCCCTACTGGCCACCTGAACAGATCGATTGTTATCGACAAAGGCAATCCATCCGCCAGACTTCTCGCCTGCTGCCACGCCAAGGTTTCGAATCAGAATTTCTGCGAGCCGATGGTGTCCATGTGCCCGTGCTGGTGGTGGAAGCACCTCTGATCAACGCGCAGGCCAGACAAACCGGCTGGATGAGTGCCATCATCGACCAGAGTGACCAGCGCAAGGCGGAAGAGCTTTCCCGAGCCTCGCAAGACCGCCTGCAGGCCACCGCCCGGTTGGCCATGGTGGGGGAAATGGCATCCCTCATCAGCCACGAGCTCAACCAACCGTTAGCGGCCATCGCCAGCTACGCCAGTGGTTCCCTCAATGTGCTGCAAGACCCGCAAGTCCCCCTGCAGACACTGCGAATCGAACTTGAGGCCACCATCCAGCGCATGGCCGATCAGGCTGAACGCGCCGGCAAGGTCATCAAGAGTGTGGGGGACCTGGTGCGCCGACGAGAACGCGCCCGCGCCGCCGTGCCGATCCAGGCACTTTGGGATGGCATTTCGCCGCTGGTGAAACTACAGGCCCACAAGCTCGGCATTGAGGTGCAGTGGGAGATTGCCGCAGATTGCCCAGCCGTCTGGTGTGATGCCACCATGGTCGAGCAGGTCTTGCTGAACCTGGTGCGCAATGGCTTTCAGGCCATGCCCCCAGGCGATCCCGCTTCCGGCTCAGGTTGGCGCAACCTGAGCCTGCACGCTGCGCCCGTTCCCGCCAACGCAACCAGCCCTGGACGATGGGTTGCCTTCACTGTCACTGACCATGGACACGGCCTGACAGACGAGGTAGCCAAGCGGATATTCACCCCATTTTTCACCACCAAAGCCGAAGGCATGGGACTGGGCCTGAGCCTGTGCCGCTCGATCGTGGAGCAACATGGCGGCTTGCTCGACTTCGAACCAGCCACACCACGCGGCACCACCTTCCGCTTCACCCTGCCCGCCGCCCTATGATGGCGACATGATGGGCACTGGCAGCACGGTCTTTTTGATTGACGATGACGACGCTGTGCGTGACGCACTGGGCTGGCTGTTGCGTACCCGACGTCTGCTGAGCACCCCGTTCGACAGCGCAGACCGCTTCTGGGCTCAGGCACAACAATGGCCCGACGGCCCGCAAGACCCCTGTTGCGCCGTGCTGGACCTGCGGATGCCCGGCATGAGTGGCCTGGCCCTGTTCGAGCATCTGCGTACCCTGCATTGGTTCGAAACCATGCCCATCATCTTTCTGTCTGGACATGCCGACCTGCCCACAGCCGTGGATGCAGTCCTGCGTGGTGCCTTTGACTTTTGCGAAAAGCCGTTTTCCAACAATGCACTGGTGGAGCGGGTGGAGCGGGCGCTGGACAAGTCAGCTCGCGTGTTGGCCGAGCGTCACCGGTGCCAAGCCCTACGTCAACGCATCGCCGATTTGACCGAACGCGAACAGGCCGTGATGCGACTGATGATGGAAGGTCTGCCCAACAAGCTCATTGCCGACCAATTGCAAATCAGCATCCGCACAGTGGAGGTTCATCGTGCGCGCGTCCTGGACAAGATGAACGCCAGAACCGTGGTCGATCTGGTCAACCTGTTGAACAAAACCGGCCAGCGCTGAACGCCCCAGCCCGCCAACGCTACTTGACCAACTGATTGAGCTGGATGATCGGCATCAGCACCGCCAGCACAATCAGCATCACCACCACCCCCATGGCCACAATCAACAGGGGCTCCAGCAACGTAGCCAGTTGCATGGCACGGCGTTGCACTTCGGTCCCCAACTGCTTCGCAGCACGCTGCAACATCACGGGCAATTGCCCGGTTTGCTCTCCCAGACGGGCAAACATGGCCAGCAGTGGCGGAAAACGCTTCTTCTGCGCCAAAGCCGACGCCAGCGGAGCTCCTTCACGCACCAGTACCAGCGCCTCTTGTGCATCGGTACGCAAGGCTCGATTGGAGAGGGTCTGCGTCGCCGCCTGCAAGGCCTTCAAGATCGGCACACCTGCCGCAGCCAGCATCGCCAGCGTGCTGGCAAAACGGGCAGCGTTGTAACTTCGCGATAACCGGCCGAGAATGGGCAGGTTCAGCCAGGCGGCGTCCCATTTTTCGTGCCACTGGTCATTGGCCAGCGCCACACGGGCACCAACCACGCCCGAAACCATCACCACCAACATCAGCCAGCCATAACTGCGCACCAGGTCGCTCAGACTGATCATGATGACCGTGAGCAGCGGCAGAGCCCGCTTGCTGCCGGCGAACACGTGCGCCACCTGCGGCACCACATAGGTCACCAGAAACAACACGATGACGATGGCCACCAACGACACAATGGCCGGGTACAGTGCGGCACCAATCAGCTTGGCCTTGAGCGCCTGCTGCTCTTCCAGATCATCGGCCAAACGCTCCAGCACCAGACCCAGGTTGCCGCTGTGCTCACCGGCACCAATCACCGCCACGTAAATCTCGGAAAACTCGCGCGGATGCTGGGACAGTGCCTTGGCAAACGACGTCCCTCCATTGACCTCGGCGCGCAGCGTGGCCACCAGTTCGCGTTCCGGTGCTTTTTCGGCTTCATCCGACAGCGAGGTGAGCGCCCGCTCCAGCGGCAGACCAGAGGACACCAGACCAGCCAGCTGGCGTGTCCAGACCGCCAGTGCGGTTGCATTGAACACGCGCTTGCCGTAGCGTGCTGTCATGCCGCCGCCCGTGCGATCTTGTGCACTCACTGGCTCCACCCTGAGCGGCACCAGCGCCTGCGCACGCAACTGCCCCCGTGCCGCCTTGGCGGAATCTGCCTCGATCACCCCCTTGCGGGTGTCTCCGGCGGCACTGACGGCTTCAAAAGAATAAACCGGCATGGCTACTCACAAGTTCAGTCGCGTGTCACACGCAGCAATTCTTCGCGCGAGGTCAGCCCCAGGCTCACCAGCCGCTCACCGTCTTCACGCATCAGCACCATACCCGCGGCCTGCGCGGCACTGCGGATGTCGGCTTCCGAAGCCCGGTTGTGAATCTGGGCGCGGATGGCCTCGTCGGTCACCAGCAGCTCAAACACGCCGCTGCGCCCGCTGTAACCGGTGTGGCCACAATGCTCGCAGCCTTTTCCGCCGCAATGGATGCACAGCTTGCGCACCAGGCGCTGGGCCAGCACACCCAGCAAGCTGGAGCTGAGCAGAAACGGCTCCACCCCCATGTCAGTCAGGCGCGTCACCGCACTGGCGGCATCGTTGGTGTGCAGCGTGGCCAGCACCAGGTGGCCGGTCAAACTGGCCTGGATGGCGATCTGCGCAGTCTCGAAGTCGCGGATTTCGCCAATCATGATGATGTCGGGGTCCTGGCGCAGGATGGCACGCAAGGCCTTGGCAAAGTCCAGTTCGATCTTCGGGTTGACCTGGGTCTGCCCCACACCAGCGAGCTCGTACTCGATCGGGTCTTCCACCGTCATGATGTTGTTGCGCGTGGCATCCAGCCGCCCCAGCGCCGCATACAGCGTGGTGGTCTTGCCCGAGCCGGTGGGACCGGTCACCAGCACAATGCCATGCGGCTGGGTCACCAGCGCCTCAAAACGGCGCAACACCTCGCCCTGCATGCCCAGCGCTTCCAGGCTCAACCGTCCCTCGGACTTGTCCAACAGGCGCAGCACCGCACGCTCGCCATAGGCGCTGGGCAACGTGGAAACCCGCACGTCCACCGCCCGCGTGCCAATGCGCAGGCTGATGCGCCCATCCTGCGGCAGGCGGCGCTCGGCAATGTCGAGTTCGGCCATGATCTTCAGGCGCGAAATCAGCGCTGCGTGCAGGGCGCGGTTGGGCTGCACCACCTCGCGCAGGGTGCCGTCCACCCGAAAACGCACACTGGAGTGGCGCTCATACGGTTCGATGTGGATGTCGCTGGCGCCGTCACGTGCCGCCTGCGTCAACAGCGCATTGAGCATGCGGATGATGGGTGCGTCATCCGCCGTTTCCAGCAGGTCCTCAATGGCGGGCAGGTCCTGCATCATGCGCGACAGATCAGCATCACTTTCGACCTCGCTGACCACCGCCGCCGCGCTGGACTCCCCTTGGGCATAAGCCGCACTGATACGCTGCACCAGGGTGTTGGCGGCCTGGGTCTGCAACTGACAGTGAGGGTATTTACGCAGCACCTCACTCAGGGCCGCCGCGGCGGATTGCGGATGCAGCCACAGCGTGAGCTGGCCGGCATCGTCTTCCAGCAACAGCTGGTAGGTCCGGGCAAAGGCGTAGGGCAGTGGGTAACGCATGACAGTCGAAAACGTTCAGCGTTGGGTCTTGGCGCCCGATGCTGGCGCTGGTGGCAACACCGGCTGGGCCAGCGGCAGGACCGGCAATTGCGGCGAGTCATTGATGTTCAACACACTGCTGGGTTTCGGCTGGGCGTCATTCAGACCGGCGCGCATCAGGTCATACCGGTCCATCGATAACCGATCCGTGGCCTGGGCATCACGCACCACCACTGGCCGCAAAAACACCATCAGGTTGGTTTTTTTGCGGCCCCGCGCCTCACTCTTGAACAGGTGGCCAAACAGCGGGACATCACCCAGCCCCGGCACTTTTTCCTGGTTGCCGGAATAAGTGTCCTGCAGCAGCCCGCCCAGCACCACGATGTTGTTGTCATCCACCAGCACCGTCGACTCAATCGTGCGTTTGGTGGTGGTCGGGCCATTGCTGTCTTTTTCGGTGCCGGCCTTGACCGCCGAGGTTTCCTGGTAAATCACCAGCTTGACCGTGCCGTTTTCGTTGATTTGCGGCCGCACCTTGAGCGTCAGACCCACGTCCTTGCGCTCCACCGTGGTGAACGGGTTGACCGAATTGCCGCTGGTGTTGTTGCTGGTGTAGGAGCCGGTGACAAACGGCACGTTTTCACCAATCACGATCTTGGCCTCTTCGTTGTCCAGCGTCAGCAAATTGGGCGTCGACAGCACATTGCCGCTGCCACTGCTTTCCAGGAAGTTCGCCAGAAAACCCAGCACATACACCCCGTTGGTCTTGTGCGCCACCCCCAGGTTCAGACCGCCAGCAGGCACGGCCGTCCCGGAGGCCGCGTTGGTCGCCAGATCAATGATGGTGGGGGTGGTTTTGCCCAAGGAAAAATTGGTGCCCAGCAAACCGACATTGGTGCTGGCCGCACCGCCCAGAGCCCCTTGCCACTGGACCCCGAATTCAGCCGCCCGGTCCATGTTCACCTCGGCAATCAGGCTCTCCACCAGCACCTGGGCACGCCGGCCATCGAGCTTGTCAATGACCGCGCGCAACTGGCGGAATTGCGGCTCCGGCGCGGTGATGATGAGGGCATTGGTGGCTGCATCAGCCTGAATCTGCCCGCCCGTGGCACTGGCGACTGAGGCCGCTGCCGCCGCGGCCCCGGCGGTGCCGCCGCCGGTTGCCGCTGGCGCCGTGGAGGAGCGGGTGTCGTTGCTGATGGCCGCCCGCAGGGTGGCCGCCAGCTTGGTGGCATCGGCATTTTTCAGGTAAACCACATGGATGTTGCCCGCCGCGCCGCCGCTGCCGCCGGCATCGGGCTGGTCAAGCTTGGCCACCAGCGAATGCACCAGCGCCAGCTGGGCGCCATTGCTGGCCCGCACGATCAGCGCGTTGGAACGGGGTTCGGCCAGCAAGGTGGTCTTGAACGAGGTATCGGCCTGGCCGGCCGGTGCGGCAGCGGTGCTGCTGCCCAGCAGCTTGAGCACCAAGGGTGCCAGATCGGCGGCAATGGCATGCTTGAGCGGGATCACCTCCACGTCGGTGGCGTTGGCCACGTCCATGGCGGCGATGATGCGCCCCAAGCGACGCAGGTTGTCGGCGTAATCGGTGATCACCAGCGTGTTGGTGCCGGGGTTGGCGTTGATGGTGTTGTTCGGGCTGATCAGCGGGCGCAACACCGGTACCAGGTTGTTGGCCGACTCATGGCTGAGCTTGAAGATCTGGGTCGCAATCTGGTTGCCGGCGGGCAGGCCCGGCCCCTGGGCACTGTCCACGGTCACCGCACTGGTCTGCAGCTTGGCCTCAGCTTCGGGCACCACCTTGTACAGCCCACCGGACTCGACCAGCGTGTAACCCTGCAGGCGCAAGGTGGCCACAAACTGGGCCAGCGCCGCCGCCTGGCTGACCGGCTTGTCCGTCACCAGCGTCAAGGTGCCCTTGACGCGCGGGTCGACCACCACGTTTTTACCGGTGATGCTGGCAAAGGTCCGCGCCACCGCCTCGATGTCCGCCGCCTGGAAATTCAGCGTGACCGGCTCACCGGCTTTCACCGGGGCACTGGTCTGTGCCATCACATTTGAGGAAAAAAGACCTGTAGCCCAGATAAAGACTGCACTTATAGCTACAGAAGATATAGCAATCTTGAAACCGGGAATTTGCTGATGTGTCATGCCAATTCAACCCACTTTGATGATGGAACGCGCGCCATCGCGCCGCCCGATGATGTTCAACAGATTCGACAACGCCGCCAGCGACTCCGGCGCAGCACTGGCTTCGCCGGCAAACCGCAGCCGGTTACCCACCCACTGGCCTTGGCCCGAAAGCTGCAAGGCGCCCTTGAGCGTCACCAGTTGCAGCCCCGGCGTCGCCCCGCCGCTGAGCGTCAGACGGTAACTGCCCATGGGACGCAGTGTCGACAGCCGTGACGACAACTCCAGCGCATCCAGTTGGGCCCGCCCGGCCAGTTGCAAACGCCCGGCCGACCAGTTCAGCGTCAGCGCCTGGGTACTCAACGCCAGCTGCCCCTGTGCGGCAATGGTGTTCCAGGGTGTGCCCAAGCCGGACAGCCACTGGGCCGGCCATTGCGACACACTGTCCGACAAAACCACCTGCCCGCCGCCCCAGTGCGGCGACAGGCGCCAGGTCCAGGGCTGCAGCAGGCAACAATCGGCACGCAGCTGCAGCACCAGGCCAGCGGCACCACCGGTCAAAGCCGGGCGCAGTTGCCACTGAAGCCGGCCCGGCAAGGTGGCCTGGTCCTGGCTGCCAGCACCCCCAGTGAGTAGCAAGCGGGCCGAACCCGTCCACACCGTGCCATGGGCTTCCTGCAGCTGCAACTGCCCGTTGCTGCTCTGTTGCACCCAGCTGCCCAGCCAGCGCGCGGGTGCGAACACCAGGCTGCCCACCACCAGCCCCAGACCCACACCCGCCAGCGCCCAGCCCCAGGGGGCGCCGGATGCCCCGCGCGGTCCAGCGGCACGGCCAGAGATCAGAGAGCGGGGTTGGAACTGCAGAGCCATCGTGAATCGTGCTGCCCGCGCTCAGGAGGCGGGCAGGGCAAACACCACCGAACCATCCCAGACGGCAGCCCCCGCAGCCGCGCGCCGCAGATGGGTCTCCACCGGCACCAGGTGGGCGTTTTGCCGGCAGGCCGATAACCACTGTGCCAGCGCCTGGGCCGGCACCCCTTTGAGGGTGACATTCAGGCGGTCCATCTGCTGCGTCATCTGGGCTCCCGTACCCAAGGGTTTGAGCGCCTCTTCCAGCGCGCGCCGGGCTTCCGGCGCATTCAGGGTCGGCAGCGCCTGCAGTGCCCGCGCCTGGGCCTGGAGCCCCAGCATCTGCTGCAACTGCGCTTCCAGGGCCACCCGCTGGCTGTCGGCTGAACGCCATACCGCCAGCGCCGGTGCCAGGGCCAGCCACCACAACAGGGCCAGCGCCACCACCACCAGCGCCAGGATCAGACTGCGCTGCTCGCGCCGGGACGCTGCCTGCCAGCGTGCCTTCAAAGGAGTGAGCCCGTTCATGGTGTGTCCCCGGTGCGGATCAACCACTGATCCCCCTGCACACTGGCCATCAGACCTTGGGCCTTGAGCCCGGCGGTCACCCGCGCCTGCTCCTGCGCCGTCATGGCCGGGCCACCCAGGCGCAACTCATTGGCGGCAAATTCAATCGTGGTCGGCACATAACTCGCAGGGGCCAGGGTTGAGAAGGAAGACAACAAACTCTCCAGATCAGAACCTGCGGCGCTGCCGCTGGCGCGCCGCAAGGCCGCCACTTCACGCGCCATCTGCAGCGGCGCATCCACCACCACCGGCACTTTCGCAAAGGTATCGGTCAGCACGGCACGAATCGCGGCACGCTGCGCCGCCAGAACCCGCTGTTCACGCCAGGCCCAGGCGTTGAGCCCGATCACATTCGCCAGCACCAGCACCAGCAGCGCCCAACGCGCCGCCCGCCACTGCGGCGAGCGCGCCAGCTGCTGCAGCCCCTGCATCAGCTGCGCCCAGCGCGGGTCACGCTGGGCATTGGTGAACTCAAACTGCGCCAGATCCCATGGACTGTGCGCGGCCTGCAACAAACGCTCTCCGCGCTGCTGCAAGGTGACCGCCCGCTGAAAAACCTGCTCGGCCAGCGTCACCACCGCGGGTTCCGCCACCACTGCGGCCCCGGCGTCCAGCAGATTCACCGCCGCAGCCGACAAGGCGCAGCTCAACACCCCGGCAGCGGTCGCTTCACCCGCCGGCGCCAGCAGCCCGGCCACCCGGGGCCGGTCCGCCTCACCCGTGACCTCGATCACTTCGCTCAACGCCTGCGGCGAACTCTCTGGCACGATGCGGGTCACGCTGTGGCCAGCCTGCTCCACCACGGCCAACGCCGCCTTGAGCCAGGCGCGGTCACAGGCAGCCAGCCACACCGGCAAGCCGACCTGCGGCTGCGGCTGCAGCGCCAGATGCAATTGCGCCGGCTCGTCGAGCAACTGGTCTTCAAGCAGTCCATCCAGAATCGCACGCAGGCGGTTGCCGCCGCGCTCGGCTAGCAGCGACCGGGGCAAACTGCCTGGCGGCAACTGCACCTGATGCCAGGACAGCGCCTGCAGCGGCACCACAGCCACCACCTCGGTCTGGCGATCAGTCGCTGGCAACAACGCCAGCGGCACACGGGCGTGGCTGGCCACGGTGCGGCCATCCGGGCTTTGCACGCAGTCAAATAACGCCGCCGTGTCAGCGGGCGTCAGGGGCAGGGTAATGATCAACACAGACATAAAAAATCAGCCGCTCATTGTAGGGTTGGCGCCACATCACTGACCACCTCGCGGTGGCGGCTCAGGGTTTTGACATCCAGCCCGTCGCGTTGCAACAGCGACACCTCCTGCACGGTGCTGCCGCCCAGCCGCAGTTGGCCGGTCACGCTGAAAAAGCGTGAGGCCACCCCATGCAGGTTGGCGTCAAAACGGACCTCGGGCTTGCCCACCAACTGGTCGGCGTCCATCAGGGTGGCCATGTGGCGGCTGGCACGCGCCTGCACCAGACGCTGCGCCAGCGCCATGTCCAGACCCGGCACACTGGCCAGCAACACCTCGGCTGGCGCGGTATTGAGGTTGACCGGGGTGCGCACCGGCAACACCGTGATGAAAGGCCGCAGTGTCTGCAAACTGGCGGCAGACAGCCCCAGCCAGCGCAAATCATCCACCCCCTGCGGCTGCAGCGGCCGGCTGCCACCCTCCTGACCGGCAGCACGCATGTCCTGCGAACGCAACAGCGCCTGGCTCAAGGCCAGCAGCTCGGACTCGGGCAGCTTCAGATGCTTGAACAGCCGCCCCCAGGCCGCCACACTGGGGTCATGCAGCTTGCCGTTGTCAAGCAGGTTGGTCACATTCAGGCGCGCCTGCATGTCCTGCATCTGGCCTGACAAAAACGCCTCCTGCCCAGGATCAACCTCATCGGTCACCAGCGCCTGACCGCGTTCGGCAGCCAGGAAAGTGGACAGCCGCGCGGGCGCCAGCGGCACCGCCCAGGGCTCGGCCAGATGATCGGCGCCGCCCTGACGCGCATCTTCACGCAGGATCAGGCGCGCCCAGTCCAGGGCGCCGGTCAACACCCAGCTCGATTGCACCCGGGTGCGCTGTGCCGTCTCCACCTCGACCCCGCGCCATTGCTGCCACAACATGGCCGAGGCCAGCGTCGCCACCAGCACCACCGTGAGCATGGCCGTCAGGATGGCGGCACCGCGCTGACGGGGGGGCTGAAACAGCCTCGGCGCCTTCATTTGCCCCCACCGATCAGGGGGCTGACCCAGTCGCGCGTCAGCGTGCCGCTGATGGCCTGGCCTGCTGGCAGTGTCAGGACCAGCCGCACCCCGTCGGGGACACTGGTGCTGGCGGCCGCGCTGCCGGCGCTGGACAAGGGGTTGGTCCAGGCGTTGCCCCGATAAAAATACACCTGCCACTGGTCCAGCGCCACTGTGCGCACCTCACGCACCCGATCGTCATCGCTGGGGGCCTGGCCCCACAGCGCTGCTTTCTGCCAGGCCAGATCCAGATCACCGCGCGCGGCAAGCGGTGGCGATTGCCAGCGCAGCCACTGGCCCAGCCCGTTGCTGGCGCGCCGCGCCCACGCCACCACCACCAGGCCAGCCCCCGGGTCGGCACTGCTGCTGCGCAGGATCCGCAGGGTGCGACCATCCCAGTCCAGCCCAGGCAAATCCGGCTGGCTGACCATGGCATCCAGATCGGCGCCCCACTGTGCCAGCGTGGCCTGCAGGGTCAGCACCTCATCCGAGCGCTGCTGCAAACCTTGCTGCGAGCGGCTGACGCCATCCAGGCCGCGCCAGCTCAACACGGCCATCAGGGCCATCAAACTGATGGCCACCAGCAGCTCAATCAGCGTGAACCCGCGGTGGGGATGACGACAGGAACCTGGCCGGTGCATCAGTAACGCCCCACCACCGTGGTCAGATTCCAGATGGTCTGCTCACCGTCCAGCACCAACGCATCCACCCGCCGGAAATTGGGATTGGGCGTAGGGCGCACCGCCAAAGCCACGCTCAGCGGACGCCCGCCCTGCTCACATGGCACGGTGCTGTTGCCCACACCGGGCATCTGCCGGGTCAGACGCACCTTGACCAGCTCGTTTTCCGCGCACAACTGGGCCAGCACCATGTCCGACTGCCGCTGGGCGTGCCGGGTCAAGGCGCCCGTGGCCTGCACACCGGCCATCAGGGCAATCGCCACGATGCCCAGCGCCACCAGCACCTCCACCAGGGTGAAACCACGCAGACCGGATCGGCCAGGGCGGCGCGCAGGCGCGCAGGACATCATCACGGTGTCCCGGCCTGCACGGCAAACGGCCGCACACCATCCGTGGCCAGCCGCAACCCGGACTGCGGCTGGCTGCTGATGGACAGCACCACGGCCTGGGGTTCAATGATGGCATCGGGCCCGAGCACCAGAGCCTGCGCCTCGCGGCCGGCGCGCTGCAACCGGACGCGGGTGTCGGGGTCCAGCCACTGGCGTGGCGCGTCCGGGGGGCTCGCCACCAACTCCGGTTCAAAACGAAAACCTTGCGCTGTGGCAGACCAGCGCACCGGCACGCCCCTGACCTGGGCCTGCGCCCGCCCGGCTTCCAGCATAGCGGCCAGGCGCAAGGCTTCACGCTCCAGCCGGGTCTGCGTGTCGTCACGCAGGGCGAAACCCACACCGGCAGAGGCCAACCCGACAATCGCCAGCACCACCAACAGCTCCAGCAGGGTAAAACCCGCCAGGGCCCGCACGCCCTGGCGGCCAGCAGGCCGTCGGTGTTTCAGGCCGGCCAGGCGCCAGTCATCAGGGTTGCCAGCTGCCAATGTCCGCATTCTTGCCTTCGCCACCGGCCTGGCCATCGGCGCCGTAAGACATCACATCCACCTCACCCTTGATGCCGGGGTTGAGATACACATAAGGATTGCCCCAGGGGTCCTTGGGCAACTGGTCCAGATAATGTTTCCAGTTGCCAGGCACGGGTGCGGTCGTGGGTTTGACCAGCAGCGCCTGCAGGCCCTGCTCGGCAGTCGGATACCGCTGGTTGTCCAGCCGGTACAGCTTGAGCGCCTGCATCAGGTTGGTCACGTCGGTTTTGGCCGCCGTGGCCCGGGCATCGTCGGCCCGGTCCAGCACATTGGGCACGATCAACGCGGCCAGCACACCAATGATCAACAGCACCACCATGAGTTCGATCAAGGTGAAACCGGCCTGCAGGCGGCGCGGCAAGGAGAGGACAAAAGCAGAAGAAGTTGAGCGCATGGTCTTGACCTGAACGTCATGAAGTCTTGGAAGTGTTGCGATGATAATCGCGCCCATGTTACGCACACCCCCCGAATCCGGCCCGAATCGCTGGTTGACACGTCTGCTTACGCTTTTTTTGTCGGCACTGGCCACGGCCAGCGCCGTCTTCTGGGTCCTGCACTGGCCGGCCCAGCCCCAGCCCGCGCGCAACCCGGTCAGCGCCACACCGGTGGCCAGCATTGACAGCACCAAGATCGCGCAGCTGCTGGGCGCCAGCCAATCCACCGAACCCAACGCCACGCCGAGCCTGCAAAGCCATTACAAGCTGCTGGGTGTGATTGCCCAGGGCGGCCAGGGCACCCAGGGGCGCGCCCTGCTGGCAGCCCAAGGTGCGGCGGCCAAACCCTACCGGGTGGGCGATCCGGTTGGCGACGGGCTGGTACTGCAAGCCGTCAAAGCCCGCAGCGTGGTGCTGGGGCCGCCAGGCCAGACACAAGGCACGGTCACGCTGACCCTGCCGATCCTGCCCGGCATGCCCGAGACACCGTGAGCCGCCATGCCAGCCTCCTGCGCTTACCAATTCCACGTTCAGGTCCGGCCACGCTATCTGGCCGACCAGTCAGCCCCCGATCAGGGGCTGTACTTCTTTGCCTACACCATCACCATCCGCAACACCGGTCAGGTGGCCGCTCAACTGATTTCCCGCACCTGGAACATCAACGATGCCAATGGCCTGCACGAAAAGGTCAAGGGCCTGGGGGTGATTGGCCAGCAGCCCCTGTTGCAACCCGGCGAGTCCTTTGAATACACCAGCGGCACCCGCCTGCGCACCCCCACCGGCACCATGCACGGCAGTTACTTTTGTGTGGCCGAAGATGGTGAAAAGTTTGACGTGGACGTGCCCATGTTTGTGCTGGACGCGCTGAGCGCCAGCGGCGGCACCCGCACCCTGCACTGACACCCCATGCGACCCCGCCACGACCTGCCCGAACTGCTGGATGCGCTCAACCCGCACGCTGGCCTGGTGCAACGCCATCTGTGGCTGATCCAGCTGCTCGACTGGGTGCGTGGTGACGCCCGATCGGTGGCCGCCGCACACTCGCGCCTGACCCTGCTGCTGGACGCCCTGCAACAACGCCCGCAGACCCGCGCCCAGGTGCAGCAATGGTGGCAAACCCTGCTGGACACCGTGGACGCCACCGCCCTGCTGGCCGACTACGGTTTTGCCTCGCGCAGCGCCTTCATCAGCGAGCTGGCCGAACGCCTGCGCCTGAAGCTGCTGCCCGGCACCCCCGAGACCGCCGACGCCTCCACGCTGTTTGCGCTGGTGCTCAACCACCCGTTTGATGCGTCATGGATCGCTGCGCTGGACGCCCCCCTGCTGCAGCGTCTGGCCGACCTGCTACAAGGCCCGGCAACGGCGCCGACATCCACGCAGCCGCCACCGCCGTCGCCCTGGCAAGCCACCGTGATGGAAGCCATCACCTTTTGTACCAGCCAGATTCGCGCTGCCGGCTTTTCCCCCGAGCTGCGCCTGCGCATGAGCGCCCCGGCCCGCGAAACCGGGCCCTTCCATGCCCTGAACGCCCACCTGGACCGGCTGGCCACCGCCTGGCGCCGCAACCCGCACCAGCCCAGCGCCGAGTGCCAGCAGGCGCTGCAACGCTACCAGAGCCAGCTGGATGACTGCCGCCATGCCGCGGCCTCGGTCTACACCCACCTGGAAGCTCACGGCATCTCGGTCAACCTGGTGTTCCAGCTGCGCCAGTTGCGGGCCCGGGTGCTGCGCATCCGCGCCCTGCTGGACTGCCTGTTTTCCGACACACCCCACGCGCACACCGCCGAATTGCTGGCCCATCTGGTGACCATCGGACAGGAGCGCCTGAGTCTGCGCGCCCTGATTGCCGCCAACTCGTCCATGCTGGCGGCCAAGGTCGCCGAGCGCAGCTCGGAAACCGGGGAACACTACATCACCCGCACCCGCGCCGAATACCGGCACATGCTGCGTGATGCCGCGGGCGGCGGCGCCGTGATGTCGCTCACCACCCTGATGAAATTTGTGGTGCTGTCGATGGGCCTGTCGGCGTTCTGGAGCGGCTTTTATGCCGGCCTGAATTACGCCCTGAGTTTTGTGCTGGTGCAGTTGCTGCACTGGACCGTGGCCACCAAACAGCCGGCCATGACCGCCCCGGCGATGGCCGCCAAACTCAAGGAGCTGGGCCACCCGGATGCCATTGACCATTTCATTGACGAAGTCGCGCACTTGGTGCGCTCGCAGGTGGCGGCCATTGCCGGCAACCTGGCGCTGGTCATTCCCTGCGTGCTGCTGATCAGCACCGCGCTGTGGGCCACGCTGGGCCGCCCCATGATTGACCACGCCACCGCCGAGCATGTGCTGCACGACCTGACCCTGCTCGGCCCGACTGCGCTATTTGCCGCCCTCACTGGGGTGCTGCTGTTTGCATCCAGCATCATCGCCGGCTGGGCCGAGAACTGGTTTGTGCTGCAGCGGCTGGACTCGGCACTGCGTTACAACCCCCGCATCACTGCCGTGCTGGGCGCAGCCCGCGCCGACCGCTGGGCCACCTTCATGCGCAACAACATTTCGGGCCTGACCGCCAACGTGTCGCTGGGCTTCATGCTGGGGCTGATTCCCGCCTTTACGGCGTTTTTTGGCCTGGGACTGGAGGTGCGCCACGTCACGCTGTCCACCGGCCAGCTCGCCGCTGCGGCGGCCAGCCTGGGCCTGGGGATCTTTCAGCAAGGCGCGTTCTGGTGGTGTCTGGCCGGGCTGGCCGTCACCGGACTGCTCAACGTGGGGGTGAGCTTCTACTTTGCCTTCCAGTTGGCACTGCGTGCGCACAATGTCGGCGGCGTCGAGCGCAGCGCCATCTACGCCGCACTGCGCCAGCGCCTGCGCACGCGGCTGCGCAGCTTCTTCTGGCCCGAACCCGAAACCACGCCGCAGGCCCCCGGCAGCGAACCTCCGCATGGGTGAGTTCGACCTGATTGCGCGTTACTTCAAGCACCCGGCCCGGCGTGCGGCGCTGGGGGTGGGTGACGACTGCGCGCTGCTGCAGGCCCGGCCCGGCACCCAGCTGGCGATCTCGACCGACATGCTGGTGCAGGGGCGGCACTTTTTTGCCGATGTGGACCCGGCCAGCCTGGGCCACAAAGCGCTGGCGGTGAACCTCAGCGACCTGGCCGCCTGCGGCGCCCAGCCGCTGGCCTTCACGCTGGCGCTGGCCCTGCCCGAGGCCAACGAGGCCTGGCTGGCCGCTTTTGCCCAAGGGCTGCTGACGCTGGCCGACGCCCACGACTGTGAGCTGATTGGCGGCGACACCACCGGCGGGCCGCTGACCATCTGCATCACGGTGTTTGGCGAGGTGCCGGTGGTGGCAGGCCGCTCGCAGGCGCTGTTGCGCTCGGGCGCCCAGCCGGGTGACGACCTGTACGTGAGTGGCACCCTGGGCGACGCCCGGCTGGCGCTTGATGCCCTGCAGGGCCAACTGACCCTGCCCGCCGACGTGCTGACCGCCGCCCGCGCCCGGCTGGAGCGGCCCACGCCGCGCTTGGCGCTGGGCCTGGCGCTGCGCGGCATCGCCAGCGCCGCCATGGATGTCAGCGACGGCCTGCTCGGCGACCTGGGCCACATCCTGCAAGCCTCCGGCGTCGGCGCCCTGGTGGATGTTGATATTGCTACAACATTGATAGCTAATAACGATTATTTCATCCGGGCTAGCGGCCAATTTGATGCCCAATGGCTGCAAACCACCCGACGCACCCTGGTGCTGTCCGGCGGGGACGATTACGAGCTGTTGTTCACCGCCCCTGCGCACCTGCGTGACGCGGTGGCAGCGGCCGGGCGCCTCAGCCAGACCCCGGTGACCCGCATTGGCCAGATCCAGGCCCAGCCCGGCCTGCGGCTGGTGGATGGCGCCGGCCAAGCCCTGCCCAACCACTACGCCTCGTTCGATCATTTCAAGTGACTTCAGGACCAGCGCCGGGGGTCACAACTTTGTCACAAAATTGACACGTCACTGTTTTAAATTGAGCACCTGTCCTTCCCGGAATGGTCCTCATGTCGTCTCCCCAGTTCAATGTCCGCACCCCCGAGCCGATGGCCACCGTCGGTCCATTGACGATGCCGCCAATCATCGAGTTCGGCGGCGCTGGGCCGCTGGCCCGGGTGCTGCAGGAACGCCAGTTGCAGCCGGTGTTCCAGCCCATCGTCCAGCTGGGGCAGGCCGCCATCCATGCCCATGAGGCCTTGATCCGCGGCCCAGCCGGACACGCCCTGCACAGCCCGGACGCCCTGCTGGCTGCGGCGGCTACCGAGCAGCTCGGTTACGAACTGGAAATCGCCTGCATCGTGGTCCAGCTGCAGGCTTGGGGCCGGCTCAAGGCGGCCGGACGGCTGTTTCTCAACATCAGCGCGGCGGTGCTGATCGAGTGGGTGCTGACACGCGGGCCGCAAGGCTTGCTGAACCTGTTGAGCAGCGCGGGCGTGTTGCCCCGCATGATCGTGCTGGAGATCACCGAACACGAACGGGTGACCGACATGGACTTGCTGGCCGAAGTGGTGCAGGCGCTGCGCAGCAAAGGCGTCGCGCTGGCGCTCGACGACTTTGGCGACGGCCGCTCCAGCCTGCGCCTGTGGTCCCAGCTGCGGCCCGAAATCGTCAAGATCGACAAGTATTTCATCCAGCACATCAGTGAACATGCCGACAAGCTGAAAACGGTGCGTGCCCTGCTGCAGATCGCCGCCATCTTCGACACCGAACTGGTGGCCGAGGGGGTCGAAAACGCGCAGGACCTGCGGGTGCTGCGCGACCTGGGACTCACCTTCGGCCAGGGTTACCACTTTGGCCGCCCGGCCAGCGTGCCCCTGGACAAGCTCGACCGTGCCGCCACCCAACTGCTGACGGAGCGGGAAATTGCGGTCTTTCCCCAATTGGGCAAGGCCGTGCCCGATGGCCATCTGAACAAGCTGCCGCTGCTCGAAGCCCCCACCGTCACCGCGAAAAACACCAATGACGAGGTCGCGGCACTGTTCCTGGCCCGGCCCGACCTGCACGCCGTGGCGGTGCTGGAGGACGGCCGGCCGGTGGCCATCCTCAACCGCCTGCACTTTATGAACGAGTACGCCAAGCTCTACTACCGCGACCTGTCGGGCCGCAAGTCGTGCATGCTCAATGCCAACACCCAGCCCCGCCTGATTGAAAAAAACCACCGGGTCGATGACCTGGTGGGCATCCTGACCTCGGAAGACCAGCGTTACCTGGCCGACGGGTTCATCGTCACCGACAACGGTCGTTACGTCGGCCTCGGTACCGGCGACCAGCTGGTGCGCTCGGTCACCGAAGCCCGCATCGAAGCGGCGCGCCACGCCAACCCGCTGACGTTTTTACCAGGCAACATCCCGATCAGCCAGCACATCGAACGCCTGCTGAAAAAACAAAGCCGCTTCGTCGCCTGTTATGCCGACCTGAACAACTTCAAGCCTTTCAACGACTGTTACGGCTACTGGCGCGGCGACGAAATGATCCGCCTGATGGCGCACATTGCCAAACAGCACTGCGACCCGCAGCGCGACTTCCTGGGCCATGTCGGGGGCGACGACTTCATCCTGCTGTTCCAGAGCCCGGACTGGCGCCAGCGCTGTGAGCGCCTGGTGGAAGAGTTCAACAGCCAATCGGTCACCCTGTTTGACGAAGCGGCGCGCCAGGCCGGCGGCATCCACGCCGAAGACCGCCATGGCGTGGCCCGGTTTTTCCCGTTCACCACCGTCGCCGTTGGTGCCGTGGTGATTGAAGGTGGCGAGTTTTCCCAGGCCGAAGAGGTGGCCAATCTGGCGGCCCTGGCCAAGCATGACGCCAAACAGGCCGGCTCCGGCCTGTTCGAGCGCAGCCAACCCAGTCAGACCGCTACTCCTGCTGCGCCCACTGCGCCTGCACTGGCGCCGGCACCGCCAGCCGAAAGTAGTCCGCCAGCGTCTTGCCCGCCTCATCCCGATAGCGCCCATCCGGCCCGGCCATGAGCTGCACCTCCGCCACCCGGTCCAGGCGGAAGTTCCTGAAGTCATGGCGCGTCTCGCACCAAGCGGCCAGCGTCCAGACCTTGCCCCAGTAAAAACAACCCAGCGGCCGCAGCGTGCGCAGGCTGGCCTGCCCGGCGGCATCGCAGTAACTCAAGCGCACCTTGTGATGCCCCTGGGCGGCCTGGCGCAGGGTTTGCAACACGCCCTGCACCGCAGGCTCCAACCCGATGGGCGGGGCGTAGATCGCCAGACTTTGCGCCGCGGTACGCGCCGCCGCCGGCAACACCGACAGGATCTTGCCCAGCGCCACCTGCGAGGCCTGCGCCAGCGCCGGGTCCTGCCAGACCTGCGCCATCCGCACCGAGGCCACCAGCGCCCGTGCCTCATCGTGGGTGAACATCAGCGGCGGCAGCTCAAACCCGGCGCCCAGCCGGTAACCCACACCGGCCTCACCTTCGATCGGCACCCCCTGGTGCTGCAGGTCGGCCACGTCGCGGTAAACGGTGCGTTCAGACACCTCCAGCCGCTGCGCCAGAAAGGCCGCCGTGGTCAGGCGCCGGCCACGGATGAGCTGGACAATTTGAAACAGGCGGTCGGCACGGCGCATGAAGTTACCAGTGTTTTAGGGCTCCAGCCCAGACAAAATAGATCTACACAGCTATATTACTTATAGCAAACCAATTCTCAGTTCAGCATGCTCCAGACCATGGCCACCCCCAGCCCCCAGAGGTCCAGCCTTGGCGAGTTGTCACCGGGCAGTGTGAAGCCGCCAGCCTCCCGGGCCTCACGCTGCGCCCGCTGGCGATCACGTTCCAGCGCCACCAGGGCGTCAGCCAGTTCGGGGACCTTGACGGCCTGGGCGCCGCTGGCCGCTTTGGCATAACCCTGCAGCGCCCGCTCCACCGCTTGCGGGTCCAGCAGGGAAAAGGCCGAACGGCAATGCGGGCAGGCGTGGTCCTGGCGCAGGTCCACCGGCGCACCACAGCTGCTGCAATAGATCACCGCCACCCGGCGCGCCATGTCGTCAATTTCAGGCTGGGTGAGCTGGCGCACAAACCCTTTTTCAATCATGAACGACGAAAACGCGCTGAAGCGACCATGGCGCTGCGGGCACCGGTAGGTGATGTAGCGGCCACTGCGCACCACATCAAAGCCCTGGGCCAGCGTGCGGCTGCAGTGCGGGCAGGCCAGCTTGAGCGCCAGCGGCTGGCGCGGCGCATCACGGTGCTCGTGCAAGAGCTTGAACAAGGTCACCACCGCCGCGGCGGTGAGTTTGAGGTTTTCCTGCGGGTCAAACCAGATGCCATGGCAGGCAAAACACAGGTCCAGCGCCACCTTGCCCCCGGCCACGCTGGCCAGCGCGTGCACCTCCATGGGAGCGTGGCAGGACGGGCAGTTGGGGGCGTCGGACATGGTGCAATGGATCGGTGTGCAAGACCCTCCAATGCTAATCTGTCTTGCCGCCATCCCGGCGCCTGCGGCGCAGCTAGGAAAAACAGAGTGACGCCAAATCCGCGCCCATGGCCTGGGCAATCCGGCGCATGTCGTGGTCAGACACCTTGAACAGGCCAAACCGGAACTTGTCACCCCAACGCTTGCGGTCTTCGACAAACTCGAAGCCGTCCAGCAGCGGCGCAATCGGCGCCGGTTGCGCCGGCACATAGACCACATCCCGGCGAAACGGCACAAAGCCGCCACCCATGTCAAACGCGTAGGGTTGCCCCGGCTGCACCACACCGATGGTCACAAAACACTGCAGCCGGTCCTGGCCGCCCATGGTGACGGTGGGGGCGTAATACACCACCCGGTCACCGGGCGCCACCCGTTTGAGCGGTGCACACTTGCCATGACACACCTGCATGAAACCGTGGGCCGGTACCGCACACCCACGCAGGGCATGTTCGGCGCAGGCCACGGCAATCCAGTTCTGGCGCATGGCCGCCTTTATTGTTCGGCGTGCAAGCCAACCCGGTTGCCATCCAGGTCGGTGATGTGGGCAAAAAAGCCCATGCCCGGCGGCAGGGCCTCACGTGGCAGCGCCACCTGCCCGCCATGCACCACGGCCCGGGCCAGGGCCGCGTCCAGCGACGGGGAGGCGTCCAGGTAAACCAGCGCGCCTGTGCCGGTGGCGCCAGCGGCACAGGGCCCCGACAACAAGGCGCCACCCACACCGCCGCCCGGGTGATCGTAGGCAAACACCGCCCCTTCAAACGGGCCCATGGCCTCGCGGCGCATCGGCCGCCCCAGCACGGCTTCGTAAAAAGCCTGGGCCTGGTCCAGTTGGGTGGTGGGAATTTCAAACCATGTGATGGCGTTTTTCATCAGGAACTCCTGTTGTGTTGAAGAAGCCCAGATGGTGCGCCAGGGCTGCTGACAACGCTGTGTCAGCAGCGTGATGTCACTCAGCAGCGCCGAACCCGTGGCCACGTTCGCGCTGGCCCACCCCGTTGCCGCAAAATTTGTGCCAATTTAGCCTTTAGCCCTCGTATTTATTACCTTAATAGCTATTGATTTAGTAGTGAATTGTGGACCAAAACAGCACCCACAGCGCCAGCTCATGGGACTGGCCCAACAAGTGCAGGCGGTGTGTGGTGTGCCAAGTGATGCGGCGGGGATGTGAACTCAGCGTTTCAGACCACGCACCGGCTCATGGGAATTGACCTTGGGAAGGGTGCTTTTACAGCTTCAACGTAGAAGTGAGCTGCCTGCGCGGCTTTTTGCGCAGGTCCGCTCGACTGCCGGGTTAGCGCTCATTTTCGCCGACCAATACGCTTGCAGACAAATAGCCAAGGTCGAATTTCATGAGCGGAAGCGTGCCGTACTTCGACTGTAGAAAGGCAAGTAAGGCGCTTTCGTCATTGCGGTCGATGTCGCTATCAACGACAAGAACGTCCTTCGCTTGTTCCTGCGCCACAGGATCTTCAACCGCTGTACCAAATGGCACCACGACGGAGGAACTCTTGAGTGCGCTGAACTGCGGGGACAGTGGATTCAGGCAGAGCTTGGCGGAAATGGACGAACCAGAAACGTGCGCCACGACGGCTCCGTCAATGACCTGCGCATAGCGATGAAAATCGCTGTTTCGGAAAAAGTAGCAGCGTCTATAGTGCGAGGCGTTCATCTCAAGGATGTTGGTCGTTCCATAGATTGTTGCGATGAATTGATGGAACTTTGCTTCAGCATCGACTCCGGTACCGGTGAACCAAATCAAACGAAAGTCATGATCTTTATCAGCCGAGGATAAAAGTTGGCTGGCGGCTTTTCCAACTAGGCCGGAAAGGCGGTTGTCTCGAACTAATGGAGTCGATGCACCATGTACTTCGCCCTTCGACAACGTGGCTGCCCGTTGCAATAGGCGGGTTGGGTCGTCGATCTTCGTCTTTTCTTCAATCAATACCTTGTATGTCCCGAACGTAGCTAAGAAGTCCGATTCCTCTTTCACTGACGTAGGTATGTCGGAAACGGCAATGCCCCAATGTTGCAGGAGCTGCTTTGCAAAGGATGGGGCGGCCATCTTGAGCGCTAACTTAATGCAGCCGACCGCCTATCCTGGCATTGCCAAGTCAGACGACTGGATAAGCTGGGATATTGTCTGCGGGCGGCGTTGAGCAACCACGCGGAAGGCGCATGGGGCCTCGATTGGTGGTCAATGGCATTGAATATTGGCGTCATGTCCCTCCCCTTGAACCCTGTCGCCTAGGCTGGCGAAATTCTGGCAAACGCCGGTCTGTTGTCCCCGGCGCTGTTTATTCAGCCGGACTATAGCCCATGGGGCCGCGCCCCTGAATGGGCCTTCCCAAGCTCGCCTTCACGGCCCTGACCCGGCCGACTTGCGCGCCGCCTGGGTCTGGCCGCCGTAACCCCAATCGGTGACGGGCAGCTCGCGCACGATGACGTAGCTGGCGCGCTCCAGCGCTTGGCCCGCGCCGAGTTGATGCTGCAACTCCTCAAACGCGGCGGCGATGAAGTCGGCCTTCTGCTGCGCGGTATTGGTTCCCTGGGTCACGCTGATTTCCAGAAAAGCCGTCGGCCCGGCCACGCTGCGGCCTCCCACATGCCATTG
>NZ_JAQTWM010000167.1 GCF_028689305.1 Rhodoferax sp. | reverse complement strand
GTTCTGGCGTCAGGTGCGCCATCTTGTTGTAGGCGCCGCGCAGCTTGAAGCTGCGTACCGGCTGCTGGTCCTCGCGCTTGAGCAACACCGAGTTGTGCAGCCGTCGGCTCAAGGCGCGGGCCGGCTCCAGCGCGGTTTCATTGGCCACGTCGTAGACACGGGCGGTCAGGATTTTCTTCAGATAGTCTGCTGGGCTGAGGGCGGGTGCTAGAGGAGATGAGGGCATGGGGCTACACTTCTGTCAGGGTATCAGTCGGGATTTTTACTGCGCGCGGGGCAGTTTGCTTATTGTACGTGTGAAAATTTGCCCCGCGCGGAGCAATTTTTAAAGGATGAACATGGAATGTACAGTCAATTGGACCGGCGCTTTGGGGACGCGCTCGGGCATGGGGTTCGTGGCGGAGACCGGCAGCGGCCACACGCTGGTGATGGACGGCGCTCCCGATGCCGTCAAGCCTGAAAATGGTGGACTGAATCTGGCACCGCGCCCTTTGGAGCTGCTGCTGGCTGGCACCGGCGGCTGTACGGCCTATGACGTGGTGCTGATCCTCAAGCGCGGCCGCCATGACGTGCGCGGCTGCAGTGTCAAACTGGAGGCCGACCGGGCGGAGACTGACCCCAAGGTGTTCACCCGCATCAACATGCATTTCACCGTGTCAGGCAAGGGGGTGCCAGCGGCTGCGGTCGAGCGCGCCATCGCCATGAGTCACGACAAATATTGCTCGGCCAGCGTCATGCTGGGCAAGACAGCGCAGATCACCACCAGTTTCGAGGTGGTGGAGGTTTGAGTTAAATCCGGTGCGCCACGGTGGTCATGACCTTGGCCGCCGCTTTCATCAGGCCCTTGACGGGAGCTGGCAAATCTATCGCGCCCAGTTCTTTGGCATTGAGGGCGTGACGGATTTCGTCGTCTTTCATCTGTGCCACGATGGCACGTGAGGCATGGTCATGGGCGGGCAGGCGGCTCAGGTGGCCGTCGAGGTGTGCCTCCACCTGGTTTTCCGTTTCCACGACAAAGCCCAGGCTGACGCGGTCACCCAGCCGCCCGGCCAGCAGCCCGATACCAAAGGCGCCGGCATACCACAGTGGGTTGAGCAGCGAGGTGCGGTCGCCGAGTTCTTTCAGGCGCGCTTCAGTCCAAGCCAGATGATTGGTTTCTTCGGCACTAGCCCGCATGAAATGGTCTCTGAGTGCTTCATTCTTTGTAGCAAATGCTTGCGCGGTATAGAGTGCCTGCGCGCATACTTCACCCACATGATTGACGCGCATCAGCGCTGCAGCCTCTTTTTTTTCAGACTCGGAAAGTTCAGTGGCATCGGCGGCCACGGTCGGACAGGGCTGCGCGCCATGGTGTGATGCAAACACCGTGCGCAGGGCAGCGTCCAGGGTCATGAAGAGACGGTCACTTGTTGACATGGACATGGCTTGATTCGGGCGGGTTGGAAACGACGGCGATTGTCGCGCGGTTTGTGAAGGTGTTGTGATGGACCAAAAAAAAGAGCCCACAAGGGGCTCCTGGATGGGGAGGGGGAAAATCGATCAGAAACGGTGACGGATACCAAAGGCCAAGCCGGTGGAGCCGGTGCCAGCAGAGGAGGTGACACCACCGATATAACCATTGCCGCCGGGAGCGACCTGGGCCAGATTCTTGTTGTCATATTGCACGACCACGGCATTCAGGTCGGTGCGTTTGGACAGCGAATAGGTGTAAGCCACACCATACGATGTCACATCAGCGTCAGCCGGGCGATTGTCGTTGTAATGGGTGTAGGCCACCGAGATGGCGTGGGGGCCGGTCACATGACGATAACCGATGTGTGACAAAGTACCATCCTGCTTGAAGGCATTGAGGAAGGCGTTTTGAACCAGCCCTGCTGCTGCGGCACCCACGACCGGGGTCAGCGCCGGGGCGATGGCAGACAAGCCATTGGGGTTATCGTCACTGATCTTGATCAACATGCCTGACAACTTGTCATTGCCAAAGTTCATGGAGGCCCCCAGAACCGTGGCTGTCAATGAGGATTGCCCCAACTCATTGTTGGCCTGGTTGTGGCCAATGCCGACCGAGAAGTTGCCTGTCTTGTAGTTGGCATTTAAGCCAAGCATGCGGCCCTTGCCAGAGTCACCCGCCACTTCTCCCAAGGCATACATGAACGAGCCGGAAATGCCGTCTTTCACAAACCGGTATTGCAGGGCGTTTGACTTGCGAATCTCAAGCGCTGCCGGGAACGCCACAATCTGTCCAGCCGACAGGCCCGATTGTGTTTCCATGATGTCATACATGGCGTTGGTTTCGAAGGCTGGTGTGTACATGCGGCCGCCCATGATGGCGCCAACAGGGGTGATCACGCCCACATACGCTTGCCGGTCAAACAGATTGCCTGTCAGATTCACGCCCCACTGTGCTGCCAAGAGGCCATCAACCGCAGCCACGGCCGGTTGAAGTGTTGCCGGCAGACCCAGCAAGGCAGCCTGCGAGTAACGATCTGACAACTGGGTGCCTGAAATTGGACGGCTGGTCACGGAGCCGGTGTCGAGCTCAACCCGGGATTCCAGCGTAAAGATGGTTTTGTAACCGCCGCCCATGTCCTCGGTGCCCTTGATGCCCCAGCGTGAGCCTTCCATGATGCCGCTGGCCACTTGTGTCACGGTGCCAGCTTTCAAGCCGGACACCGAAGTGATACCTGCATCTGCCAGACCATACAGCGTGACGCCAGGGCCGGTTTGGGCGCTGGCCAAACCGGCGCAGCACAACGCGCTGGCCAGGGCGATGCTGCGAACAGCGGTGAACTTTTGAGTGGCAATGAGTGGATGGGTCATGATGATGGTCGTTGGTGAGCTGGGGTTAAGGATGTAATAGAACGATCGTTCATTTTTAGCAATGATGCACCTTTTTGAGGTCTTGTATGGCAGGGGTTTTCCCTGAAATGGTGCGGAAATTTGGTGGTTTGATCAGGTTGCAAATCGTTGATTTGTAAAGAAAAAATCAAAATTTGATACAGCAGTGAAAGAGGGTTGGTTTTGGGTGTTGAATTGTTGTGACCATGCAACGGAATGGGCTGGATTACGCTTTGTAACAGGCATGTAACTTGGATCTTTGTTTTTTTTGATGGTTGGCGTGGTTAAATTCAATCGCGATGGCTGATTCGCCTGTTTGAATCACTTGGTTTTCAGGTGTTTGATTTTTTTTGTCTATCTTTTTGGAGTTTTTATGAAAAAGAGTCTGGTTGCTTTGGCAGTGCTCGCTGCGTCAGGTGCGTCTTTTGCTCAGTCGGT
>NZ_JAQTWM010000090.1 GCF_028689305.1 Rhodoferax sp. | reverse complement strand
CCACACCAATCAGCCCGGGCAGGATAAAGCTGTGGTTGATCACATACTTGCCGATGTGGGTGGTGCCCGAACGGTCAAACTGGATGGCTGCCAGGTCGCTGGGGTAGGTTGGCAGGATGTAATAACCGTAGGAGGCAGCGGCAAAGGCCACGATGTAGCCGGGCGGCACCCCAATGGCCAAACCCACCGGGACCATGGCGCTCACGGCAGCAGCTTGTGAATTCACCAACTTGGACACCAGCAGCAAGGCAATCGCATAAGTCCAGGGCTGGGTTTTGACCAGCTCGGTCAGTGCGGCTTTCAGTTCGGGCAGATGCGCCTCGAACACGGTGTCAGCCATCCAGGCGATCCCAAACACCGCCACCACGGCAATCATGCCGGCGCGAAACACCTCGGTCTTGCCGATGCTGGCAGGGTCGGTCTTGGTGAAGATGATCATCAGTGCGCCGGCCAACAGCATGAACATCTGGATGGTCAGCACCATGTTCAGCGGCTTGCCGCCAATCAGGGGCCGCAGCGCCGGGAAGGCGCCCAGGAAGGCCACCACCACAATCGAACCCAGAAAGATCCACATGGCGGTCCATTGGCTCTTGCTCAGGGTTTTGTTCATCAGCGTGGCGCTGTCGCCATAAATGATCTGGCGTTGCTCCGGGTCGGCGATGCGTTTTTGAAACTCTTCGTCGTCAGCCAGGTCCTTGCCGCGGAACCAGCTGAAAATACCAATCATCAACACACCAGCCAGTGTGGACGGAATGGTGATGGACAGCACCTGGACAAAGTCAATCACATGGTCAGCCACCGGGGCCTTGGCCAGAAAGGCCACCAGCGCCACCACCGCCACTGACACCGGGCTGGCCAGAATCCCCATCTGACTGGAGATGGAGGCAGCAGCCATGGGCCGCTCAGGGCGGATGTCGTTCTTGATGGCCACGTCGTAAATGATGGGCAGCATGGTGTAGACCACGTGCCCGGTGCCACACATCATGGTCAGCACACAGGTGGTGAACGGCGCCAGGATGGACACATATTTGGGGTTGCGCCGCAGCAGCTTTTCAGCGCCCTTGAGCATCACTTCCAGCCCACCGGAGGCTTGCAGGGTGGCCGAAGCGGCCACCACCGCGATGATGGTCAGCATCACATCCACGGGTGGTTTGCCCGGTGACAGTTTGAAGGCAAACGTCATGATGACGATGCCGATGCCGCCCAGCAGCCCCAGCGCGACACCACCTTTTCTGGCCCCATAAAACAGGCAGACCAGGATGACAGCAACTTGTAGCAGGATGTCCATCGTTAACTCCTTTGTGACGATTTGATTGTATTTTTGACCTAGGGTAAACCCTAGGTTTTGTATTCATGATTGGTTGATGAATATCAAAAAATCAGTGAATATTTCAAATTGCTCATGGATATTTCGTTATGTGAAATATTGTTCGTAGCCATGGCGGTGTTGTTCGAGCAGAGATAATCCAGCCCATGGACATCATCATGACTCTTTTGGACTTCATCCTGCACGTTGACAAACACCTGGAGGTGTTCGTGCAGAACTACGGCGCCTGGGTGTATGCGGTCTTGTTTCTGATCATTTTTGTTGAAACCGGTGTGGTGGTCATGCCGTTTCTGCCGGGTGACTCGTTGTTGTTTGTGGTGGGGGCCATGTGTGGCGTCGGCCTGATGAGTTACCCGCTGTCGGTCGGGCTGCTGCTGGCAGCGGCCATTCTGGGCAACCAGTCCAACTACGCCATTGGCCGCTATTTCGGGCCGAAGGTGTTTGGCTGGGAAGACTCCCGCTGGTTCAACAAAAAGGCGTTTGAACAGGCGCATGCGTTTTACGAAAAGTATGGCGGCATCACCATTGTGGCGGCGCGGTTCATGCCGTTCCTGCGCACCTTTGCACCGTTTGTCGCCGGGGTGGCGTGCATGACCCGCCGCCGTTTCCTGTTGTTTGACGTGACCGGCGGCGCTCTGTGGGTCATTGGTATTGTCACCATCGGCTATTTCTTCGGCAACATCAGCTGGGTCAAACTGCATCTGGACAAGATCATCTGGGCGATGATCCTGATCCCGGGTCTGGTCATCATGGCCGGTGCCCTGCGTGCCCGGCTGAAATCAGCCTGAGCGCGTGATCTGCGCACGCAGGGTTTCGATTTCGTCGAGCAATTGCAGTGCCAGCGCGGCGCCAGCCAGATTGACACCCAGGTCGCGCTGCAAGCGTGACGCCACCGTGACCTGACGCAGCTGCGTACCACTGAAGCGCCAGCTCTCAGGCGCATGACCAGCCAAGGGCGTGATGACACCCTCCTCGATCAGTCCGTGAACGAACTCGGCTGACACCGTACAACTGCGGCTGATGTCGATCAGCGTCAGTTCGCTGGGCGGCGCCAGCAAGGGGCCGCCTGCGGGCGGCAGTGCGCTTGGGGTACTCATGGTCTGGCTCCCAGTTGGCTGCGTGGGTGAAAGCTGTTGAACTGTTTTTCCATGTGGCGGTAAAACGATTGGGCCGCTTCGTTGTCTGCTGGTGGCAGGGCGATTTTCAGCACAAAGTAAAAATCACCTGGATGGCGCGCCGGAATACCGCGCCCCTTGAGACGCAGTTTGCGCCCGTTGACTGAGCCAGCGGGCACCGTCAGCTCGACCGGACCACTCGGTGTCGGGACTTCGATCTGGGCACCCAGCGCGGCTTCCCAGGGCGCCACCGGCAAATCCAGATACACGTCGAGCTTGTCGACGCGGTAGTGGGCATGGGGCCGGAACTCGACTTCCAGGAACAGGTCACCCGACTGGCCCTGTCCGATGCCCGGCCCTCCTTGCCCGGCCAGGCGGATACGCTGCCCGGCATACACCCCCTTGGGCACCGTGAACTCGATGGTGTGTTCACGCAGACCCACATGTCCCTGGGCGTCCACCTCGGGCAGGCGCAGCGTCAGCATTCGGCGGGCGCCCTGGTAACTGTCTTCCAGGTCGATCAGGATTTTGGCGTGATGGTCTTCTCCGTGCGCCTGAAAGGTGCTGCCGCTCTGGCGGCCCGGGTGGACATCGCCAAACCCGCGGCGAAACAGGGACTCGAAAAACTCGCTGTACCCGGGGGCATCGGCGTCACTGAATCCCCGGCCACTGGTTTCAAAACCGGCGTTCCAGTCCGGTGGTGGCCGGAATTCCTGCCCGCCTTGCCAGTTGGCGCCCAGCTGGTCGTAGGCAGCGCGTTTGTCGGGGTCCCTGAGCACTTCATAGGCCTCGCCGAGTTCCTTGAAGCGGGCTTCGGCATCGGGCTCCTTGCTGACATCGGGATGGTACTTGCGCGCCAGCCGTCGATGCGCACGCTTGATGTCCTCTTGCGTGGCATGGCGCTCAAGGCCCATGATCTTGTAATAGTCCTTGAATTCCATCACACCCTCTCCGGCAAAAAAATCACTTTACACCCGAAGCCCGGTCGGGTGTGGCCTTTCTCATGCGGCTGTCAAAGCGGCGGGCGGGTGATCTGGATTGCTATATAAAATATAGCTTACTATGCATGTTTGACGTGGGGTAGAGGCCAATTAGTCTCTGGATTTCAGAAACAGGTCCTGGTCTGGTGCAAAGTTGGCGTGCAAGGGCAGCAAGGCGCCGCCCAGCGCCCGGGCGTCGGGACCGATCGTGCCGGCAATCACGTTGGCGCTCCACAGGCCTTCCCAGTTGTAGCGCTGCAGCGCGGCCTGGGTCGCGTCGATCAGCTGCGCCAGCAGGGCACGGCTGAAAGAGCCGTCAATCACCACGGCGTCAATGTCCAGAAAGGCGGTGCCGCTGACCACGGTGTGGGCCAGCGCATTGGCGGCATGGCTGATCCAGCCCTGCGCCTCGGATTCAAACGGCGGGCTGAGGGCACGTTCGTCGTAGGCGGCATGGGGGTCCAGCTGACGAGCCAAGAAGCGTTGCTCCAGTTCCCAGAGCGAGGCATGGGCAATGAGCTGGTCGGGTGGTGTACGGCCCTGTGCCAGGCTCATGGGCAGCGAGGCCACCGCACCCGCATTGCCATGGACACCGCCATGCAGATGTGAATTGATGACCAGGCCGCCACCGACGAAGGTGTCGACAAACAGGTACAGGAAGTTCTTCAGGTCACGCCCGCGGCCGGCCACCAGTTCGGCCACGCAGGCGGTGGAGGTGTCCTTGGCAAAACTCACGGGGGCGGGCGTCATGGCCTGCACCTGGGCGCGCAGATCGATCTGGTTCCAGGTCTCGGACTGAGCCTCGGACAGCCCCAGCATGCGGTGCCAGCCGCCCAGCTGGAACGGTGCCGCCACGCCGACCCCCACCAGCCGGTTTTTCAGCGGACCGAGCGAGTCCAGCATGGTATTCATGTGGTCGGCGATGGTTGGCAACAGTGTGCTGACGTCGGGAAACTCGTAATCCAGGCTGTGGCGCTGGCGCACCTCACCGGTAAAGTCCATCAGCAGCCAGTCGGCGTTGCGCCGGCCGATCTTGATGCCCATCGAAAAGGCGCCGTCCGGATTGAGTGCCAGCGGAATGGAGGGCTGCCCGATGCGCCCGCGCACCCGGCTTTGTTTGAGGATCAGCCCGTCTTCTTCCAGCCGGGTGGTGATCAGGCCAACGGTTTGTGCCGTCAGGCCGGTCAGGCGGGCCAGATCAGCCTTGGGCAGACTGCCGTTGAGCCGGATCGCCTGCAGCACCACCCGTTCATTGAACTGGCGCATACCCACATGGTTGGAACCACGCGGACGCAACAGGGTGGGGGGCTGGTCAGCGGAGGCGGGGCGCGGTGGAGTCATGGCTGCAGATTTTCACCGATCACACCTTTTCGCAACAGGAAGTTGCCAAAAGGCTGTTTTTCACCGGTCAGGACAATGGCATAGGCCGCACGGGTGCGCTGGTAAAAGGCATAACGCTCAATGGCTTCCACACTTTGGTTGGCCGCCAGTTCGGGCTCCAGCAGCGCCATCACTTCCCGCTGCAGGGCCGACCGGTAGTGGTTGGTCTGACCACTGATGGCCATGAACGCTACCGGGTGGGCCACGTCGGTGGCCAGCGGCAGCAAAGACAGAACGGCGGTCACGGTGTCGCACATGGACACCCCCGGCAGGCGGATCACCGGCTTGCCTGCGGCCAGGCTCGCGGCGGTGAAATTGGCATCGGCCAGCACCAGGGCGTCGTCATGCCCCATTTCCATCATGACTTTGAGCAGGTCGGGGGTGAGCAGGGGATGGATGCCTTTGAGCATGTGGACTTTCAGTCGGGGGGGTCAGGCGTGGGCGTCGGCCGGCAGCTCGTCCACCGTTTTGGCCCCGGTCATCACTGCCACGGTGTCGCTCATGCTGACGGTTTTGGGGTTGACCACGGCGGCGCGTTTGCCTAGACGCTGGATGTGGATGCGGTCAGCCACCTCAAACACGTGCGGCATGTTGTGGCTGATCAGGATCACCGGCAGGCCTTTGTCGCGCACGCGGCGGATCAGCTCCAGCACCATGTTGCCTTCTTTCACGCCTAAAGCAGCCGTGGGCTCGTCCATGATCACCACATGGCGGGCAAACGCTGCAGCGCGGGCCACGGCCACGCATTGACGCTGGCCGCCGGACAGGGTTTCCACCGCCTGGGTCATGGAGCGGATGCCGACCTTGAGTTCCTGCATCCTGGTGATCGCTTGCGTCAGCATTTCCTTTTTGTCGAGCAGGCGCAGCCACTGACCAAGAAGGCCGGGCCGCAGCAGCTCGCGGCCCAGAAACAGGTTTTCGGCAATGCTCATGGCCGGGGCCACGGCCAGGTCCTGGTAGACCGTCTCAATCCCGGCGCGCCGGGCATCGATGGGTGATTTGAAGTGCACCGGTTTGCCGTCCAGCAAGATCTCACCTTCATCGGGCACTGAGGCCCCCGACAGGGTTTTGATCAGCGACGATTTACCAGCACCGTTGTCACCAATGATGGCCATGATTTCACCGGCGCGCAGCTCGAAGTCGGTGCCGTCCAGCGCGGTGACCTGGCCAAAACGTTTGACGATGCCCTTGGTCTGCATCACCAGGGGTTGATTCGTTGTGGTGTTCATCAACGGGCTCCTTTGCGCGACATCTGGTCGGCGGCTACCGCCAGAATCACCAGAATGCCGGTGATCAATGTCTGGTAAACCGAGGCCACCCCCATCAAGGTGAGGCCATTGCGGAACACACCCACAATCACCGCGCCGACCAGGGAGCCCAAAATCACACCGCGTCCGCCAAACAGGCTGGTGCCGCCCAGCACCACAGCGGTGATGGCATCGAGGTTTTCGGTTTGCCCGGCATTGGGGTCACCGACACCGGTTCTTGCGACTGACAGCATGGCGGCAATGCCGTAAAACAGGCCGGCCAGCGAATAAACAATCACCAGCACCCGGTCCACGCTGATGCCGGTCAGGCGGGCCGCTTCGGGGTTGTTGCCGACAGCGTAGAGATGGCGGCCGGGAGCGGTCTCGCGCAGCACAAACCAGGCCAGGCCGTACAGCAGCAGCATGGTGACGGTGCCCAGGCTGACTTCGGTGCTGCCGATGTTGAAGGTGTTGCCCAAGGTGGTCATGGCCTCGGGCAGATTGGTGACGGTCTGCGACTCTGAATAGATTTGCGTGATGGCAAAGGCAATGTTCAAAGTGCCCAGCGTCACGATGAACGGCGGCAGTTTGATGCGCGTGACCAGCAGGCCGTTGAGCAGGCCAAAACCGGTGGTGACACCCAGGCCGCAGGCTATCGCTGCGTAGGGGTTCAGGCCGTAATCCACGGCAAATTTGGTCATGACGACGCCGCCCAGGGCCATCACCATGCCGCACGACAGGTCAATGCCGGCGGTCAAAATGATCAGGGTCTGGCCAATGGCCAATACGCCCACCACCATCACCTGCTGCAAGACCAGCGAGAGGTTCTCGCCGCTCAGAAAACGATTGGACTGGGTGGTGAAAAACAGGCAGGTGATCGCCAACGCGATCCAGGGGCCCAGCGCTCCCCAGGGAATGGGGCGTTTGTTCGTCGTGGACATCACGGACTCCGCTTGAAGAAATGTTCACTATTTCCGACGTGACAGCACACGCCAGGGTGTTTCACCCAGTGTGGGCTCCTGCGGCGTGGGTGTCGCCAGCAGGAGCCCAACCATGGGCGACGCTTGGTTTACTTGTTGCCCCAGCACAGGTCCAGGCCAACCTTGGTGTCCTTGCTGTCCACCCCCGTCACCGCTTTGCTGGCAATCAGCGTCACGCCGGTGTCGACATAACCCGAGACCTTTTTGCCGGTCTTGGCGTATTCCACGCCCGCAGCCACACCCATGGAGGCCATCTTCAGTGGGTATTGTTGCGAGGTGGCTGCAATCTTGCCTGCCGCGGTGTCCTTGACACCCTGGCAGCCGCCGTCGACCGACACGATGATCACACCTTTTTCTTTGCCGGCCTTCTTCAGCGCGTTGTAGGCACCGGCCGCAGCGGGTTCATTGATGGTGTAGACGACGTTGATGTCAGGGTTCTTTTGCAGGCAGTTTTCCATCGCGGTCTGGCCCTTGGCCTGGTTGCCGTCGGTGTCGCCAGCGCACACGGTCTCGGCCGTGCTGGAGAGTTCGTTGGACTTGGCGTCATTGGCCTTCAGACCAAAGCCGCTCATGAAGCCGTTGTGGCGCTGGGCGCCCACCGGGTGGCCTGGGAACAGGTCGAGCATGGCGATCTTGGCGGGCTTGCCACCCAACGCGGCCTTGGCGTATTGGCCAATCAGCACGCCAGCTTTGTAGTTGTCGGTGGCAAACAGGGCATCGGCACCTTCAAATGGGCTGTCCAGCGCAATCACCTGCACACCCTTGGCCTGCACTTTTTTCACGGTCGGAATGATGGCATCGCCGGTGGACGTGATCAGGATCGTCTTGGCCCCGGCAGCGGCCATGTTTTCCAACGCGGTGATCTGGCTGGCGGTGTCGCCGTCTTTCTTGCCGGTGGCGGTCATCAGCTTGGCGCCGGCTTTCTTGGCTTCGGCTTGCGCGCCTTCCTTCATCTTGACGAAGAAGGGGTTGGTTTCGGTCTTGGTGATCAGGCCGATCACGGGCTGATCAGCGGCAAAGGCGGCGCTGGTGGCCAGGGTCAGGGTGCTCAGAATCAATTGGGTGGAGAGTTTCATGT
The DNA here is from genome assembly GCF_028689305.1 of Rhodoferax sp. GTDB lineage: Bacteria > Pseudomonadota > Gammaproteobacteria > Burkholderiales > Burkholderiaceae_C > Rhodoferax. Next base: position 5,468 of record NZ_JAQTWM010000090.1, on the reverse strand, counting down.
CGTGTCCTCGTTGGTTGCAGGCTTGGGGCCGGGTTGCTTGGGGTGACTCATTTTTTCCTGCGGTGGGTACTGCGGGAAATTACGCTTGTTCGTTCAGCGTGGCTGGACTATAGTCCTGTCGTTGTTATTAAATCAAGTTGTTTTAGTTATGGAAAACCCTGATCTGCCGCATGTTTCCTGCTCTGCCCGGGTGGCGACCGCCGGTGAGGCCCTGATTGACCTGATTGCCGGTGCTGACGGCCGCTTTGAGCCCTGTCTGGGCGGCGCCGTCTACAACCTGACACGGGCCCTGGCGCGCCAGGGTGTCCCCACGCTGTACCTCAACCCTTTGTCCCGGGACCGCTTTGGCCGTCAGCTGGCCAGCGCCTTGCGGCAGGACGGCGCACAACTGGCGGTGCCGCAGGCAGTGCCACAGGTCACCTCGCTGGCGGTGGTCAATGTCGATGCCCAAGGACACCCTGACTACGCCTTTTACCGCGAGGGGGTGGCTGACCGTGCCACCAGTGCTGCAGCGTTGACGCAGGCTTGCCGCCAGGCCGACGAGTTGTCGCTGGTCTGCACCGGTGCACTGGCGCTGTCGCCGGACGACGCCGAAACCTATCTGCCTTGGCTGGCGGCGCAGCGCCAGGCTGGGCGCACCGTGGTGGTGGATGCCAACCTGCGCCCCTCGGTCATGCCGAATCTGGAGTCGTACCGCCGCCATGTGATGACAGCCTTGCAGTACGCCGACGTCATCAAGGCCAGCGACGAAGACCTGGCCAGCCTGAACCTGCCCGGTGCCGATGCCCTGGCCCAGGCGCAGCACCTGCTGCAGGCCAGCCGCGCCTGTGTGCTGGCCCTGACGCTGGGCGGTGCCGGGGCGGTGTTGCTGACCCGGCACGGCCAGCTGTTTCGGGCGCGCGAGTCACAGGCCGTGGTCGTGGTGGACACGGTGGGCGCCGGGGACTGTTTTCTGGCCGGGCTGGTGGCGGCGCTGCTGCAGCATGGTCTGCCGACCAGCTGGGGGGCGGAGCCGGTGTCGGCGGCAGTCGCCAAAGACCTGCTGCGCCAGGCCATTGCCAGCGCCAGCTACTGTGTGATGCAGCGCGGTTGTGTGCCGCCGTCGCGCGCGCAGGTGTTGCAGCGGCAGTCGTCGGTGGTGTTCGCCAGCGACCCCGGATGGTTGGCGGACAAGTTCTAAACGCTGCGGTTGCGCGCCAGCGGCGGGTTTTTCGAGAAATACGCCTCAATGCCACGCATCAGCGCATCGGCCAGTTGCTCCTGGTAGGCATCGCTGTTGAGCTGGGTTTCTTCATCGGGGTTGCTGATGAAGGCGGCCTCGACCAGCACGCTCGGAATATCGGGCGCCTTGAGCACGGCAAACCCGGCCTGTTCCACCCTCGGTTTGTGCAGCTTGCCCACGCGTTTGATCTCGCCGAGCATGGCGCCGCCGAGTTGCAGGCTGTCCTTGATCTGGGCGGTGGTGCTCATGTCCAGCAGGGCGTGTTTGACCTGGGCATCCTTGGCCTTGACGTTCAGGCCACCGATCAGGTCGGCCTTGTTTTCCTTGGCGGCCATCCAGCGTGCGGTGGCGCTGGAGGCGCCACCCTCACTCAGGGCAAACACACTGGCACCCTGTGGGCGTGGCGTGAAAAACGCGTCGGCATGCAGGCTGATGAACAGGTCGGCCTGCACCCGGCGCGCCTTGTCCACACGCACATGCAGCGGCACAAAAAAGTCGGAATCACGGGTCAGGAACGCCCGCATGGCGTTGCCATTGACCACGCTGGTGTTGATGCGTTCACGCAGCCGCTGCGCCAGGCGCAGCACCACGTCCTTTTCGCGGGTGCCGGCCGGGCCGATGGCCCCCGGGTCTTCACCACCGTGGCCGGGGTCCAGCGCGATGATGATCAGCCGGTCTGTCGCCGCCGCCGCGCTGGCCGGGCTGCGGCTGCCGATGTCACCAGGTTTTAGGCTTTTTTGGGCCTCAGCCCGCGTATTGATTGCACTTGTAGCTACTGAATTTGTAGTGGATGTGGCCTGGCCGGGGGCGCTGCTACGGCCCGCGGCGGCCGGTGTTGGAGCGGTTTTCTGGGCGATCAGTTGGCCCAGTGGGTCGGCCACCGGAGCCGGTGTGGCCGCCACAGCAGGCTTGTCCTTGAGCTGCCCAGCAATCAGTGCCTCCAGCGGATCAATGGCCTGGCTCGGATACAGGTCAAACACCAGCCGGTGCTGATAGGCCGCAATCGGCGGCAGGGTGAACACCTGCGGCGCCACCGGTTGTTTCAGATCCAGCACCAGCCGCACCACACCGGGGCTGAACTGCCCGACCCGGATGCCGCGGATGTTGGGGTCGTTGTCACCTACCTTGGCCACCAGCTCCTTGAGCGCCGGGTTCAGGTCGATGCCGCGCACATCCACGGCCAGGCGCGGTGGGTCGGCCACAAAATTTTGCTGAAAACTCAGCAGCGTGTCGGACTCGATCGTCACGCGGGAATAGTCCGGCGCAGGCCAGACCCGCACCGCCAGAATGGTGGCGCCGCGCGCCAGTTGCTGGGTTCCCAGCAGCAGCACTAGCACACCGTGCTGGATAAGTTGGCGGCGTTTCATGGTGTTGCCGCCGGTGCGGATGCGCCGCTGCCGCTCAGGGCCGGCAACAGCGCCAGCCCGATGCCGGTTTGTGCCGTCAGGGTCACTTGGCGCACATCGTCGTCGATCACCTGCAACTGCAGCACCAGGTCAGCGGGCGGCAGGCAGGCGGCGGCCTTGTCGGGCCATTCGGCCAGTTTCAGGCCCGGGCTGGCAAAGATGTCGCGAAAGCCGGCGTCTTCCCACTCGCGGGGATCGCTGAAGCGGTAAAAGTCGAAATGCCAGACCTTGAGTCCGGGCAGCTCATAAGGCTCCACCACCGCGTAGGTGGGGCTTTTGACGCGGCCGGTCACGCCCAGCGCGTGCAGCAGGTGACGCACCAGCGTGGTTTTGCCGGCACCCAGGTCTCCCCGCAGCTCGATGAAGGCCTGGCGCAGCGCGTCCTGCGCCGCCAGCGCGGTGGCAAAGTCATGCGTGGCTTGTTCGTTGTGCCACAACGCGGTTTTTACAATGGGCAGGTGGACAGTTCCAGAACACATATCGATGGCAGCAAGTGGGTCTCCAGAATCCAGGACTGGGGGCGGGCGCTGGGATTTTCCCAAATTGGTGTGGCTGGCGTGGATTTGTCAGCGGCAGAACCCGGATTATCCGCGTGGCTGGCCCGGGGGTTTCATGGTGACATGGCCTATATGGCGGCGCATGGCCTCAAGCGTGCGCGTCCGGCCGAACTGGTGCCGGGCACGGTGAGTGTGATCACCGCCCGCATGGACTACCTGCCCGCTGCCACACCGGCACACTGGCAGGCGGTGGAACTGGGCCGCCTGCACCGGCCGGGTGAAGCCGTGGTGTCGCTGTATGCCCGCGGACGGGACTACCACAAGGTGCTGCGCAGCCGATTGCAAAAACTCAGTGAGCAACTGGCCGCCGCCCTGGGGCCACTGGGTTATCGGGTGTTCACCGATTCGGCCCCGGTGCTGGAGGCGGAACTGGCCGCGCGCAGTGGCCAGGGCTGGCGCGGCAAACACACTTTGCTGTTGAGCCGCTCGGCGGGTTCGATGTTTTTTCTCGGTGAAATTTTTGTCGATGTGGCGCTGCCGCCCAGCGCTGCGGTGAGTGCGCATTGCGGCCAGTGCCGCGCCTGCATCGACGTCTGCCCGACCCAGGCCATCATTGCGCCGCAGCAGCTCGACGCCCGGCGCTGTATCTCGTATTTGACGATCGAGCACGCCGGGCCGATTCCCCTGGACTTGCGTGCGCTGATGGGCAACCACATCTACGGTTGCGACGATTGCCAATTGGTGTGTCCCTGGAACAAGTTTGCCCAGCGCAGTGTGCTGGCCGATTTTGATGCCCGCGCCGGTCTGGCCGACAGCCAATTGGTGAGTTTGCTGGGGTGGAGCGAAGCCGAGTTTCTGCGTCGGACCGAAGGCAGCCCGATCCGCCGCATCGGCCATGAGCGCTGGTTGCGCAACATCGCCGTGGCACTGGGCAATGCCCTGCGCGCCGCGCCGGGACAGCCGCGCGAGCCGGCGCTGGATCCCGCCGTCCTGACCGCCGCGCTGGCGCAGCGGGCCGAACACCCAAGCGCCCTGGTGCGTGAGCATGTGGCCTGGGCGTTGGCCCAGCATATTGGTGTTTTAACCCTCTAGCCCGGTTGGAATAAGCGTCGATAGCTATTGATTTTATAGCTATCTGGCGCGGATGGCCGTCACGGCACCAGCGCCAGTGCCAGCGGCAGGCTGGCGATGCCCAGCACGGTGGACAGCGTCACCAGTGCCGCCACATAAGCCCCGTCGTAACCCATGCGCGCTGCCAGCACATAACAGCTTGACGCCGTCGGCAGGGCCGAGAACATCAGCAACACCGTGGTCTGCACCGGGTTCAGCCCAAACAGCTGCGACAGCAACAGGGCCAGCAAGGGCATCAGCAGGTGCCGGATCAGCAGCAGGGCAGCGGCCAGCAACTTGGCGTGGTTGAGTGCACCGAGCTGCATGCCGGCGCCCGCCGCCATCAGGCCCAAGGCCAGGGAGGCGGCGCCGAGGCGGCTCACGGTCGGCTCCAGCCAGCCGGGAATGGTCAGACCCAGCAGATTGGCGGCCAGCCCGCTGGCTGTGCCGATGATCAGCGGGTTGCGCACCAGCTCCCGGAAAAAGCCGCGCTGGGCGTGGCGGGCCATCGGCCACACCGCACCAATGTTCATCAGCGGCACACTCACCCCGATCAGCAGCGCAATCACCAGCAGCCCGGGGGTGCCCGCCAGTTTGTCAGCCAGCGCCAGCCCGATGAAGGAGTTGAAGCGGAAGGCCACCTGGGCGCTGGCCGCGTGTTGCCGCAAGGCGATATGGCCCCGCAGTCCCGGCCAGTAGGGCACCGAATAGGCCAGGGCAATGCCTCCCAGGCCCAGGGCCCAGCCGGCACCGACCAGGTTGCTGGCCGCCCCCAGGTCCAGCGGGCTGCGGGTGATGGACTGGAACAGCAGCACCGGGAACAGCAAAAAATACACCAGTGATTCCACCTGCGTCCACACCGGCCGGTTCAGCGGGGTGAAGCGGCAAACCAGGTAGCCGATCAGGATCAGGGAAAAGTCGGGGAAAAGCAGTTGGGCGAAGTTCACCACCCAAGAATACCAGCCAGCGCCACCGCGCGGTACGAACGGATCCGGGTTTGTCCTAGGTCGCCATCGGCACCGCAAGCTGCTTCACGGGGGGTACCATGCTGGTTTTGCTTTTTCAGGAGTGTTTTGCCCATGTATCGTCGAACTCTTATCGCTGCAGGTCTGTTGGTTATGGCCTCTGGCACCGCCCTGGCACAGGGTTACCCCAACAAGGTGATCAAGCTGCAGGTACCGTTTGCCCCGGGTGGCACCACCGACATCATTGCCCGCGTCATGGCCGAACCCC
>NZ_JAQTWM010000166.1 GCF_028689305.1 Rhodoferax sp. | reverse complement strand
CGCTGCCAGCGGCAGCCAGCATCTCGGCCCGACGACTGTGCGTCGTCAGGAAATACACATACCCCACAGCCATCAAACCAGCAAACAGGCCCGCCACCAAGGCGTTGTAATAGATCATGGTCCCCAGGCAGACAAACGCCCCGATCAGCGCAATGGCCGGGAACAGGGGATACAACGGTGCCCGGTAGGAACGCTCCATATGAGGTGCAGTGGTGCGCAGCTTGAACAGGCTGAGCATGCTCATGATGTACATCACAATGGCGCCAAAAACGGACATCGTCACGATGTTGGCCGTCAGGGACTGACCACCAAATGTGATCAATGAATCACTGAAGATGGCGGCAATGCCCACCACGCCACCGGCCAGAATCGCCACATAGGGCGTATGCCGTTTGGGGTGAACACGCTCCAGCACCTCAGGCAGATAACCTGCCCGTGCCAAGGCAAAGATCTGGCGGGAATAGCCAAGGATGATGCCGTGGAACGACGCAATCAGCCCGAACAGACCCAGCCACACCAGCATGTGCAGCCAGCCGCTGTTTTCACCCACAATGAGCTTCATGGCTTGTGGCAGTGGGTCGTTGATATTGGCCAGTTTGGTCCAGTCACCAGCACCACCGGCAAAAATCATCACACCGGTGGCCAGAATTACCAGCGTCAAAATGCCACCGATATAGGCAATCGGAATGGAACGTCGCGGGGTCTTGGCCTCTTCAGCGGCCATCGCCACACCTTCAATCGCCAGAAAGAACCAGATCGCAAACGGAATGGCGGCAAAGATGCCCGAGAACGCCGCCATGCTGAAACCATCCTGGCCAGCCCAGCCGCCCTTGACAAAGTTCACCATGGAGAAGCCGGGTGCCACCACCCCCATGAACACCAACAACTCAAAAATGGCCAGCAGCGTGACACACAGCTCAAACATCGCAGCGATGTGAACGCCCAGAATGTTCAAGACCATGAAAACCAGGTAAGCGCCCACCGCAACCAGTTTGGGATCCAGGGCCGGGAATTGAACATTGACATAGGCCCCGATGGCCAAGGAAATGGCCGGTGGCGCAAACACAAATTCAACCAGCGTGGCAAAACCGGCAATGTATCCCCCCGTGGGGCCAAAAGCCCGTCGGCTGTACTCAAACGGTCCACCAGCATGTGGGATCGAGGTGGTCAGCTCGGTGAAGCTGAAGATGAATGTGGTGTACATCAGCGCCACAAAAAATGTGGTCACCAGAAAACCAATGGTCCCGGCCGAAGCCCAGCCATAACTCCAACCGAAATACTCTCCGGAAATAACCAGACCAACGGCAATACCCCAAAGCTCCAATGTGCCCAGGGACTTGCTTAAGCCTGGGTTATGTTGTGGATTCATACGCAAGGTTCCTTTTGAGACTGAATGAACAACTCCGCCGGTTGATACCCGGCAGAGACGATTTGCGCTTTCGCGCGATTGAGGACGCACAAACACCAGGTCTTTGTCCGCCCTCAAAGAAGCTGGTCGATCAACTGCCGGCTCGGGCGCGGTATGACGACCTGTGAAACCAGGAAACCCTTGTCGCCAGCAAGAGCCGAGCCAGCGTTGGTGGCGGCAATCACATCGGCCACTTCACCGGTCAGGACCACATAACTCTTGCCACCAATGCCAAAAGCCAGGTGCATGCGAATGGGTTCGACCGATGCGGCCTTCACAGCGGCGTCGGTCGCCTCAATGGTGGCGGCCACCGAATAGGTCTCGATCACACTCACCGCGGCCACGTTCTCGATGTGGGTGCCACCACTGATGGCCGGCAGAACCGACGGGTGCACATTGGGAATGACAAAACTGTCCACCACCACCTCTGGGCACTGCGTCGTACCCACGTCGACGGACTGCTTGACGGCGGCAACGTCACCACCAATCATGACAATGTATTTGCCCGGGCAAATGCTCTTGGCGATCAGGATTTCAACGTTGGCGGTTTTGGCCATGGCATCGGCGGCGGCAATGCCCTGGGCAATACTGGTGAATTCAACCAGACCTATGGCGTGATGGCTCATGTGAGGCTTTCAATGCGTGATGGAGATGAACTGGGCGCAGACTTCTTCTACGCGACCGCTGATGCTGGCGTGGACCCGTGCCCCCAGGGCATCCACTGGGATCTCGGCAACCAGCTGCCCGCGCTGCACCGTGTCACCCACCTGCACCACAGGCACGGCGGCCGCACCCACGTGTTGCCGCAGGTTCAACACCACGCGGGAGGGGTGACTGACCGATTCGTCCAACGGGGCCTTTTTGTTATAGGCCGCGATCGCCAGCCGGGTCACGAGTCTGGACGTCGGGACCAGACGGTGCTCGGCCATCGGGTCCAGCGGGCGCAGGTCACCCACATAGCGGGCACCTTCGGCGCGGAATTTGGCTTTCAGCGCCACGTTGATGCGCATGGGTGAGATGTTCACCGGACAGGCCCATTGCTCACAAATGGCGCACTCGGAGCAGGTCAGTGCCGACAACAACACCGAGGGTTTGCCGATGTCACGGTAATTGGCCGAGCGAACAATCAAGGCCGGATGCAACTCATGACCAATCAGGTGCCGTGGGCACAACTCGGTGCACAGATTGCATTGCTCACACACAGCGCGCGCCACGGCCAGTACATCCTGCATCGGCTGGCGGTGCCGGCGAATGACGACATGGTCCTGCGGCAGGACAATGATGCCCCCGGTGGTTTTGGTCACCGGCTGGTCCAGCGACGGGACCAGCTTGCCCATCATCGGCCCGCCATTGACAAAATAGGGGTTGTCAACCGTCACACGCCCGGCCCGCGCAATCACCTCACGCAACGGCGTCCCAATCGGCACCGTGACCGTGATCGGGTCGGACACCGCACCCGAGATGGTGAGCGTGCGGTCCACCACGGGCGCGTTGTCGTCCACGGCACGGGCCAGATTGATCAGGGTCAGCACATTGTTGACCGCCACCCCCACATCTTTGGGCAGCGCGGCAGGCGGCACCCGCCGCCCTGTCGCCATCCAGATGGTGATGACCTCGTCGCCAGCCGGATAGATGTCCTTGAGGATGTGGATCCGCATGTTCGACGCCAGCAGCGGCTGCACGGCAGCAATCGCCTCCACATACTTGGCCTTGAACGCAATGATCCCCTCACGCGCCCCGACCGCCTGCATGGCCAACTGCAGGCCCCGAACCAGTTGATGGGCATATTTGACGGCCAATTGCTGATCCACCTTGAGCAAGGGTTCACATTCGGCGCCATTCACCAGATAGATTTCCGCCGCGGTCTGCAGTTTGACGTGGGTC
>NZ_JAQTWM010000010.1:16321-61597 GCF_028689305.1 Rhodoferax sp. | reverse complement strand
CCAGGAGTGGTAGTTCAGTTGGTTAGAATACCGGCCTGTCACGCCGGGGGTCGCGGGTTCGAGTCCCGTCCGCTCCGCCAGTTTAAAAGCCCTGTAGTTCATTGAATTACAGGGCTTTTTGCTTTGGTGCTGTGCATTGCATTGGGGGCGGGGGCGCCTGCTGAGCGCCCGCGGCCCGTTAACGCCACAACCTCAGCACCCCCACCGACAGTGCCGTGCCGCACAGAATGATCGCGCCGCACAACAGCATCCAGGCGGTCACGGTCTCACCCAGAAAAATGGCGCCATAAAACACGGCGAACACCGGGATCAGGAAGGTCACGGTCAACGAACCAGCGGCTCCCACTTTTTCGATCAGTCGGAAATACAGCACATAAGCCAGCCCGGTGCACAGCACACCCACAGCAGCCAGCGCCATCCAGGCGGTCGGGCCAGGCTGGGTGGCGGGCCAGAGCCACCAGGTGGGCAGAGCCAGGCCGATGGCCGCACCGATCTGACTGCCGGTTGCCACCACCAGCGAAGGCACGCCGCCAAGATAGCGTTTGGTGTAACTGGCGGCAATGCCATAACACAGGCAGGCGGTCAGGCAGGCCACGATGGCCCAGCCGCTGGACAGGCCGGAGGCGTCGGGCTTGAAACTGGCCTTGTCCCAGGCCAGCAGGGTCACACCGACAAAACCGATCAGCAGCCCGATGATTTTCATGCCATGAGGCCGGTCTTTCAGCCAGACCCAGGCCACCAGGGCACCAAACAGCGGTACGGTGGCGTTGAGCAGCGATGACAGACCGGAGCTGATACTCAGCAGGGCGTAGGCAAAGCAGGCAAATGGGATGCCCGAGTTCAACATGCCCATGAACGCCACTTTGCCCAGATGATGGCGCAACTGCGGCCACTGTCCGCGCACCAGCAGCAGTGGCAGCAGCACCAGCGTGGCGATGCTGACGCGTACACCGGCGGTGGGCAGGGCACCGAATTCCGCCGCGCCCAGCCGCATGAACAGGAACGATGCGCCCCAGAGAGCGGCCAGCAGGATGAATTCAGGTAACCAGTGTTTGGCGTGAGGGGCGGTGTTCAATGTGTTTTCTCCAGTTGCAGCAGGGCTGATTTGCGTTCCAGACCACCGGCGTAGCCGGTGAGGCTGCCGTTGGCGCCAATCACCCGGTGACAGGGCACGATGATGCTCAAGGGATTACGCCCGACGGCAGCGCCAACGGCGCGGACCGCAGCCGGTCGGCCAATTTGGGCGCTCAGTGCGCCATAGCTGCAGGTGCTGCCGGGCGCAATGCCTTGCAGCGCTCGCCACACACTTTGCTGAAAAACCGTGCCGCAGGAGAGGTCCAGCGGCAAGTCAAACGCGCGACGTTGGCCGGCAAAGTATTGTGTCAATTGCTCGATGGCACGCAACAGGACGGGCTGTTGTGGCTCGACTGGGCAGGCGGACAGATCGGGCAGATGCGCCTGATGGTCAAACCAGGCCCCGACCAGTTGCTGGCCGGCGCTGGCCAGGCGCATCCGACCCATGGGGCTGGCGTAATCGGTTTGAACTGTATTTGGGGGAAGTTTCATGATGATTTTGGTCTCTAGCCCAGGTGGAATATATTTAATAAGCTATTAAATTGATAGTGAAAGTGGCGTCGGTGTGGCCTTGGGCGGAGCGGCTGTCGGCAGCCCAGCCCAGGCCCGGATCACGGCGTAGCTGCGCCAGGGTTGCCAGGCCTGCGACGCTGCCTGCGCCGCACGGGCTGGCTGTGGCTGGTCGCGTACTCCCAGCGCTTTTTGCAACGCCACGTCACCGGCGACCAGGGCGTCTGGCCAGCCCAAGGCGCGCATGCTGATGTACTGGGTCGTCCAGTCGCCAATGCCGGGCAGGGCCAGCAGGGCGGCCTGGGTTTGCGCCAGATCGGCACCGGCATGTAATGACAGGCCCTGTTCGGCCACGGCCCGGGCCAGCGCCTGGATGGCGGCTTGCCGTTGCCGCACGATACCCAACTGGCCCAGCGCGTCCCCGCTGGCGGCGGCCAGGGTGGTTGCGCTGGGGAACAAGCGGTTCAGCCCGGCGATGGGGGTGCTGACGGGGTCACCAAAACGGGCCACCAACCGGGCACACAGTGTGCGGGCTGCGGCCACTGAAATCTGCTGACCCAGCACCGCGCGCACCGCAAGCTCAAACCCGTCGACCGTGCCGGGCAGGCGCAGCCCGTCAGCGTCAGGGAACGCATCGTGCAATACCTGGTTGATGGCGCTGGGGTCGGCGTCCAGGTCCAGCAGGCGGCGCACGGCGGCCATCACCTGTGGCAGCACGTCGCCCAGGGTGTCACTGACCGTCAGGATCACGCGGCAATGGGCCTGATCAAAGCGGGCTATCAGCCAGCCGGTGACAACCTGCTGGCCTTGCGACACGCGCAGTGTTCGGGCAATGCTTTGCTGTTGGGGTGTTTGTGTCACCTGCTCGACCCCGGCAATCTGCCGGGTCTCCAGAAACTGCAGCATGGCGGTGACGTCGTAGGGCGGCCGATAGGCCAGCCGGACCTGGATGCTGGCGGGCTGGCCACTCTGGACTGACGCCGCGCCAGTGCGGCGCAGTTGGGTTGGGTTCAGGCCATAGTGGCCAACAAATGCCGCGTTGAAACGCCGCACGCTGGCAAAACCGCTCATGTGCGCCACCTGGGCGGCTGGCAGCCGCGTGTCGGTCAGCAATTGTTTGGCGCACAGCAGGCGACGGGTCTGCAGGTATTGCAATGGGGATACGCCAAATTGCGCTTCAAAGATGCGGCGCAAATGCCGGTCGCTGATGCCCAGCCGTTGCGCCAGTGCAGCCACATTGCCGCTGACCAGGGTGTTGTCAGCGGACACGTCCATCAGCCGCGCCGCCTGCAACGCCAGGATGCTGGACGCATCCTGCATTGACCAGGCCGGGACAGCCCCGGCCTGGGTGGCCGGGGCCAGTTCGGGGCGGCAGCGCAGGCAGGGGCGAAACCCGGCCTGTTCTGCCTGCGCGGCGTGGTGGAAAAAACGGCAGTTTTCCCGTTTGGGTGTGCGCACCCGGCAGACTGGGCGGCAATAGATGCCGGTGGACGTGATGCCGGTGAAGAAGCAGCCGTCAAAGCGGGCGTCACGCGCCTTCAATGCCAGGTAGCAGGCATCGTCAAACGTGGAGTGGGTGCGGTTGGACATGCCCTGAATGATAGGTGTGTTGACCCTCTGGCAGTGCCCCATTTTTGGCCGTTTTCGGACATGTGGCTGTGGCTGAACCCGACCCTACAATCCTGGGCACACAATCCATATCCAATCTCGTTTCAAGGGGGTTTGCATGCAGTTACCAGCGTCCATTTTCAAGGCCTATGACATTCGCGGCGTGGTGCCCGACACCGTCAACGAGGCCATGGCCGAAGCGCTGGGGCGCGCCTTTGGCACGCTGGCCCGCCGCGAAGGGCAGGCCAGTGTGGCGGTGGGGCGGGACGGACGCTTGAGCGGCCCGGCTCTGAGCACGGCGCTGATGCGTGGTTTGATGCAGGTTGGGATCGATGTCATTGACATTGGCCGGGTCACCACGCCGATGCTTTACTTTGCCGCCAGCACGGTGTGTGCCAGTGGCATCCAGGTCACCGGTAGCCACAACCCCAAGGACTACAACGGTTTCAAGATGGTGCTGGCCGGGCGTGCCATTTATGGTGATGAGATTCAGGCGCTGCGCGACATGATGGCGCGTGAAACCTGGGAGCTGGCCGGTGGCGGCCGAATTCGTTCGGTGGATGTGCTGGCTGACTACCAGGCGCGCATTGTCGGGGGCATCCAGCTGTCGCGGCCGATGAAGATTGTGGTTGACTCGGGCAATGGCATTGCTGGTGCCTCGGCACCGGCCATTCTGCGCGCCATTGGTTGTGAAGTGACCGAGTTGTTCAGCGAGGTGGATGGCAACTTTCCGAACCATCACCCCGACCCCAGCAAACCCGAGAACCTGCGTGATGTGGTGGCCGCACTGCAGGCTGGTGATGCGGAAATCGGCCTGGCGTTTGATGGTGATGGCGACCGCCTGGGCATTGTTACCAAGGACGGCAACACCATTTACCCGGACCGGCAGATGATGCTGTTTGCCCGTGACGTGCTCAAGCGTGTGCCTGGCGGCACCGTCATTTTTGATGTGAAGTGTTCCCAGCGCCTGGCGCCGACGATTGAAGCGGCCGGTGGGGTGCCGCTGATGTTCAAGACCGGGCACTCGCTGATCAAGGCCAAGATGAAAGAAATCGGCGCGCCCTTGGGTGGCGAGATGAGTGGCCACATCTTCTTCAAGGAACGCTGGTACGGCTTTGACGATGGCACTTATGCCGGCTGCCGCCTGCTGGAAATCCTGAGCCAGTCACCCGATGCGAACGCCGTGCTCAATGCCCTGCCCAGCAGTTATTGCACGCCCGAACTCAATGTAGCCTGTGCCGAGGGCGAACCCCATGCGCTGGTGAACCAGCTGGTGGCACAGGTTGATTTTGCGGCGCCGGCACAGGTCACCACCATTGATGGCCTGCGCGTGGACTGGCCCGATGGTTTTGGGCTGATCCGTGCCTCCAACACCACACCGGTGCTGGTGCTGCGTTTTGAGGGTCACACGCCCGAGGCGCTGCAACGCATCCAGACCGACATGCTGGCGCTGCTGCGTTCAGTCAAGCCCGATGCCGTGATGGACGAGGCGGCGCATTGAAGATCCTGATCGTCAAGCTGTCTTCGCTTGGCGACGTGGTGCATGCCATGCCGGCGGTGCAAGACATTCGCCGGGCCTTGCCCGACGCGCAGATCGACTGGGTGGTGGAGCGCGGGTTTGCTCCGCTGGTGCGCCGTTGTGCAGGCGTGCACCGGGTGATCGCCTGCGATCTGCGGCGCTGGCGCAAGGCCATGTTCAGCCGCGACACCCGCCAGGCCTGGCAACTGTTCAAGGCCGAACTGCAGCAGGTGTCTTATGACGCGGTGATTGATTTGCAGGGCTTGAGCAAATCGGCGCTGGTGTCGTGGCTGGCGTCTTTGAACCCGGATGGCCGGCGTTACGGCCTGGCCAACCAGACCGAAGGCTCCAGCTTCGAGGCACCGGCGCGCTGGGTGGCTGATGTGGCGCTGCCCATGCCAGCGCACAGCCATGCGGTGACACGTTCTCGCGCACTGTGTGCTGCAGCACTGGGTTACCACCTGCCTTCCTTGATGCATTTTGGCCTTCTGGCCCACATGGAACAAGCACCTGATGCTATGAAAAACGTAGCATTCAGGACCGGCCTGAAAGGGGTGGTGGCCCTGGTGCATGGGACTTCCCGGGCTGACAAACAATGGCCGCTGGACCACTGGCGTGCCTTGGCCAAGCGCTTGGATGAGGCCGGTTACGGTGTGGCTCTGCCGCACGGCAATGCGGCTGAGGAGCAGGCCGCTTTGGCGTTGGCGCAAGGGTTGCACCATGTCCAGGTCTGGCCGATGCTGGCACTGGATGCACTGACGGATGCCCTGGCGACCTGCGCCGGTGTGATCGGGGTGGACAGTGGCCTGAGCCACATCGCGGTGGCGCTGGACTTGCCGCATGTGCAGCTTTACAACTTTGACACCGCTTGGCGGACCGGACCACTGGCCGGGACGCGGCAATGCAGTGTGTTTGCCCAGCCTGCGCCGTCGGTAGAGGCGGTCTGGCAGGCATGGCTGTCCGTGTCGGCCACGCTCCGTTCGCCGTGATGCGCTGGCTGTATTCCCTGCTGATGTGGCTGGCGCAGCCACTGCTGCGGCGCAAGCTGTGCCGCCGTGGCGCGCAGGAGGCCGGTTACCTGCATGCCATCGACGAGCGTTTTGGCCATTACACCCAAGCGGTGGCGCCACACAACGGGCCAACGGTGTGGGTGCACGCCGTGTCCTTGGGCGAAACCCGGGCGGCGGCGGTGTTGATTGCGGCCTTGCGCGCCCAATGGCCAAGCATGCGGCTGTTGTTGACCCACGGGACGGCCACCGGGCGCGCTGAAGGGCAGAAGCTACTGCAGCCCGGGGATCTGCAGACTTGGCAGCCTTGGGATGCACCCGGTGCCGCGCAGCGTTTTCTGGCGCACTTCCAGCCGGATCTGGGGGTGCTGATGGAAACCGAAATCTGGCCCAACCTGGTTCATTTGTGTCGCCGTCAGGGTGTACCGCTGGTGCTGGTCAACGCCCGTTTGAGTGACAAGTCGTTGCGACAGGCGCAGCGGCTGGCCTGGCTGGCGCGGCCAGCTTATGCCGGGCTGGCCGCAGTCTGGGCGCAGACCGCAGCGGACGCCGAGCGGTTGACCCAACTGGGCGCACCAGTGCGTGGGGTGCTGGGCAACCTCAAATTTGATGCAACGCCCGATCAGACTCAGCTGGCCCTGGGGCGCCAATGGCGTCTGGGTGTGGGCAGACCGGTGGTGATGTTGGCCAGCTCGCGTGAGGGGGAGGAACTGGCCCTGTTGCAAATTTTGAAGGAATTTTGGCCTCTAGCCGACATGAATCAACCTTTGGTTGCTACAAAATCTATAGTAAACCAAGTCTTGTGGCTGATTGTGCCGCGGCATCCGCAGCGTTTTGAGGCGGTGGCTGAGCTGATTCAGTCGCAGGGTTTTGCCGTATCACGGCGCTGCCAATGGTCGCCAGAGGGACCTGGTGCGATGCCCCAGGGGCCAACGATCTGGTTGGGGGATTCTTTGGGTGAAATGGCGTTGTATTACGGTCTGGCAGATGTAGCCCTGCTGGGCGGCAGTTTCGAGCCCTTGGGGGGCCAGAACCTGATCGAAGCGGCGGCCTGTGGCTGTCCGGTGGTGATGGGGCCACACACCTTCAACTTTGCCGAGGCTGCCGAGCAGGCGCTGGCCGCTGGCGCCGCACTGCGCACCATCAATTTGCAGCAGGCGGTGACCGTCGCCAGTGCGTTGCCATTTGACAACGATGAATTGTCAAAGACCCGCTTGGCAGCAGGGCAATTTGCGCAAGCACATCAAGGGGCCGCCATTCGTCAAGCCGCTGCCTTGAATCACTATCTTGTCGGCTTTTGACCGTGAATCCTGGGTATCAAGGCGTTTCTTGATGTTGGTCATGTATGAACGACGAACCTAGGGTTTTCACCTAATTTGCTATTTATTCGTCTTTGATTTAAATCAAGTGCTTGGAACAATTAAAAATATATTCCCACAAGACGGGTGCGGAATTAACATCGCGCCAGTTCTCCTTGTAAAGCCAATGTAAAGGGTTTGTTTATGAAACATCATGCTGAAATCAGAAGGCTGTTCTGGACAGCCCTCAAGGGCGCTGTGTTGGGTGCGGCGCTGGCGGCGGGTTCTGGCTTCGCCGCAGATGTGGTCAAGGCGGCGCCAGCCACGGCTGCGGCGGCACCAAAGGATCTGATCCTGAAGGGCGACGCCAAATGCACAGGTTGCCATGATGAGACGGACGACAAAGTGCCCACGATGCTGGACTTGCACCCATCGGTACTGGCGATCGGTAAGACCCGGCATGGTGTCAAGGCGGATGGACGCACGCCCACCTGCACCGACTGTCATGGTGCCAGCGAGAAGCACCTGAATTACAGCGGCAGCGGCAAACCGCCCAAGGCTGATAACCAGTTCACCAAGGGGTCGACCACTCCGGCAGCGACAAAAAACCAGGCCTGTCTGAGCTGCCACCAGAGTGATGCCAAGCGTTCCCATTGGGAGGGCAGCGCCCACCAGACCAAGGACGTGGCCTGCACGTCGTGTCATCAGATTCACACCGCCAATGACAAGGTGCGTGACAAGAAGACCCAGCCCGAGGTTTGCTACAGCTGCCACAAGGAGCAGCGTGTCCAAATGAGCAAACCTTCGCGCCATCCGGTGCCTGAAGGCAAGATGGGTTGTTCGGATTGCCACGCCTCGCATGGCTCGGTGGGTCCCAAGCTCATGAAACGTGACAGCGTGGTGGAGACCTGCTACACCTGTCACATGGAAAAACGTGGCCCGTTTGTGCACAACCATGAGCCGGTCAGTGAAGACTGCGGTAATTGCCACAACCCGCATGGGACGGTGGTTGAAAATCTGCTGAAAGTGCGTGCACCTTTCCTGTGCCATCAGTGTCATACCCCACACGGCGGATTTATCCCGCAGTTGCTGGGTGCTCAGGCCGTACCCAACACGGCAACCCAGTCGGGCAAGAGCACGACCAATTTGACCCAGGGGCGTAGTTGCATGAATTGCCACACGCAGGTTCATGGCACCAACAACCCTGCCGCGACCAACCCGACTCCCCAGTTCAACTTCCGTTGAGAAAGGCTGATGATCATGAAAACCAGTCAGCAGTATTTTGGGTTCAGTAAATCAATTCTGGCTCTGGCCGTTCTGGCCGCCTATGCACCAGCGTATGCGGATGACGCTGAAATCGCTCAGTTGACCCAACCCACCAGCTCGATCAGCGTGGGGGTGGGGGCTTCGAGTGGCAGCCAGAAGGACCGTTCACTGATGGGCCAATACAACGGCCTGCGTGACAACGACACCACCTTGCAGGTGGATCTGGACATCAACAAGCGTGATGAGGCCACAGGCACTTCGCTCTACATCAAGGGCAACAACCTCGGCCTTGACAACCGTGATCTTTCTGTCTCCTACGAAAATCAGGGTAACTGGAAGCTCGGGGCTGACTATTCCGAGTTGGTGCATCATGAAATTCGTACCATCAACACGGGTATGGTCGGCCTGGGGTCGACCACACCTTCGGTGGTGCGTCTGGCAACGCCGGGTACCGGGCAGGACTATGACCTCAAGCTCAAACGGGTTGGTTTGGGTCTGAGTGGCGAAAAATGGCTCAACAAGAACCTGCAGTTTGAAGTGGCGTTTCGCAATGAGACCAAGACAGGGGCCCGCACCTACGGCGTTGGTTACGCCTGTGCGGCTTATGTGTGCACCAACACGCAGACCGCCACCAATCAGACCTGGGCCTTGTTGTTGTTGCCCGAGCCGGTGGATACCACCACACGGCAAATTGAAGCCCGGTTGAATTACCACGATCAAAAATTTAGCGTGAGTGCCGGGTATTACGGTTCGTTTTTCACCAATGCCAACGGGAATATGACGGCCGCCGTGCCAAACAGCCTGAATAATCCGCTGGGGGTGCTCAGCACCCTGGCTCCGGCCACGACCAATATTGCAGGGGGTGGTACCAGTTTGCGCAATGTGCTGCAGTCCCCAATCGCTTTGCAGCCCGACAATCAGGCACACCAGTTTTATGTGTCTGGCAATTACCGGTTTACGCCAACCACCCAGGGCAATTTCAAGGTGGCTTATACCCATGCCACGCAGGATGACAATTTCCTGGCCAATGGGCTGACCAATGCGCCTGCCGGGGTCACCAGCCTGAATGGTGTGGTGGACACCAAGCTGGTTCAGCTTGGCGTGACGGCCAGACCCATGCCCAAATTGAGCCTGCTGGCCAATGTACGGTATGAAGACAAGAAGGATTCTTCCACCGAAGCGCTCTACAACGTGGAAGGCGGGGCGGTGGTCCCGGCCACCACGCCGGCGACCTATGTCAATCGGTCTTGGTACAACTATCTGGCGTCATCGACCAAGGTAGTCGGAAAGCTGGAGGCCAGTTACCAACTGCCTGTCGATCTGCGTGGCACGATTGGACTGGACTACAGCTCGTATGACCGGCCGGTTCCGGTGTCGATCACCGAGGAAGAGCTGGCTGGCTTGGGTGCTGTGCGTGCCAAAAACACCGAGAAGGGGTATCGGCTGGAATTGCGTCGCAGCATGTCTGAAACACTCACGGGTTCGGTCGGGTATTCCAACAGCAAGCGCACTGGTGGTGACTGGACCAGCCTGAGCAACAGTGCCGCTTTTGTGGCAGCGGGCTTGGGTTATGGCCAAACTGGCTCGGCTAGCCAATTCATTGCGCTCAATGCCGGTAATGCTTTCCCGATGAACATGGTGGATATTGATCGCGACAAGATCAAGCTGTCTGCCAACTGGATGCCCAATGACAAGGTGGAAGTGCAGTTCAATGTGGAAGACGGCAAGGACAAGAATGCCACAGCATTCAATCCCGTTGCCGGGCAAAAGGGCTGGCTGGAGTCCAGTACCCGGCAATACAGCCTGGACGCCAGCTTTGCCGTGACGGACAAATGGAAGATCAATGGTTACCTGTCTCAAGGGACACAAAACCAGAAAATCAACCATAGTACCGGCTATATGGCGGATCTGGAAACTCGCAGTGATGGTATCGGTTTGGGTGTGAAGGGTGTCATTTCCTCCAATTTGGAGGTGGGGGCGCAGCTGACCTATCTCAATGACACTACCAAATACGGGCTGCGAGCTGCGTCTGGTGTGACGGGGACTGCTCCGACGGCCGCCAATCTGGCCCAAGCTGCCATCGGTGTGCCGGACGTGAGCTACCAGAGTACCACTCTGAATCTGTATGGCAAATATGCGTTGCGTAAAAATGCCGATATCCGCTTCAGCTTGATTCACCAACGTGCTGAGCTCAGGGAATGGTCATGGACGAATAACGGACGTGCGTTCGTGTACCAGGACAACACCACGGTGGGCATGAATCCAGATCAATCTGTCACCTTCCTGGGGGTGTCTTACATTTACAAGTTCTAGGCAGGGATTGATATGACTAAGGCCTGGTATCACCTTGGGTGAATAGGTCTTTTCTTGCCATTCATGATGGTTCGTTTTTGTGTGCTGAGTGCAGCATGTTTTTCAGGAGTCTTCCAAATGTTCAAATCATCCGTCACTCTCGTCAGTAGCGCTGTTGTATTGACCCTCGCAAGCCTGACACCGGCTCAAGCGGCAGTGGATGCTGCTGCGGCACAGGCTTTGTTCAAGGACAACGACTGCACAAAATGCCATGCCGTGGATAAGGCCAAAAAAGGCCCATCATTGAAAAAGATCGCTGAGAAATACAAAGGCAAGCCTGATGGTCAGGCCAAGGCCATCAAAAATTTCACGTCTGGCGGTATGGTCAAGACCTCTGACGGCAAGGAAGTCGAACACAAGATGCTTGACAGCAAGGACCCGAAAGTCCAGCAAAACCTGGCCGACTGGATTCTGTCCCAGTGATTTGCCGGTACCGAATGTCGCAACCTCTTGGCCGCATTCCCTGTGAATAGCGGCCATATCTTTTTGTTTTACGGTAACGCATCATGCGATTGACATCTTCTCATCTGCTGGGTGGATTGGTCTGGTTATTGGGCACCTGCCTGAGTGTGCCGGTTATGGCCGCCGATGTAGCGTCCGCAACTGCTGGCACCAAACTGGACAATGCCACTTGCCTGAGTTGCCATGATGGCAAAAAGGGCAAGCTGGAAATAGCCGGCGCTGAAGGCAGGCCGCGTGAGATGCATGCCGTGGTTCCTGACAAGTTTGCGCAGAGCGTGCACGCTAGCATGAGCTGTGTGGCCTGCCATACAGATATCAAAGACAACGCGGAAAAAGCCAATGCCCACAGCAAAGATCCGGCACTCAAGCTGGCCAAGGTGGATTGTGCGGGGTGTCATCAGACGCTGTGGGAGCAGGTACAAAAAGCGGGCACCGCCAAGGACAAACCCAAACTTGAATTTGTGGCTAAAAACATAACAGCCTACCAGCAGTCCTTTCATGCCCGCCCCAGTGAGGACAACAAGGCCCGGCCGAATGCTTCATGCGACAACTGTCATGACACCCATAGTTTCAACGTTCCGGCCAAAGAGTCACCTCAATATGCGCAGTGGCGTCTGAACATTGCCAATAACTGTGGCCAAAGCTGCCACGAGGATCAATTGGAGGCATATGCTGGTTCCGTACACGGTATGGAGGTTCTGGACAAGAAGAATGCCAAGGCTGCTGTTTGCACGGACTGCCATGGTGTCCATGACATCGTCAACTCTTCGGTGGACCCCTTCAAGCTGGCCGTTACGCAGAGTTGTGGCTCTTGTCACAAAGAAAATCTCAAGACCTATAAGGCTACTTATCATGGTCAGATCAGTACGCTGGGTTACGCTTACACCGCCAAATGTTATGACTGCCATGGCAGTCACAAGATATTGAAGGTCGATGACCCCAAGTCCATGGTGCATGCCAACAACCGGTTGAAGACCTGCGAGTCGTGCCACAGTGGCAAGAAGGACTTGGCCAAAGCACCTGCGGGTTTTGCCACCTTCCAGCCGCATGGCCATGCCGGAGACTTCAAGCGTTACCCGCAAATTTGGGTCGCCTGGCAGATCATGGTGCAACTGCTGGTGGGGACGTTTGCGTTTTTCTGGTTACACACCTTGTTGTGGTTCTACCGTGAATGGAAAGAACGCAGGGTGCGCAGTACCCTGCCGCACATCAAGGTTGATGCACTGCCTGTCGGCGTTGCGGGCAAGCATATTCAGCGCTTCAGCCCGATCTGGCGTGCGGCCCACATCACTTTTGCCTTGAGTCTGATGATTCTGACACTGACCGGTATCCCACTGTTCTACCCGAGCTCGCCGTGGGCACAACCGTTGATGAGCGCCTTGGGGGGACCACACATTGCTGGCACCATCCACCGGGTGAATGCGGTCATTTTTGCCGGTGTGTTCTTCTGGCACCTGTTCTATATGGGGTGGCGCATCGTCCGTGACTGGAAGAACTTCAAGTTCTTTGGGCCGAATTCGATGGTTCCCAATCTGAAAGATGCTCAAGACATGTTGGGGATGTTCAAGTGGTTCTTTGGCAAGGGTCCACGGCCCAAATTTGATCGCTGGACTTATTGGGAGAAGTTTGATTATTGGGCGCCGTTCTGGGGGGTGACCATCATTGGTGTGAGTGGCTTGATCATGTGGCTGCCCAACTTCTTCGGCGCCTTCCTGCCAGGCTGGGTGTTTAACGTGGCAGCGATCTTCCACGCTGAAGAAGCCTTCCTTGCCGTGGTGTTTCTGTTCACTGTGCACTTCTTTAACAACCATTTCCGGCCCGACAAATTCCCGCTGGAGGTGGTGATGTTCACCGGAACCTTCTCTGTCGAGGAATTCAAGCATGAGCATCCGCTGGAATACCAGCGCTTGCTGGATAGTGGTGAGCTACAAAGTCGCTTGGTGGATGCTCCGTCACCTGGCAAGCTGGCTGCGTCCAAGGTGTTGGGATTTGTGCTGATTGTTATCGGGCTGACATTATTGACGCTGGTGGCTATCGGGTTCTTTACGGCACTCTGATTCGCATGTGCTGAGGGGTGGTGAATGGCAGTGCAATTCACCACCCCTTGTTTTTGGAGCACGCGAGACGTCAGCTGGATCGCGAACAGGTTCACAAGCCAAGCTGACTCGGCGTGTCGTGGGGTATCAGCCTCTCACGGAGGCATTGGCCAATTCAGGGGATCAGCAGCGCATTGATGGCTGCGAGGTCATCTTCCTTGAGCGAGCCGTTGGCCTGACGCAGTTTCAAGCCGCCTACCAGCACGTCGTAGCGTGCTTTGGCCAGCTTGGCCTTGGTGTCAAACAGCAGGCTTTGGGAGTTGAGCACGTCGATGTTGATGCGCACGCCAACCTGATAACCCAGCTTGGTGGCATCCAGTGCACTTTGGCTGGACGCTTCGGCCGCTTCCAAGGCCTTGACTTGACCCAGGCCGGATTGCACACCGAAAAAAGCGCTGCGAGTGGCTTGCGCCACACCGCGCTTGGCGGCCTCCAAGTCGGACCGTGATTTGTCTTCGAGTGCCAGTGTTTCTTTGATCCGGTTCTGAATGGCGTAGCCAGCAAACAGCGGCAGGTTAAAGCTCAGCCCCACTGCTGCGACATTGTTGCGGTAGTCCAGCGTTGTGCTGGAGGTTCCGTTGTTTTTTGTGATGTTGTAGCTGCCGGTCAAGTCCAGTGTCGGCTTGTTGCCTGCCTGGGCTTTCTGGGTTTCCAGTTGAGCGACTTCCAATGCCAAACGGGCTTGTTGAACCGAAGGGTGAATGTCTTCTGACTGGTTCACCCACGGTGTCACATTATTGGGTGCGATTTCCGGCAGGTTGACTGGCAGCCGCATGGCCTTTGGGGTGGAAGGCGTTTTGCCGGTCAGTTGATCAAGGGCGATTTTCTTCACGCGCAAATCGTTGTCTGCAGCGATTTCCTGTGCCAGTACCAAGTCATATCGAGCTTGCGCCTCACGTGTGTCGGTAATGGTGGCGGTACCGACTTCAAAATTCCGCTTGGCTGAAGCCAATTGTTCGGCCACTGCCGTCTTTTGCGATTTGACAAAATTCAGGCTGTCCTGGGAAGCCAGTACGTCAAAGTAGGCTTGGCTGACACGTACGATCAAATCCTGGCTTGCTGCTGTCAACTGAGCCTGTGCCAGTTCTGCCTGCTTTTTCCCCTGTTCCGCAGTAGCCCTATTGGCAGGTCGGTACAACGGTTGTGATGCACTCAGTGTGGCGCTCTGATTACCGTAACTGCCGCGGTCAAATGTCGCCATATCGCTGGAGATGTTGGTGCGATTCACTCCCATGGCCAGGTTGGCACTGGGCAACAACCCTGCTTGGGCCTGCTCACCTTTGGCCAGATTGGCTTCGTACAGTGACTTGGCCGACTGGTAGTTGGCATCAAAGGCTTTTGCCGCCTGGTACAAATCCACCAGACTTTGGGCCTGCGCGGGTAGCGCCAGCGCGGCGGAGAGAGCCAGCGAGAGGGAGGATAGGCGCATAGTATTCATGATGTGGCAGAAAAATGGGCAGATGACAGACAGATCAAGAGGCGTAACAGCTTGCAGTGTCAGTAGCGTGGCACGGTGGGATCGACTTCCGCTGCCCACGCGTTGATACCCCCGGTGATATTGGCAACGTGGTCAAAGCCACGCGCCTTCAAAAAAGCCGCGACTTGCATACTGCGCCCACCATGGTGACAGATGCAGGCAATCGGCTGACTGGGGTCCAGCTCAGCTAACCGAGGAGGTATCACGCCCATCGGGATGGTGATCAATTCAAATCCATCTGCCTTGATGCTGGCCATCTGCAGCTCAGCGGGTTCACGCACATCCAACACCACGGGACTACCGTGACCACGCACGGATTCAAGCCAGGCTGGTAGTTGGGAGGGGCGGATTTGAGTGATCATGGTTAGAACCTGAAAGCGGGGGAAGTTGGAAAATTCAACAGGCGTGGGGCGTTGTCGTCCCATTTCTCATCGGTTTTGAAATAAGTTTCGCTGGTGCGGGTGATGGTTACCGCGTGCATGATGGGCTCGTCACCCACAATGGCCACCAGTCGTCCACCAACCTTGAGCTGATTGAGCAGGTTTGGCGGTACTTCGGCCACGGAACCACCCAGCACAATCACATCAAATGGCGCGTCTGCCGCTGCGCCATTGACACCGTCAGCCTGGCGTACTTCGACATTGTGAATGTTGGCCTGTTGCAGATTGGTGCGCGCCATGTCTGCCAACTCCGGGTTGATTTCCAGTGAAATCACCCGCTGGGCTTGATGCGCCAGCAAAGCAGTGGTAAAGCCAGTGCCAGTACCAATTTCAAGTACCTTGTCGGTGGGGTTGACGGCCGCATCCTGAACCAGGCGTGCCTGGATGCGGGGCGTGAGCATGAGCTGTTCACCTGGCAACGGTATGGCCATATCAACAAACGCCAAGGATTTGTGCACCAGAGGAACAAAGTCTTCACGTTTGACCGTCGAGAGCAACTGCAGTACCGCACTGTCCGCCACGTTCCATGGGCGAATTTGTTGTTCAATCATGTTGAAGCGGGCTTGTTCGACGTTATGCAAATTCATTTTGGTACTCCAGGGGGTATGTTAACGGACTTTTTCGATTTTAGCTGGCGTAGGAACAAAGGCCTGAGCATGTGGCGGTGTTTTGGCTGAGGGATTCCATCGGCGGCGCAGCCATTGCGCCAGGTCATCCATGTAGCAGTACACCACTGGAACCACCACCAAGGTCAGCAGAGATGACGTAATGACGCCGCCGATGACCGCCTGGCCCATGGGCGCGCGCATTTCAGATCCCTCCGACATCGCAAATGCCAGCGGCGCCATGCCAAAAATCATCGCCAGGGTGGTCATCAAAATAGGGCGCAACCGTACCCGTGCAGCCATCAGCAAGGCTTCCTGGCGTGACAAACCAGGTATTTCATTGCCTTCTGCGTCGTGCTTGAGGTCGCGTGCCCGAATGGCAAAGTCCACCAGCAGAATGGCATTTTTGGTCACCAAACCCATCAGCATGACCACGCCGATGACCGAAAACATGGACAGCGTGGAGTTGAACATCAGCAGCGCCAACACCACCCCGATCAGGGTCAGGGGTAGCGAAGTCATCAGCGCCAGTGGTTGGAAAAAGCTTTTGAACTGACTGGCAAGAATCATATAGATGAAGATCACCGCCAACACCAGTGCCGACAGTGCATAACCAAAGGCCTCACCCATGTCCTTGGTGGAACCGCTGAACTTGTAGCTGTAGCCCGGTGGCAGGACGATGCTGTCCATCGCCAGTTTGATATCGGCCGATATCTCGCCAGCCGAGCGGCCTGCCACATTACCGGTGATGGCCACTTCACGGGTTAGATCGCGCCGGTTGATCTGGTTGGAACCGGACGAAGCCACGACGCTGGCGACTTGGTTAAGGCGCACCACACGGGCACTGCCGTCTGCTGTTGTCCCGAGGGCAAACGGCAGATGAGCCAGATCTTCCGCTTGATTGCGTGATTGGGGTGACAGACGCACGTTCACGTCATAGGTCTGGTCATCCGGAGCGCGCCAATTGCCTACAGTTTGCCCTGCTACCAGTGTACGTAGCGCATTACCGATTTGCGCCACACTCAAGCCCAGATCGGAGGTGGCTTCTCGGTGTACTTGGACATCCAAAGTGGGCTTGTTGGGTTTCAGAGTAGAGTCCAGATCGACCAGACCGGGAATGCCCCTGACTTTTTCCAGCGCCAGTGTGGTCAGGCGCGAGAGTTCGTCCATGTCGGCTCCCTGGATCGAAAAGGAAATCTGTTTCTGCCCACCCACCGGATCCAGCAATCCCACATGGGTCACGGTGATACCAGGTACCTGCCGCAGGCGCTGGCGCAAGGCTACCGACATGGCATCCACATCGCGCTGACGCAGCTTGCGATCAACCAGCCGGATGTAGGTACTGGCGTAGATTTTGCCCTGCGCGTTGCCGGTATTGATGGTGGTCAGGGTGTAGCGTACTTCGGGGAAAGATCGGATGATGGCTTCAACCTGGCGCGCGCGCGCCTCGGTTACTTCCAGTGACGAGCCCACCGGGGTGTTGAAGGTCAGATTCGTTTCGGAAAAATCGGATTTGGGCACAAATTCAGTGCCTAACAGAGGCACCATGAAAATACTGCCAATAAAAATCATCCCGGCCAAAGTGATGGTGCTGAGCTTGTGTGCCAGCGCCCAGCGCAGGATGTTCTGGTAAATCTCTACCAACACATCGGTGCCATGATCAAACAGGGCCGTGATGCGCCCTACAGAACGGTCGTAGAAGCTGACCGGCGCATGGTGCTTGCCGTGGGCCTCAATACTTGGGTCGTGCCAGATGCTTGACAACATGGGGTCAAGGGTGAAGCTGACAAACATCGAGATCAGCACCGCAGCCACAATCGTCAGGCCAAACTCATGGAAAAACTTGCCAATGATGCCGCCCATGAAACCAATGGGCAAAAACACGGCCACGATGGACAAGGTGGTGGCAAACACGGCCAGACCAATTTCACGGGTGCCGTCCATTGACGCCTGGAATGGACCTTTGCCCATTTGCACATGGCGCACGATGTTCTCGCGGACCACAATGGCATCATCGATCAGCAGACCGACGCACAAGCTGAGCGCCATCATGGTAATCATGTTGATCGTGAAGCCCAGCAGGTTCATGAAGAAAAACGTACCGACCAGTGCAATCGGCAAGGTCAGTCCTGTGATGATGGTGGATCGCCAGGAATTAAGGAACAGGAACACGATCAACACCGTGAGCAGTGCACCTTCAATCAGTGTTTGGCGCACATTGGACACGGACACGCGAATTTGCCGGGAACCGTCGGTAATGGGGTTCAGTTTGACACCGGGCGGCAAGGTCTGCTGGATGCCTTCCAGGGTTTTGTTCAAAGCGTCAACGACACCAATGGTGTTTTCGTCCTGTGACTTCTGCACGTTGAGGAGCAGGGTACGTTGGCCGTTGTACAGCGCCAGGCTATCGATCTCCTGGGCACCATCACTGACACTGCCAACCTGATCTACCCGCACCGGGGCACCATTTTTGCGAGTGATGATGATCCGGCCAAAGTCTTCCGGGCGCTGTACCCGCGCTGCAATCTGGATGACGCGCTCTTGTTCGGTTGAACGGATACTGCCTGCTGGATAGTCCTGGTTCTCACTGCGCACGGCATTGACGACCTGATCTGGCGTGATGCCAAAAGCCTCCAGCGCCTGGGGATTCAAATAGATATTGATCTCGCGCTTGCTACCACCGACCAGTGTCACCGAACCAACACCGCGCACGTTCTCCAGTCGCTTTTTGAGCACCTGTTCGGCCCAGTTGGTCAACTCCACCGGGTTCATGGTCTGGCCCTGGACGCTGTTGTCAGGTAATACTGCCACTGACCAGATAGCACGGCTGGCTGGGTCAAAGCGCAACACCCGTGGTTCTTTCACCTCGGTGCGTAGTGTGGGGCGGATGGAGGCCACCTTTTCTCGCACATCTTCAGCCGCCTTGCGGCCATCCATGTGCAGGCCGAATTCGATGATCACAACCGATTGACCTTCATAAGAGCGTGAAGTCAGGGCATTGATACCAGCAATGGTATTGGCACCTTCCTCAACCTTTTTGGTGACTTCGCTTTCGACTATTTCTGGCGAGGCACCGGGGTAATCGGTGATGACGACCACGACTGGGAAGTCGACGTTGGGGAACTGATCAACCTGCAACCGCTGCATCGAAAACAGGCCCAGTACGACCAGGGCGAGCATCATCATGGTGGCAAAAACCGGATTATTCAGGCTGACACGGGTGAACCACATTCAGCGGGCTCCTTGTTCTGGAACCGTGACGTTGACCGAGGCGCCAGGACGCAAAAGACCGACAGTACCGGCAATGACGATTGACCCCTCCGGCAGGCCCTTGACGCTGACCATGGTTTGCTCGTCTATCTGGCTGCGCATGCCCATCTCCACATTGACATGCTGCACCTGTTTGTCCCGCACCAGTTGGACATAGGGTTTGGGTTTATCTGTGCGTACCGCACTCAAGGGCACAGCCAGTGTGTGCAGCGTTCTGGTAGAGATCGTGCCCTCTAGGAACAGACCCCGCCGCAGTGCGGAGCCAGCAGCAATGGTCAGATAGACCGGTACGGCGCGGCTTCCTGCCGAGGCACTGGGGTTGATGCGTGCCACACTGGCTGATATCGGTTGTGTGCTCCCTTCGACACGCAACATTGCTTTCTGGCCTACCCTGACCTGGAGTGCATCCTCTGGACTCAGCGCTGACTCCAGTTCCAGATGGTTGAGGTCGATGATTTCAACAATTCGCGTGTCTATGGCGACACGTTCACCAGTTTGCGCCAATCGTTGTGCGATGTGTCCGGCAATCGGCGCATGCAGCACGGTGTCGTTCAAACTCTTGACGGCGATATCCGCTGCTGATTGGGCGGCCGCGTGGGTAGCCTGGGCGGCTGCCAGAGTGGCTTGCGATGCAGCCAGCGCCGTGCTGGAGATGAAACCTTGTGCTACCAATGCCACATTGTTGTCATGACTACGCTGAGCGATATCCACCTGCGCCTTGGCAGCCTGGGCTTGTTGCTGTGCCTGACGCAGACGAGCCTCGGATTCGGTGGGGTCAATCCGGCCCAGCACTTGTCCAGCCTTGACGGAGTCGCCTTCGCGCACCGTCAAACCCTGCAATTCACCCGCAATCCGTGCCTTGACCAAAGCTGTTTGGGCAGCATTGACAGAACCCGATACAGCGATGTTGTGAGGCAGGTCGAGCATTTTGACCTGCACAAGATCGGTCGGCATCAGTTGGATCGCCACCTGGGTTTTTTGTGCGATCTGTTGTGTTTCCAGGGTCGCTCGTTTGGCTTGGCGTGCCGACAGGGTACGCAGGGTGCCAGCGGCCAGCAAAGCGACAACCACGCCAGCAATGCTCCATTTGATCCAGGGTTTCATGCCATCAGGTGCTCAGGGAAAGGGAAGGGCGGGCGCTGTCGGTGCTGAAACCCAGCAACAACATGTCAAGCTGTGTTTCCAGATATCTTTCAGGCTCAATCTGAGCGAGCGTGCCGCAACAGGTGCCAAAAGAATGTTTCCACATGGCCAGAAACAGCAACGGGGCCAGCACCATGTAAACCCCGTATTTCAAATCCATGGCGCGGATTTCGCCACGTTCTATACCGCGTTGCAGAATACGCTCAATCAGTGCTTTGCCAGGTTGCATCACCTCAGCTTGGTAGAAGGCACCCAATTCAGGAAAGTTACTTGCTTCACTCATCATCAACTTCGGGATACCCGATGCTTGAGTCGCTCCGATGTGTTCCCACCAACTGTGCAGGCAATAACGCAGCATTTCTTGTGAATTGCCTTCGAAATTTTCGATTTCGTCACTCCACTGGGCAAAACGGCCAGTAATGTGTTCGCGCACAACGGCTTTGAAAAGCTCTTCCTTGCTGGAAAAATACAGAAACAGCGTTCCTTTGGAAACACCGGCACGCTTGGCAACTTCTTCCACCCTTGTCGCGGCATAACCTTTTTCTACAAACAAATCCAAGGCCGCCGCCAGTAACTCACCCGGGCGAGCGTCCTTGCGTCGTTCGCGTCGAGTGTGGCCGGCAAACAGGGGAGGATCGGTAGAGGTGAGTGAAGACATAAGTTAATGACTGGCTGGTTATTAATATAAGCGTTTGCCCGTGAGGATGTCAACGCCAAGGTGCATGGCCCGACGGATTTCACGGTAATTTGAGAGAAACGTCGCGGGTGGTCCAGCGTATCTACACGCAGTACCATGCTGCGGTCAGAGTTTGTCTGGTGTCTACAAGGAGAACCCACATGGCAGTTCATACCCAAACCATCACATTGGGCGGAGGATGTTTTTGGTGCACGGAGGCAGTTTACGTGAACGTCAAAGGGGTTCTTGATGTGGAATCCGGTTACAGCAATGGACATGTTGTGCAGCCAAGTTATGAGCAGGTCTGTACTGGTCAAACCGGTCATGTCGAGGTGGTCAAGCTGGTGTTTGACCCCGAACAGGTCAGCTTGCGGGAGCTTTTGGAGATATTTTTTGTCATCCATGATCCCACTACGCTCAACGCCCAAGGCCATGACCGTGGGACGCAGTACCGCAGTGGTATCTATTTCACTGACCCCGAACATCAGTTGATCGCGCAGCAAGTGGTTGCCGAGATGGTGGCCAGCGGCACCTACCATCATCCCATCGTCACTGAGGTCGTGCCTGTTGCCAACTATTGGCCAGCAGAAAGCTACCACCAGGACTATTTTGCGCGTCATCCACACCAAGGTTATTGCATGGCCGTGGCGGCCCCCAAGGTCGCCAAGTTTCGGCAAACCTTTGCCAGACTGGCTCGGGGTTGAGGCACCGGTCAATCAGCCGGTGTTTTTTTGGGCGAGTGAGGTTTTGCCGTGGGACGGGTTGGTCCGGCGCGTTCGGGGTGCACTGGCGGATTTCTCCGGGACATCCACCGCCGCAGTGAGTTGGCGCGCCAGTTCAATCACCCGGTCGGGATCGGCTCCAAGCGTTCCCATCAAAAACTCGATGATTTCCGAGCGTGGGTTTGCCAATGTGGGTTCAATCATCATGACGGCCGCCGAGATGGCCAAAGCGGTTTCCCGACTGGTCTGATCAGGTAGCAACTGTTCGAGCGCGTTGAGCGCTTCAACCGGGGCTACTGCTGTCAGGCGCGCCTGCTGTTTGAGCAGCTTGTTCCAGTTGGTGGAGGTCCCCATCCCTTTCAGTGTTTGTGGTGGCAGTTGTGCCAGCAGGCGTGCCAGGCGCAGGCTGCGTCGCTCAAAAGCGCCTACCGACACCATGCCGGCGAGCACGATGCGGCAGACGGCTTCGGCAAAACCACCCTCCGTGATATGTTCCAGTGCAGATTGGCGCTGAGCGGCCAGTTCAGCCATGGCCCGTGTCAGGGCGATATCGGCGTCGGGTGTGTCTGGCGGGATGAAAGCCCCCAGTCCTTTGTGGCCAAAAACCAGGCGTGTCCACTCCACCAGCGCGGCATCGCGCGATTCACGAAACTGGTTCAGTGTGTCGCTGATGAGCTGGGCCATTTTTTGTTCAAGCCGGCGTAGGTAGTGATCGTCATCAACCTGTACACGTTGCGCCTTGGCTTGAACAGCTGCTGCGCGAATGACAGGTGCGATCGGGGACTCGTCAGACAGCAACTGGCGCTGCAAGCGCAACGCATGCAGCTTGCCCAGGGCATCTGCAGCGGGGCGCGTGATGGTCATCTTCAACCAGGGGCGCACCCAAGCTTTGTAAAACCGTTCATTGGATTCGGATATTTTCGCCAAGGTCGAAAACATGGCCTCTTCGGCGCGCCCTTCCGGGTTCAGCGCCAGAATGTCCTGCATGGTGCGGTGTTCGTAGTGCACCGTGTAATCGCCGGGTTCAAGCTCTTCCCATCGCAAGGGATCCAGTCCAGCTTTGGTCTTGAGCTTCATCTCATACAAACCTGGCGGCAGGCTTTCGATGATGTCCAGAGACGTCACCAATTGGTCGTGCTCCTTGCGGGCGACGTCGCCACCGACAAAAATGCCCAGATGTCCTACGCTGTCGTGCAACACGTACACAATGGTCCGTCCGGCTGCTGCGATGGCCTGTTCGTCACCCCAAGTGTCAATGATCCAATTCAGCGCCTGAGGCGGTGGCGTGATGTTGTCTCCCCATGACGCAAACACCACCACCGGGGAGGTGATGTTGTGCAGATCAATGGCCCGGCCGTCGGCCATCATTGTGCCGCGTGCCAGTCGGTTGCCGACAAACAGGTTCTCCACAATGCCTTCAATTTCGGCCCCTGTCATGCGGAAAAAGCCGCCCCACCAGCGTTCAAATTCCAGGAAACGTTCCGCCTCGGTATCCACGTGGCGCCACAGGTTGTAATACTTGCTCCAAAAGGTGTTGGCCGGGTTCAGGCGCTCAAAGTTCTCCACCAGGTGTGCACCATCAAAGCGGTCGGCGCCAAGATCGGCGGTCAGAGAGGCCAGCCAGGAGCCACCGAGTGCGGCACCCGAATACCGCATGGGATTGAGTTTGGAGCTTCCGGCCCAGAACGACACCGGCGCACCCATGATCATCAGCGGGCCAAACAGTTCGGGCCGCAAGGCATTGAGCGCCATCATGGCCCAGCCAGCCTGACAGTTGCCGATGACCACCGGGCGGGCACCCGTCTCATTGGGATGACGCGCGATCACAGTTTCAATGAACCGGGCCTCGGCACGCATGACGGTGAACAGGGTCTGGCCTTCTTCCGGCTCCGGCCGGAAGGTAACAAAGTACACGGGATGACCGGCCCGCATGGCCATACCCACTTCGGAATCAAGCTTGAAGCCACCAATCCCAGGTCCATGCCCGGCACGGGGATCAACCACAATCACTGGACGCGCCTGAGGATTGACCGGCAGGTCCTCCGGGGGCACTAGGCGTAGCAGGGCGTAGTTGCAGGGCTCGGGCAACAAGTGTCCGTCCATCACCATTTCGTGCTCGAACTTCAGCAATGGTGGTGTGCCCTGGTCAAGGTGTTCCAGGTAATTGTTGCCACGGTCCAGCAGCGTATCCAGAAACAACACCGTGCGCTGGATGGCATCGGTGAAGTAGTCGTTGGACACCTTGGCCGCAGCATTGTCAGAGCGGGCAGGTGGGGTGACGCTGGCTTGTTTGGGTGTGGCGTTGGCGGGCATGATGCTTCCCCAAAAGATGCGGATTCGAACGGGTTCCATCATAGTTCAGGCGGCTGCCGAAGGCACTGGGTGCCGACATCAATCAGGTTCGATGTTGATCCAGCGCAAAGTGGCAACGAATCGGCGGCTGCGCTGCGGGCCTCACTGTCATAATCAACTTCAGTACAGACAGTCAAGGATGCCATGGACCTGAAAAGCCTCATTGACCAGCCCGGCAAACTGCCCACGATCCCGAAGGTGGGTCAGCAGTTGATTGCCAGCTTCAGTTCAGACGATGTGTCGGTGAGGGAAATTGCCGGCCAGCTGACCGCAGACCCGGCTTTGAGCGCCAAGTTATTGCGGCTGGCCAATTCGGCTTACTTCCATGTTTCGCGCACCATTGGCACCGTCGAGGCTGCCCTGCAAATGCTGGGGTTTGTGATGGTACGCAACCTGGTGCTGGGCAACAGTGTGGCGGGTGCGTTCAAACATGTTCCCGGCATTGATCTCAAACAATTCTGGCGTTACAACCTTTACACCGCCTGTACGGCGCGTTGGTTGGCGCAGCATGGTGAGGCCAACTCGGACATGGTCTTCACGCTGGGTCTGATGCACGGCATTGGCCAGTTGCAAATGCACATGGTGATGCCCCAGGAGGTGGCCCAGCTGGACAAGCAGATGGGGGTGCTGGATGCAGGTCGTGCTCAACTGGAAGTACACACCTTTGGTTTCCATTATGGTGAGGTGTCTGCAGAACTGGCGCGAATCTGGAATTTTCCGCTGCCGCTGATTGAGGCTTTGCGCCATATCCCCCAGCCCTTGCTGTCGCCCGATTTTTCGGAGCCTGCTGCCTGGGTCCATATGGGGGCCTGGCGTGCACGCGTTGAGGTGTTGGGTTTGAGTGAAGATGCGCAGGTGGCCAGTTACCCGGGCCAGGTTGGTGAGCGACTGGGTTTGAACCCAGGTTGGAGCAACCCTGCATCGGCCTCCCTGTTGCCACAGGGAGAGCCGGTGGTCATGCCGCCACTGTTGCAGCTCACGGAAGGTCTGGAAGTGATGTTTGAGTGAGCCGTCTGGACCAGAGCCAGACACGCAGCGTCGTCAATTCAGGCGCATTCCTGCTGCCAGTTGCGTCACGTTGTACCGCATCATTTTTAAATAGGTGTTGCCAGGCTCTGTTGGGCCCGAGAGGGCGTCCACGTACAGTTTGGGACCGAGGGTGACACCAGTGTCGCGGCTGATCTGCGCCAGCAACTTGGGGTTGGTCATGTTTTCCACGAACACCGCCTTGATCTTGTCGCGTTGGATTTGGCGGATGAGCTGGCTTACCTCCTTGGCGCTGGGCTCGCCCTCTGACGATACGCCTTGTGGTGCCAAGAACCTGATCTGGTATCGCGCGGCAAAGTAGCCAAACGCATCGTGCGAAGTAATCACCTGACGCTGGCGCGGGTTGAGGGGGGCAAATTGGGTTTGCGCAAATGCGTCAAGCGCTTCGAGTTCCTTGATGTATGCCTCGCTATTTTTTTGATAGCTACTAGTGCCCTCTGGGTCCAGACTGGAGAGTGATTTGGCAATATTTTTGACATACAGAACCGCATTGCGAGGGTCCTGCCAGGCGTGAGGGTCAGTATCGGCGTGCGCGTGGCCCGGTTTGGCAGGCAGTTGACGCACTGAGATACCTTGGCTGGCCACCAGCGTGTTGCCCTTGTACGCAGCAGATTTGGCCAATTTGGAAGCCCAGGGCTCGAAGTTGAGCCCATTGATGACAAACAGCCGGGACTTCAAAATGGCTTTTGCATGTGCCGGTGTCGGTTCAAATTCATGCGCATCGGCATCGGGGCCCACCAGCGTGGTCACTTGAACCCGATCACCACCCACCGCCTGCACCAGGTCACCCAGGATGCTGAAGCTGGTCACCACCGGCAGCTTGTCAGCCGCCTGGCTGGCGGAAGGCAGCAGCCAGCCTGGGCTGAGGGCGGCACAGGCCAGCAGTTGCAGGGTCAGACGTTTCATAACAAGCTCTTTCGTACAACAACATGAAGGGAGGTCAGCCCACGCGGTGGGGGCGTTTGAGCAATTTGGGCAGCCAACCGCTGGGAGACAGCAACAAGGACAGGACGTACAGCAGCCCGGCGCAGCCAATGATGGTGGGGCCGCTGGGGGTGTCCAGGTGGTATGACAGCAGCAGCCCGGCCAGACTGGCCAGCGCCGCCTGGACACTGGCGTTGATGAGTTGGGCGCTCAGGGTGTCGTGCCACAACCGTGCAGACACCGCCGGCAACATCATCAGGCCCACCGCCATCAGTGTGCCCAGGGTTTGAAACCCCGCCACCAGATTGAGTACCACCAGCATCAGAAAACCCTGTTGCCAGACCCAGCTGCGGTGGCCGCAGGCGCTCAGGAAAACCGGGTCAAAGGTTTCCAGCACCAGGCCCCGATAGCCGGCCGCCAGCGTCAGCAGGCTGAGGCTGGCCACGCCAGACACCAGCAGCAGACCGGTGCTATCTACACCGAGTGCACTGCCAAACAGGATGTGAAGCAGATCCAGCTGCGTGCCATGGCGTGCCAGCAAGGTAACCCCCAGTGCCAGCGCGACCAGGTACATGGCGGCCAGACTGGCGTCCTCCTTGAGCTGGGTAAAACGGCTGATCAGCCCAGCCAGCGCTGCGGCCAGCAGTCCGGCCAGCACACCTCCCACGGCCATGGCCGTCAGGGACAGGCCGAACAACATATAAGCCACAGCCACACCGGGCAAAACTGCGTGGCTCAGCGCATCGCCCAGCAAGCTCATGCGTCGTAGGGTCAAAAACACCCCCAACGGTGCGGCACTGAGCGACAAGGCCAGGGTGGCCACCAGCGCCCGGCGCATGAAGGCGAATTCGGCAAACGGGCCAACGGCCAGGTCCCACAGTGCCTGCAGAGTCGCCGTCATGCCGCCTGCCTTGGTGTGGGCGCTTCGTCCGTGTGGCAGATATCGGCGTGGTCATCCCAGGCTTCGGCCAGCGCGCGTGCACGTTGCAGATGCACCGGTGTCAGGACCTCCGAGGTCTTACCCCATGCCACCAGCTCGCGTGCCAGCAACAGGGTCTGTGGGAAATGTGCCAACACCTGGGCATCGTCATGCAGCACGGCGATGACCGTGCGGCCTTGTTCGTGCCACTGATGCACCAGCGCCAGCAGTGCGGCCGTGGTACGTGAATCCATGGCGGTAAAAGGCTCGTCCAGCAAGATCAGCTCGGCATCCTGGACCAGCAGCCGGGCGAACAACACCCGCTGAAACTGTCCGCTGGACAACGAGCCCACCGTGCGCTGCTCGAACCCCTCCAGGCCAACCTCGTGAATTGCGGCAGCCACTTGATTCTGCAGTGCTGGCGTGACCCGTCCCCAGGCACCCACGCGGCTCCAGCAACCCAACAACACGCAGTCATACACCGACATCGGAAAACTGCGGTCGATCTCGCTGAGCTGAGGCAAATAGGCGATGCGCGCGCGCGGCGGGGTCACCGTGACTTGTCCACCCGCCGGCTTCAACAAGCCCATGATGCTTTTGAGCAGCGTGCTCTTGCCCGAACCATTGGGGCCGATCACTGCGGTGAACGACCCTGGCGCAAACTGGCCGCTGATGTGGTGCAAAGCCGGGTGCTGGCGGTAACTCACCGTCAGGTTATCAAGCGTCACCACGGCTGCACCTCGGCACTGGCCCAGCCTACGGCCAGCCACAGCAGGACCAGCAGCGGCAACACCACCAGCACACGCTGCCAGGCGGGCCATCCCAACACGCCGCTGATCGGCGGTGAACCCACCGGGACCGGATGGTGGGGGTGGGCATGATCATGTGAAGGCGAGGCGGCATGGCCTGGATCATGGGTGTGGTCTGAATCGGGCATGGAAAATTCCGCAGGCAAGTCAAGATACTGCAATTGAGTTGCGGTATAGTTTATCGCAATTTGGTTGCAATAATTTGCAAACGCAACTCAATTGCGATAATTTCGGACAAAAGTAGGTACTCAACAAGATGGCTTCCACTTCAACCCCAGCGCAGCCGGACCCGATTGATGCACTGCTGTCTGCCCACGGCTTGCGCCGTACCGGGGCGGCGCGTTTGGTGCTGGGGTGGTTTTTGTCGCATCCTGACACCAGTTATACCCATGCCCAGTTGCAGGCAGCGCTGCAAAGTGCTGAGTCGGCGCATGGGGTCGGTGAAGGTGGTGTCACGCTGGACCGTGTCACGCTGTACCGCCTGATTGACCGCCTGACCCAGGTCGGTCTACTGTTGTGTCGGGTGGATGCCAAACGGGTGCGCCGTTACCAGGCCATGCCTGAGAGTGTCAAAGCCATGCCGCATTTCGAGTGTCAAAGCTGCCATCGTGACAGTCCGCTGACCGGGGCCTTGCAAGGCAATGCCATGGACC
The DNA here is from genome assembly GCF_028689305.1 of Rhodoferax sp. Taxonomy (GTDB): domain Bacteria; phylum Pseudomonadota; class Gammaproteobacteria; order Burkholderiales; family Burkholderiaceae_C; genus Rhodoferax. The sequence goes on along the minus strand of NZ_JAQTWM010000010.1, from coordinate 33,368 downwards.
TGGAGGCCGCGGCCCAGAACGCCCTGCAGGCGCTCCAAGCACTTGGTTACCAGGGGCTGAGCCTGGATCTGGCGGTGCGTGGCGTGTGTGCCGATTGCGCCGGTGCGGCGGCTGTACCGAAGGCGGTGGCACCGTGATCCGTAGCCAGGGTCTGACTTATCAATACGCCAACGGCCCCAGGCTGGTCTTCCCGGACGTGGATGTGACTCAGGGGACGGTGCTGTTGCTCAGTGGTCCGTCGGGTTGCGGCAAATCGACCTGGCTGGCGCTGGTCGCGGCACTGGTGGCGCCGACCAGTGGGGCCTTGTGGGTGGCGGGTCAGTCATTGAGCGAACTCAACAGGATGGCGGCCGATGCCTGGCGTGCCAGGACCATTGGTTTTTTGCCGCAAAAACTGCATCTGAGTGCGGCGCTGACGGTGCAACAGAACCTGGCCATGGCGCAGTGGGCCGCGAGTCAGCCTGAGGCACCTGGGCGTATCAAGGCAGCCCTGTCGGCGTTGGGGGTTGCCGAGCTGGCCGCACGTCTGCCGGCACAGCTCTCCGGTGGTCAGGCACAACGTGTGGCATTGGCGCGCGCCGTGTTGCTGGAGCCGCAGGTGATTCTGGCCGATGAGCCCACGGCCAGTTTGGACGATGAAGCAGCAGCTGACGCTGTACGCCTGCTGTTGTCCACCGCGCGTGCGCAAGCGGCCACACTGGTGATTGCCAGTCACGATGCCCGTGTGGCGGCTTTGATCAGCGCCGAATCTGCGGGGCAAATTGGCTTTGTGCCCGTGCAGTTCATACGCAATTCACTATGAAAAGTAGAGCATGAAAACGCTTTTTTTCGCCTGGCGCTATCTGTGGTCTCGACCTCTGGGGGCGGTACTCAATGTGCTGCTGTTGAGTTTGGGCTTGGCGTCAATCACGTTTTTGCTGCTGGTGGGGTATCAGTTGACCAAAGCGTTTGACCGCGATCTGGCCGGCATTGATGTGGTGGTCGGGGCCAAAGGCAGCCCGATGCAATTGATTTTGAGTGGGGTACTGCATATTGATGTGCCGCCGGGCAATGTTCCCTTGGCAGCCGTGCACGAGCTGGAAAAGAACCCGCTGGTGGCCAGCCTCATCCCAATCAGCCTGGGCGACAACTATCAGGCTTATCGCATTGTGGGCACCTCACACGCCTACATCGGCCATTACGGTGCCCAACTGGCGCAGGGGCAGTTGTGGCACAGCCCGATGCAGGTGGTGCTGGGCGCGACTGTGGCACGCAAGCTGGGGCTGCAGCTCGGGCAGACGTTTGTTGGGTCGCACGGCCTGGGCGCTGGTGGCCATGCGCATGGTGACAGCATGTACACCGTGGTGGGAGTTCTGCAACCCAATGGCAGTGTGCTGGACCGCTTGATCCTGACCGATACCGCCTCGGTCTGGCAGGTGCATGAGGATTACACCGCCGTCGACGACGAGGACCGCGCCATCATGGCTGAGGAGCGTGAAGTCACCATGGCGCTGATCAAGTACAAGACACCGCTGGCAGCGCTGAGTTTCCCGCGCTACGTCAATACCAGCACCGAAATGCAGGCTGCCGCGCCAGCTTTGGAAATCACCCGCTTATTAAGCATGCTGGGCTTGGGGACGGACGTGCTGCGGGCTTTTGCCGCCGTGTTGCTGCTGACGGCTGGCTTGAGTGTGTTTATTGCGCTGTGGAGTGTGGTGCGTGAGCGCCGGGCGGATCTAGCGCTGCTGCGCATGTTGGGTGCACCGCCCGCGCGGGTGGCTGCCCTGTTGCTCAGCGAGGCCTTGTGGCTGGGGCTGCTGGCTGCGGTGCTGGGCCTGGCGCTGGGTCAGGGTTTTGCCGCGGCACTGGGCTGGTTTTTGCAGCTGGACACCTCCTTGCTGGTGGGGGGCCTGATTTGGCCCGCTGATTTACTGGTCGTGCCTGCGGTGGCGTTGGGCGTGGCCCTGGGCGCAGCCTTGTTGCCTGCGCTGGGGGCGTATCGGGTCAGCGTGCTCGAACTCCTTCAGTCTCGTTAACCCAGGAATATTTATGAAAAATTTGGCTCTAGCCCTCGTGTTTACTGCATTTTCAGCTGCAACATCCATAGCGGCTCAGCCTGTTCAGGGGCAAGCTGCGCTGGATAAGGCGACGCAGGAAGACATCGCTCGTCATCGCACCATGGCGCTGGCGCATGAAAACGCCGCCAAATGCCTGGCATCGGGCAAAAGTGATGAGGTTTGTGAAAAACAATTGCAGCTCGACTGCAAAGGCTTGGCCATCGGCAAATTTTGCGGCATGAAGCACACGCATTAATATCTGCCAGACGACAACAAAGGGGCTTCGTGATGTGTCATGGGATGTTCAAGAAAAGAGCGTGGTATGGGGTTGGCGTGTGCTGGCTGGGGCTGCTGCTGGCTGTCTTGCCGATGGGGGGGCTGGCACAGCTCAGTTCGCCCGTCCCCGGCGGCGCCCCTGCGGGCATCCCCAGCGGGACGGGGCCCGGTGTGCATAGTCCCAACAGCCCTTTCAAACCGCTGCCGCAACGTACCGATGTGGTGCCCTGGTCCCTGCTGACGGCGGTCAAGCTGCGCGACGGCGCCAAGGGACCGCGCCCGCGTTTCAACCCGGAGCAGCAGGCGCTCAATGGCAAGGTCCAGCGGATCCAAGGTTTCATGATGCCGCTGGAGCCCGGTGAGCGGCAAAAACATTTCCTGCTGAGTTCCGTGCCTTTGACCTGTTCTTTCTGCGTGCCCGGTGGCCCCGAAAGCATGGTGGAAGTTACCACCTCCAGTGCTGTCAAATACACCATGGAGCCGGTGGTGGTAGAGGGCAAGTTCTCGGTGCTGACCGATGACCCCTATGGCTTGTATTACCGGATCACCGATGGCACAGGGGTGAAGTAAATCCAGCGCCTGCCTGTGATGTGCTCGGTGCCGGAAGTGCACAATAATTGATAAATATCAGGTTTTCAGACGTTGGCCTGATGCATAGTCCGAACCCTCAGTCATCTTGTTTTTTTGGGGCTGATTTAACTAGGACCTGCAATATGAAAGCAATTCAAGATCTTTTTTCTACTGACTATGGCATCGCCAGTTTTGTCGTTATTGGCTTGACGATTGTTGGTTTGGGTGTGGCTTATGGTGTGCTGAAGAAAAAAATGGCCGAGTCTGCCGCGCAGGCCGACAAATAACTGGCACAGTTTTTTTTTCCAGGCGGCTGGTATTCGCCTGGTTGTCATTGATCGCTTTCACCCCGCCACGGGGTGAAGAGGTGTTTTCGGACACAATCGGGACTCGTCAACTCCTGGGTCTCGTGTGAATAGTCCGGTTGTCTCTGCGCTGCTTCCTGTCGTTTTGCTGATTGCTATTGGTTTTATAGCGGGAAAGGTCAATTGGATACGGGCAGAGTCGCTAAAAGACCTGTCCAATCTGGTGTTCATGGTGCTGACGCCGGCACTGCTGTTTCGTACCATGAGCACGGTGCATGTGGAGCAGCTCAACTTCCAGCCAGTGGCCATGTACTTTGTGGCCGCGCTGTTGTTGTTTGCTGCCATGTTGCTGTGGCGGGGGCTGAACCGGCGCTCAGCCGTGCTGGCGTTGGCCAGCACCTTCAGCAACACGGTGATGATTGGCATCCCGCTGATTGGCCTGGCTTATGGGCAAACCGGTCTGGTCACCCTGTTCACGCTGATTTCCGTTCATGCACTGGTGTTGCTCACCCTGTCCACCATCGTGCTGGAGATGGCGGCCGCCCGCGAGGACCGTGCCGGTGGGGTAGGTGGGCAGCGCAACATGGCCATGACGGTGTTGTCAGCCATCCAGGGTGGCATCATCCACCCAGTGCCCTTGCCGATCATTCTTGGCTTGTTGTTTGCCCAGACCGGACTGGTGCTGCCCTCGGTGGTGGACCGCCCTTTGCAACTGCTTGGCAGCGCCTTTGGTCCGGTGGCTCTGGTGCTGGTGGGGGCGACCCTGACCCAGGTGCAGGTGGGTGAGCACCTAAAAAAGGCCTTGGGCATCAGCGTGTTGAAAAACCTGGCCTTGCCGGCGATCATGGCGGCGCTGGGACTGGTGTTCGGCATGTCGGGTCTGCCGCTGACGGTGATGATTGTGGCTGCTGCCTTGCCGATGGGGGCCAATGTGTTTTTGTTTGCCCAGCGTTATGAGGTGGCGCAGGAACTGGTCACCGCCAGCATGGCCGTGTCCACGGTGCTGGGGCTGGCAACGATCACACTGGTGATGTCGCTGGTGGGGCTTCTGGGCTGAATGACGGCGCTGCGCAGCAGCCAGTCAAGGCGCCAATCGTTCCCGAACCCATGCCACTTCAACCCCATCTCCACCCGGCTGCAGGGTGTAACGCAGCCGGTCATGCAGGCGGCTTTTGCGCCCTTGCCAGAACTGCCAGTTGTCCGGTTTCAGCCGATAACCGCCCCAGTGGGGCGGCCTGGGCGGGTTGAGTAAAAACTGCGCCCCATAACGGGCGGCATTGGCCACCAGCACGCCCCGCCCCGAGATCACCTGGCTTTGCGGGCTGGCCCAGGCGCCAATCCGGGAGTCGAGCGGACGACTGTGAAAGTAGTCGTCGCTCTCGGCGTCGCTGACTTTTTCAACCACACCTTCAATGCGCACCACCCGTTCCAGCTCCACCCAGTGGAACTGCAGCGCCGCATAAGGGTTACCGGCCAGCTCCAGCCCCTTGCGGGACTCGTAGTTGGTATACCAGACGATGCCGCGCGCATCAAATCCCTTGATCAGCACCACTCGCGTGCTTGGGCGCAGGTTGCTGCCGACAGTGGCCACCGTCATGGCGTTGGGCTCGGGCACCTCGGCGGTGATCGCCTCGTTGAGCCATTGTTCAAACTGTTTCAGCGGGTCGGCATGGGAGGCTTCCTCGTTGAGTTCGGCGCGTTCGTAACTTTTGCGGAGGTCGGCGATGTTTTGCATGGGCGCAGTATAAGAAACCGCCAGCGGGCGCGCAGGCGTCAACTTTGTCTTGGTAACCCATTGGTAACGATCAGTCCTTCTTTTTGGGGGAGACCTGGGTTACCATTGCTGATGTAATTTTGTTACATGAACGGATGCCATTGATGAAACTCCATACCTCTGTCGACGCTGTAACCCAGCGCATCCGCAAACGCAGCTGGGTCACGCGCAGCGCTTATCTGACCCAACTTCATGTGGCAGCGCAGCGCCCACCGGGAGTCCAGCGCCTGGGCTGTGCCAACGTGGCGCACGCGTTGGCAGCCTTGCCGGCTAACGACAAATTGAAGGTGGTTGAGCAGCGTGCGCCCAACATTGGCATGGTGACGGCCTACAACGACATGTTGTCTGCACATGCGCCGTTTCAGCATTACCCCGACCTGATCAAGGCCGAGGCGCGCCGGCTTGGGGCGACTGCGCAGGTGGCCGGTGGTGTACCAGCCATGTGTGACGGTGTCACCCAGGGCACACCGGGCATGGAGCTGAGTCTGTTTTCGCGCGACGTGATTGCCATGGCCACGGCCGTGGCCTTGAGCCACGACGTGTTTGCCGGCGCCCTGATGCTGGGGGTGTGCGACAAGATTGTGCCGGGCCTGTTGATTGGTGCCTTGCAGTTTGGTCATTTGCCCACCGTGTTTGTCCCGGCCGGCCCGATGACCTCGGGCTTGTCCAATGAGGACAAAGCCAAGGTGCGTGAGCAGGCGGCACAGGGCCTGGTGGGGCGCGCTGAACTGCTGGCGGCCGAATCAGCGGCCTACCACGGCGCGGGCACCTGTACCTTTTATGGCACGGCCAACAGCAACCAGATGTTGATGGAGGCCATGGGGCTGCATGTGCCAGGTAGCGCTTTTGTCAACCCCGGGGCGGCCCTGCGTGACGAACTCACGCGCGAAGCACTGCGCACGGTGCTGGGGCAAGCGGATGCCAGATGCCCACCGATCGGGCTGGTGGTGGACGAACGCTGCATCGTCAATGCCATGGTGGCACTGCTGGCCACGGGGGGCTCGACCAATCACCTGATTCACTGGGTGGCGGTGGCGCGTGCGGCGGGGATCCTCATTGACTGGGACGACTTCTCGGCCCTGTCTGAGGTGGTGCCGCTGCTGGCCCGTGTTTACCCGAACGGTCGTGCTGACGTGAACCAGTTTCAGGCCGCTGGTGGCCCGGCTTACGTGATCCGGGAATTACTGGACGGTGGTTTCATGCACCCGGATGTGCTGACCAACCGCGCTGGTGGTCTGCGTGAATACACCCGTGTCCCGTCGGCAGCCGGGCCACATGGTGCAGTGACGCTGGTTTGGCAGGACAGTGGTGCCAGCCAGGACGACAGCGTGCTGCGCCCGGTCAGCGCTCCGTTCAGCCCCAGCGGTGGCCTGAAGCTGCTGTTGGGCAACCTCGGACGCAGCGTGATCAAGGTCTCTGCCGTGCCAGAGGATCGCCATGTGATCGAGGCACCATGCCGGGTGTTTGACTCGCAGGAAGCCTTGCATGCGGCTTTTGCTGCCCAGGAGCTCAATCGCGATGTCGTTTGCGTGGTGCGCTGGCAGGGGCCGCAGGCCAACGGCATGCCCGAGCTGCATAAACTCACCCCGCCGCTGGCGGTGTTGCAAGGCCGGGGCCTGCGGGTGGCGCTGGTGACTGACGGGCGCATGAGCGGGGCGTCCGGCCGTGTGCCGTCAGCCATCCATGTCTCGCCGGAAGCGGCTGCCGGTGGTCCGCTGGCCAAAGTACGCGACGGTGATGTGATCCGGCTTGATGCGGTTGCCGGCACGCTGCAGGTGCTGGTGCCCGAGGATGAGTTGGCGGCGCGTGAGGTGCTGGTGATGCCCGAGACCTTGCGTGCGGCCAACGGTGTGGGCATGGGGCGCGCCCTGTTTGCCAACCTGCGACGCAACGCCAGCAGTGCCGAAGAAGGTGCCTGTAGCTGGCTCTAAGTTCTTTTTGTGAAAGTAATCATGAACACTCCATCCTCTTTGACTGCCCTGCAAGTGATGCAGGACGCCCCGGTGATCCCGGTGATTGTGCTCAATGACGTGGCACATGCCGTGCCCCTGGCGCACGCCTTGTTGGCCGGCGGCATTCGTATGCTGGAAGTGACCCTGCGCACACCGCAGGCGCTGGCGTGTATCGAAGCCATCGCGCGTGAGGTGCCCGAAGCTGTGGTGGGTGCCGGCACGGTGCGCTCCAGGGCCGACGCCCAGGCTGCTGCCAGGGCTGGCGCCCGTTTTGCGGTCAGTCCGGGTTACACCTGTGCAATTGGACAGGCCTGCCGCGATGCCGGTTTGGCGCTGTTGCCTGGCGTGGCTACTGGCAGCGAGATCATGATGGCGCAGGAAGACGGGTTCACCGAGCTCAAGTTTTTTCCCGCCGTGCAGGCCGGCGGCGTAGCCATGCTCAAGGCTTGGAGCGGCCCGTTTTTTGATGTGAAGTTCTGCCCCACCGGGGGCATCACCCTGCAAAATGCGCCCGACTTTCTGGCGTTGCCCAATGTGGTGTGTGTGGGCGGTTCCTGGTTGGTGCCGGGTAACGTGGCTGAACAAGGTGACTGGGGCAGGGTGACCCGCTTGGCGAATGAAACCCGGGTGTTGCATCGCCAGCTATTTGGCGGCTAATTTGCTATAAATTACATAGCAGTATAAAGCCGTTCTACCTGGGCTAGAGGCCAAAAATCATGTTGACTGACTGATTTTGACCAGTTGGTCGAGTTGCTGCAACAAGGTGTCGCGCAGGGCTTCGAGTTCACCCAGCCGGGCCAGGGCCCGGGCTTGCTGTCCCTGGGTCTGGAGCTGTGCCAGCTCCTTGCCCAGAGCGTGAATCTGATGATGCAGTTGCTCGATGGTGGCGAACTGGGGCAGTGTGCCAAACTGGCGCCGGCCTTCCTGACGAAGCCATTGCCCGAAATGGCATTGATCGTGCTCCAGGGGTGGGGGTAACGGGCGTTCCCCTTGAAGATGGCTTTGGAGTGAAGTGATCCAGTTGCGATGTTCGATTTGCGCGTACAGCAGTGAGAGCTTGTCGGCAGCAATGGGGGATTGCCGCCCCCAGGATGCATCTGGTGTCCAATGGGCAATCCAGTCCGGCAGTTCCTGGGCCGGCATCGGTTTGGCAATGCCGTAGCCTTGGGCTTGTTCACAGCCCAGCTGCAGCAGCAGCGTGCCATGGGCGACGGTTTCAACGCCTTCGGCAATGACTTCGCGCCGGAAGGATCTGGCCAGCCCGATGATGCCCTGCAGGATGGCCAGATCGTCCACGTCATTGAGCATGCCGCTGACAAAACTCTGGTCAATCTTGAGCAGGTTGACGCGCAGCCGGCGCAGATAGGTCAGGGAGGAATAGCCAGTGCCAAAGTCATCCATGGCAAAACTCACACCCAGCTCGCGGCAGTCCTCGATCACCTGGGATACCCGTGCCAGGTCTTCGAGGGCGCTGGTTTCCAGGATTTCGATCTCCAGGCTGGATGGCCGGACCGTCGGGTGTGCCGCCAGAATCTCTTGCAGGCGAAACACAAAATTGGATTGCTGTAACTGACGTGCGCCGACATTGACGCTGACGGGCAGGTTCAGCCCCCGCACCTGCCAGCGCGCCATCTGGGCCAGGGCATTGGCAATCACCCATTCCCCAAGCTCAATCGAGAGCGGATGGTTTTCAATGATGGGCAGGAACAGCGCGGGGGACCGCAGCCCGTCCTGCGGGTGTTGCCAGCGGATCAAGGCCTCGCAGCCAATGACTTCACCGGTGCGCAAATTCACCTTGGGCTGGTAATGCAGAATGAATTCACCGTTGGTCAGTGCCTGGCGGATGCGTTCGATACTTTCATGCTGGCTGCGGATGCCGCTGTCTTGCTCGGTGTCAAAAAAGTTGTAGCGGTTTTTACCGGACTGTTTGGCCTGGTACATGGCCTGGTCGGCTTGCCGCAACAACTGGTCGGCTTCCACCTCCTGCGTCTGGGGGTAATAAGTGACGCCCAGACTGGCCGAGATCTGCAGCAGCTCGCCATTGATCAGCGTCGGTTGGGCGGCGACATTGAGCAGCCGGATGAGCATGGGCACACTGGCATTGACATCGTCCAGATCACCCAGAACGGCGACAAATTCGTCTCCGCCAATACGCGCCAGCGTGTCACCTTCACGCAGGCACTGCTTCATGCGGGTGGCCAGGGCAATCAGCAACTGGTCACCGGTTTCATGGCCGTGGTTGTCGTTGACGGATTTGAAGCCATCCAGATCCAGAAACACCACCGCCAGTTTTTTGCCCCGTCGTTGCTCCTGCAGCATGCCTTGACGCAGGCGGTCGGCCAGCAACACGCGGTTGGGCAAATTGGTCAGGGCGTCGTAATGGGCAATGTGGTCGAGCTTCTGTTGCTGTTCCTTGGCCGCCGTGATATCAAAGAACAGGCCAACGTAGTGGGTGGCCCGCTGGTCGGCATCACGCACGGCGGTGATGGTGAGCATCTCGGCATAGAGTTCACCGTTTTTGCGCCGGTTCCAGATCTCCCCATACCAGTGGCCTTTTCTGGTCAATTGCTCCCAGAAATTCACATAAAACGCCTTGCTTTGCCGGCCGGAATTCATGATGCGCGGGTTCTGGCCCAGCACCTCCTCACGTGGGTAGCCGGTGATCCGCGTGAAAGCTTCATTGACATCAATGATGGTGCCATCCAGACCGGAAATGATGATGCCTTCACGCGCATGGGTGAACACGCTGGCGGCCAGTTGCAGCCGTTCCTCGGCCTGCTTGCGCTGTGAGATGTCGGCAATAAAGGCCGTGAACTGCAGCAGGTCGTGATTCTTCAGCGCTGTGATGGACAACTCGATGGGGAACTCCTCACCACTGCGGCGCAGTGCGGTGATCTCGATGTTGTGGTTGATGAATCGTTCTTCACCGGCTTGCAGGAAGTTCGCCAGTCCTCGTTGATGGGCCTGGCGGTGCTGCACGGGAATGATCAAGTCATGCAGCGCTTGTCCGATGGCTTCGCGCTTGGACCAGCCGAAGATGGTCTCCGCGCTTTTGTTCCACTCGACGATGTGGCCCTGGACGTCCATGCCAACCACAGCGTCCAGCGCGGTGTCAAAAGTGGCCCGCAGGCGTGATTCACTCATCAACAGCGCGGCTTTTCGTTGCGCCAGACTATCGAGCATGTGGTTGAATTGACGGGCCAGTTGCGCTGCCTCATCGTCACCGGTGACTTTGGCGCGTGCGCCGGAATCCCCCGCCTGGACGGCATCGGCCACGCGTTGAATGGCATGCAGGCGGCGCGTCAGGTATTGGCCGGTGAGTGCTGCCAGGATCAGGCTCAGCACAATGCCGGTCAGCCCCACCAGAATCCCACGCTCCCTGGTTTCGGCCAGTTTGGTGTTGAGTGCCTGGGTGCCCAGGCCAATGCGGACCCAGCCGATGTGTTGGCCGGAGAGCACCACGGGACTGGCCACATCAACCTGACTCGATCCGTGTTGCAGCACCGTGGCTTTGGCCGTTGGCGGCAAATCATGCAGATACAGACCCAGCCGAGAAGGATCACTGTGCGCCAGCACGCGGCCACGTACATCCAGCACGATGATGTGCCGTGCATCTGGATATTGCTTCAGGCTGTCCACAATGTCACGCAAACCACCGTAGTCCCGGGAGATCACCCACACGGCTGCCGAAGTCGCCACGCTGTGTGCCAGCACCATGGCCTGATCGGTTTGTTGTTCAAACAGCACCGATTGCTGCCGGCGGGTCTGGTCCCAGACAAACACCGACATGGTGATGGCCATGACCACGGTCATACCGACGATGAGTTGTCGGCGCAGGGTGCCTGCCAGCAGGTATTTAAGACGCGGGAGCATCATGGACGTTCAATCGGTCGGACTTCTTTCTCGAACCGCTCAACATAGGTGCGAACGACATCGTAATGGGCATCATCGGCGGCGTGAAAACGCGCCGTCTCCATGCCGGACAGGACTTTTTGGCCTTCGGGGGTTTCCGCGAGATCCAGCAGGGCTTGCCTGACCTGTTGGCTGATGGCGACCGGGACATCGTTGCGGACCATCACGGAATTGTTCACCAGCGGTGGAGTTTCCCAGATCACCTTCAACTCGGCGGCCTCTGCGGGATGGTTTTTTTGAAACAGGTTCCAGGGTGGAGGCCAGGTAGCGCCCGCAGCGACTTGCCCCAGATAGACATTCATGATGGACGACTCCTGGGAACCGACATAGGTGTTGTGAATGTCGGTGTTGATGTTGAGGCCCTGGGTGTGCAAGAAATACTGGGGCATGATGGCCGCGGCCAATGCTGTGGGTGACGGATAACTCACGGTTTTGCCCTTGAGGTCGGCCGGTGTCCTGATGTGGCTATCTTTGCGCACGATCAGCAAACCCTTGAAGTTCTCCGCGTCGCCCCACATGGCCATCACCTGGTAGCCTACTTTCTGGGCTTCAATGGTCTGCCACGGATTGGGCATCAGGAATTCGGCCTCGCGGGCACGGAATTTCTGCTCAAAGGATTGGTAGTCGCGGGAGGCTTCCAGCTCCAGGTGACCACCCTGTAACTTGCCGTTGATGTGATCCACCAGCGGCTGGAACACCTCGCTGAGGGTCTGCGGGTTGTACAAGGGGTGAGGCACAAGCCGGTAGACTGGTGACGTCAGCTGGGCTGGCCCCGTGCGGTATTCCAGCGGTTTGTCCTCGGTTGTTGGCTGGCACCCGATCAGGGCCAACAGCGTCAACGCGACGCCAGAGGCCAGTGCTGCCGACCGGGAAAGGATGACCAACGCACCCCTCCATTCCCGATGGCCTGGGAACGTGATGACGCTCTCTGAGTTGGGGTGGGTAGTCATTGTTCCAAATGATCGTTCTTTTGTTTTTTTCTTCCCTTTTGAAAGGCTATCACTGTCCTTCAGTCGGACTTTGATTTGGTTTAATTATGCTGGCGGTGTTTCGACGTTGGTGAAAAATCTGTTGATCACCTCAGGCTGCGCCGTCCGCTCACTCTGGCCGCTGGATCAACTCCACCTTGTAACCATCGGGATCGGTGACAAAGGCAATCACGGTGCTGCCACCTTTGACCGGACCGGCTTCACGTGTCACATTGCCACCGGCTGCGCGGATTTTCTCGCAGGCCGCGTAGGCGTCGGGCACACCCAAGGCAATATGGCCATAAGCCGTGCCCATGTCGTAGTGGTCTACGCCCCAGTTGTAGGTGAGTTCGAGTTCGGCGTGTTCCGGGTTGCGGCCATAACCCAGGAACGCCAGGGAGTATTTGTAATCAGGATTTTCGGAGGTGCGCAGCAGGGTCATGCCCAGCACCTGGGTATAGAAGTCAATTGAGCGTTGCAGGTTGCCAACGCGCAGCATGGTGTGAAGCAGTCTCATGAGGTGGCTTTCAGGTCGGGGTTTTGTTCAGACCGGATTTAAGCTCAAAAACCAGACAGGTGGTGGTGGCATGGGCAAATAGGGTGCCATCCGGTCCGACTATTCTGGCTTCGGCAGTCGCAAGTTGGCGGCCGCAATGCACGATGGTGCCCTCGGCGCGCACCCGTTGCACCTTGTGGCCAATGCTGCGCACCAGGTTAATGCTCAATTCGGCGGTGGTATAGGCGCGCCCGACGGGCATCATGGTGTGGACAGCGCACCCCAGCGCCGAGTCCAGCAGGGTGGCGTACCAGCCGCCATGAATGGTGCCCATGGGGTTGAGGTGGGCCGGACCGGGCTTGCCCTGAAACACGGCGCGTCCCTGGCTGACTTCCATGAGGTAAAAGTCCAGAGTCTGGGCAATGGCTGCGTACGGAATGTCTCCCCGCAGCATAGCCTGCATCATTTGCAGGCCATCCATGTGCGCAATTTGATCAGCTCGGGCCACGCCGGGACCTGCGCCGTGCGCCATGCGGGTGGTGACTTCGGCCTCTTGGGCCAGCCAGGTTGGAAGAAGATCGGTGGTCATGGCAAGTTGTTTCTTGAATTTGAATGAAGTGGATGGAATTAATTGCAGTTACAACGATTGTAGATACAATTAAAACATGACACCGTCAGATGCCGCATCACCACCCAAACCGCAGGGGTGTACCAACCTCAAATTGCGCCAACTGATGCGTCGCGTGGCCCAGCATTACGACGACGAAGTCGGCAAGACCGGACTCAAGGGCACCCAGTATTCGTTGCTGTCCGCGGTGGTCAAACTTGGGCCGATACGTGCGGTGGATTTGGCAGACACCCTGAAACTCAGCACCTCCACGCTGTCGCGCAATTTGCAGCCCATGGTGACGGCGGGCTGGCTGGTGGTTGGCCCGGGTGTGGATGCGCGCAGCAAGTTGATCAGCGTCACACCCGCCGGGCAGATCAAGCGGGTCGAGGCGCAACAGCATTGGCGGGTGGCGCAAGAGCGTCTGAATGCCCGGTTGGGGGCCGACAAGGTGATGGCCCTGCACGCCATGCTGGATGATGTGATGACAGCTTTGTCATCGGATGCCACCGAACCATCGCAGCCTTGAGTCACGGTTCAGGCGCTGGTACGTCGGCTGCTCAGGCAGCAAGTGCCATCCCGGATAATGCCCTGAAATTACCGCACTGGAGCCGCTATGCCGCAATTCACCAAAGTTGTTTTGTTCACCGATCTGGATGGTCGCGCCAAATTCCGGGAAGAGAGGGTTCCCCTGGATCAGGGGTCACCCCAGTCGGCCTTGTCGGCATTGATGCCCTCGGCGGGCTACCAGCTACGGACCAGTCCGGTCGGTTTTCGCAGCAGTTTTCATTGCACCACCGAGCCGCAGTGGGTGATCATTCTGGGGGGGCAGATGGAAATCAGCCTGCAGGACGGCAGTGCTCGCATTTTCAAGCCGGGTGAGCATTTTTATTCAGCCGACGTGCTGCCTGCCGGGCAGACTTTTGATGCCACGGTTCATGGTCACTGGAGCCGTCAGGTAGGCCCCGACCCCCTGGTGACACTGTTTGTGCGTGGATGAGATATTAGCTATAAATAGTATAGCTATAAAGGCATATTTTACGCGGGCTAGAGCCCTAAAACATGCTTGACTTCATGGCAAGGGCTCGTTGCAGGCTGCCGCAGCAAAGCTGTCTGCTGCGGCAACGGCAAGCATGTTCAGCGATTGCCGCTTGGGCCACTTGAGCGGCCGCCACGACCACCCGAGCGGTTAGGGCCACCAGGGCGGCCTGCACCGGGGCGACCACCACCACCGCCAAAGTTACCGCCAGGGGCGCCGCCATTGCGGTTGCCGCCACCGAAACCACCACGACGCGGGCCACGGTCGGCCATCATGTCCACGCTGGTACGCATGGGATCAGGCTGACCACCACCGGAACGTGAGGGGGCTGGTGTGGCACCGCCATAACCGCCGCCGTTACCGCCACCGTAGCCGCGTGCCGGGCGCTGTCCCGGTCCGCGTACCGCTTGTTCGGCTGCAGACAGGTGGCTGCGTGGTTCGGCGTTGCTGCCTGCACCACGGCCTTCGCCGCCATGGCCGCGGGCACCGCGGCCACCACTGCTGTTGTTGCGACCTTCGGGGCTGGGGCCGCGTCCGCCGCCGCCCTGACCCGGGCGAGCGGCGCCGGGGCCTTTGCTTTCACGCACGCGGGTCAGCATTTCGGAGCGAGCCGCCTTGGCGGCCGCTTGCATGACTTCGCGGCTGGGTGGTTTGCCCGCACCACCCCAGATGGTTTGCCGCCCCATCGCAATAGGCTCGGCCTTTTCCCCGGGTTCGGGCATGAATTCTTCATAAATCTTGACCGGAATGTCCTGCTTGGTGAAGCGTTCGATGGCTTGCATGAAGCCTTCCTCATCGAGGCTGACCAAATTCACGGCTGTGCCATCTGCACCGGCACGACCCGTGCGGCCAATGCGGTGCACATAGTCTTCACACACGTTGGGGATGTCGTAGTTCACCACATGCGGCAGGTCGTCGATGTCGATGCCACGTGCGGCAATGTCGGTGGCCACCAGGGCGCGCATCTCGCCGGTCTTGAAGCCAGCCAGTGCCTGGGTACGGGCAGACTGGCTCTTGTTGCCATGCAGCGCCATGGCGTTGATGCCGTTTTTGCACAGGAATTCGGCCACATTGTTGGCGCCAAACTTGGTGCGGGTGAACACCAGCACCTGGCTCCAGTTGTTCTCTTGAATGATGTGCGCCAGCAGCGCTTTTTTCTTGCCGCGGCCGACCGGGTGGATCAGCTGGGTGATGCGCTGCACCGTGGTGTTGCGCGGTGTCACCTGGACACTTTGCGGATTTTTCAGCAGTGTGGCGGCCAGGTCACGGATTTCGTCACTGAAGGTGGCCGAGAACAACAGGCTTTGTTTGTCCTTGGGCACGGCGGCCAGCACCTTCTTCACATCATGGATAAAGCCCATGTCGAGCATGCGGTCGGCTTCGTCGAGCACCAGAATCTGCACCTGGCTGAGGTCCAGCATGCCTTGTTGCATCAGATCAAGCAGACGCCCGGGGGTGGCCACCAGGATGTCCACGCCTTTTTTCATACGGCTGATTTGTGGGTTCATGCCAACGCCACCAAAAATGGCGGCGGAGTTGAGTTCCAGGTATTTGCCGTAAACCGTGACGGACTCTTCCACCTGGGCCGCCAATTCCCGGGTGGGAACCAGCACCAGGGCACGGGTGGCTTTGCCGCCAAACTTGTTGACACCGGCTTCGCCGCGGCTGAGCTTGTCCAGCATGGGCAGGGTGAAGGCGGCAGTTTTGCCGGTGCCGGTCTGGGCGCCGCCGAGCAGATCATGACCTTCGAGTACCACAGGGATCGCCTGGGCCTGGATTGGCGTGGGAGTTTCGTAGCCTTGCTCAAGCACGGCTTTGACGATGGCCGGAGCCAAATTTAATTCTTCAAATTTCATAGAGGTGCACCCCATCCAGGGCGCTAGGGCATCGGCCTGTTTTGGCGTACTTAAACGTCAATTCAGTCAAAGGCAGATGGGATCAAAAACGGAACCCTGGCAAAGTGTCAGCGGCTCCCAGCAAGGTGCTGGACATGCGGGCAACTGAAGCCCCACACACCCGCATATTGTCGCACGTCTGGTGGCTATACTTTTCACCATGCCCCGCCAGTACTTTTTTAATCACGTTGTGCATCTGTTGACGCCGCGCCAATGGTTGGTGGTGGCCGTACTTTCTGGTCTGCTGGCGTTCGGGTCGGGGTTGTATCTGGCGGTATGGGCGGGTATGCCGCTGGGTGGTCCGGTGGCCCGGTTGTTTGACAGGACCGAACTGTTTATTCGCGACACGATTCGTCTGACTTTCAAAAATCGTTCTGAAAAGCGCATCATGACCGGCGAGCCCGCAGTGTTTATGGCACCGTTGGGTATCCTGGAGCCAGACCGGACGTTCAAGTGGCTGGATGCGTCGGCGCCGGTGGTGGTGCCGGCGGGAACCGCCTCGGCAGAGGTGTCGGCTGCGGTGGTCACCGCGCCGACGGCGGTATCGACCCCGCAGTCCCATGTGTCCGCCAAGGCGCCATCTCGGATGTTGGACCCGGACTGGAAGCCAGATTTCAAAGGGGATTAAATGGGTGTATTGACTGTCATCAACGTCAGCTTGTGCCGGTGGGCAAACACTTGGCGTATGGGGAGGGGCATTGTTTTGGCCTGCCTGTGTGGTCTGGGTGCGCTGGGGCCTCAAGCCGCAAGTGCCGAGCCTGTAGCCGTTCTGAGCCAGTTTTATTTGTATCAGGCGCCTTTGACCCGTGCGTTTTTCAAGACCAATGGGGCCACTTATGACGCAATGTACGATCGTTGGAAGACTTACCTCAGGCAGTCGACCACCACTTTCAAGGAGGTGTCCCGGGCCAACCTGCTGGGTGGCTTGACGCCCGGGGTGCTGGTTCTGGGGTCGGCCATTTTGCTGGATGAACAGGAGCGTGCGGCGGTGGATCGGTATGTCGCTTCAGGTGGCAGTGTATTGTTGACCTGGGGCACCGGCGCCCGCGATGCCAAGGGGCGTTGGGTGGGGTATGAATTTGCCGAAAAACTGCTGGAGATGAAGGTGGTGGGCAAGGTGGATGCTGAATCCAATGAGCGTTTTGTCAATACATTTGGGGATGGTCCGCTGAGTTGGTCACTGCCCGCTGGTGAGCGTATCTTTTTGGGCGAGGTGG
>NZ_JAQTWM010000010.1:0-16221 GCF_028689305.1 Rhodoferax sp. | reverse complement strand
CTGCTGGAGATGAAGGTGGTGGGCAAGGTGGATGCTGAATCCAATGAGCGTTTTGTCAATACATTTGGGGATGGTCCGCTGAGTTGGTCACTGCCCGCTGGTGAGCGTATCTTTTTGGGCGAGGTGGCGGAAACCCCTTTGAGGGTCAAGTCCGAGCATCTGGCGGCGCGCTATTTTGATTGGCAGCGCTACCCCGCGCCAAAGGATGCCAGCGGTGCGGTCGCCTTTTTGGAAAAAGGCTCTTCGCGGCGGGCCTATCTCGGATTTTCAGAAGCCAGTTGGGATTACGACGAACGGTTGCGTTTACCCAAATTGTTTGATGGCATCATGGCCTGGTTGCAGCATCGTCCGGCTGTTAGCAAGGCCAGCTGGCCTAACGGCGAGTTGTCGGCCCAGTTGCTGGAAATGGACACCGAGGCCAAATATCCCTATGCACTGAACTTTGCTGCCGAGCTGGATCAAGCCGGTATTCGTGGCACCTTCTATTCCCTGACCAGTGTGGCCAAGGATTACCGTGATGTGGTGCAAAAGTTGGCCGAGAAGCACGAGATTGGTTACCACGGTGAGGTGCATTACGGTTTCAAAGGCAAACCAGCCGATAACCAGAAAGAGCGGCTTGACACCATGGTGAGCGAGATGAAGGGGATTGTGGGCACGCGGTTCTTGCCTGCCGTCACCGGTTTTCGCGCACCGACCGAGTCGTGGGACGTCACCACGGAAAAACTGCTGCGTCAAATGGGCGTCAGACATCATGTGGCAGACCCCGCCTCGTCGGAGGCGAGGGTGCCATTTTTTTCGCGCTCCGAACCTGACCTGAGCACAGAGACCGCGATTGTGGTGATCCCCAGAACCCAGATGGATGATTTGAATTATCTGGGGTTGAAGCTGTCACTGGACAAAGCTTCGGAGCTGATCATGCTGGATTTCGACTACCTGCATGAAGCGGGCGCTTTAGGGGTCTTGTCGGTCCATTCGCAGAACTATGGTCCCGAGGGTCTGATGATGCACCTGACGCCGCCTTACATCAAACGCCTGCAGCAGCATCGGCAAGACGTCTGGTCAACCTCGGGTGATGCCATTGCACAGTGGTGGCGTGAGCGCGAGCGGGTGGTTTTTGTGCCTGGTCCCATCATTGCGGACCAATTCACGTTCACGGTGCAAGCGCCTGGCCAGGTCAAAGGGGTGACATTCATGGTGACCCACCCCGCCAAAGATGTTGCGGTCAAGCGTGTGGCACCGGTATCAGCCGGGGCTCCGACGCCAGAGTTGGTCGCGGTGGATGCTTGGCGTTCGGCGCTGATTTTCAGGAATGAACTGAAACCGGGTAGTTATAGCTACGCCGTGTCGTTTTGAGGTTTCGTATCGATCGCTCCGTTGTCCGCACCGATAATGCAGGTTTTACACATCTCCCGGTAACTTCATGGCTCAATACGTATTTTCAATGAACCGCCTCGGCAAGATCGTGCCGCCGAAGCGTCACATCCTCAAAGACATCTCGCTGAGCTTCTTTCCAGGGGCCAAGATCGGGGTGCTTGGCCTGAATGGTTCGGGCAAGTCCACCCTGCTCAAGATCATGGCCGGCGTGGACAAGGAGTTCGAGGGGGAAGCCATCCCGATGACCGGTCTGAAGATCGGTTATCTGCCGCAGGAGCCACAGCTCGACCCGAATGAAACCGTGCGCCAGGCCGTGGAAGGTGGCATGGGCGAAGTGAAGGCCGCGCAGGCGCGTCTGGAAGAGGTTTATGCAGCCTATGCCGACGAGAACGCCGACTTTGACGCCCTGGCCGCCGAGCAAGCACAACTCGAAGCCATCATCGCCGCCGCCGGCGACGGTGGTGACCACCTGCTGGAGATCGCTGCCGACGCGCTGCGCCTGCCACCGTGGGAGGCAGTCATCGGCAAGCTCTCCGGGGGCGAGAAGCGCCGTGTGGCGCTCTGCCGCTTGCTGCTGAGCAAGCCCGACATGCTGCTGCTGGACGAGCCCACCAACCACCTGGACGCCGAATCGGTAGACTGGCTGGAGCAGTTTCTCTCGCGCTTTCCTGGCACCGTGGTGGCCATCACCCACGACCGCTACTTCCTGGACAACGCCGCCGAGTGGATTCTGGAACTTGACCGTGGTCAGGGCATTCCCTACAAGGGCAACTACTCCACCTGGCTGGAGCAGAAGGAGGCCCGCCTGGAGCAGGAGCAACGCACCGAAGACGCCCGCACCAAGGCCATGAAAAAGGAGCTGGAGTGGGCGCGCCAGAACCCCAAAGGTCGCCAGGCCAAGAGCAAGGCGCGCCTGGCCCGTTTCGAGGAATTGTCCGACTACGAATACCAGAAGCGCAACGAAACGCAGGAAATCTTCATCCCCGTGGCCGACCGCCTGGGCAACGAAGTCATCGAGTTCAAGAACGTCAGCAAGTCCTTTGGTGACCGCGTGCTGATCGACAACCTGAGCTTCAAGGTGCCGGCAGGCGCCATCGTCGGCATCATCGGCCCCAACGGGGCCGGCAAGTCAACGCTGTTCAAGATGATCGCCGGCAAGGAGCAACCCGACAGCGGTGAAGTGAAGATTGGCCAGACTGCGAAGATGGCCTTCGTGGACCAGACGCGTGACGACCTGGCCAACGAGAAGACCGTGTGGGAAGACGTCTCCGGCGGGCTGGACATCCTGACCGTGGGCAAGTTCCAGATGCCCAGCCGAGCCTACTGCGGGCGTTTCAATTTCAACGGTGGTGACCAACAGAAAAAGGTGGGCCTGCTCTCCGGCGGCGAGCGCGGCCGCCTGCACCTGGCCAAGACCCTGATTGCCGGCGGCAATGTGCTGCTGTTGGACGAGCCGTCCAACGACCTGGACGTGGAAACCCTGCGTGCGCTGGAAGACGCGCTGCTGGAGTTCGCTGGCTCGGTCATGGTCATCAGCCACGACCGCTGGTTCCTGGACCGCATCTGTACCCACATCCTGGCTTGCGAGGGTGACAGCCAGTGGGTGTTCTTCGACGGCAA
Source organism: Rhodoferax sp. (assembly GCF_028689305.1). GTDB lineage: Bacteria > Pseudomonadota > Gammaproteobacteria > Burkholderiales > Burkholderiaceae_C > Rhodoferax. The sequence continues at coordinate 13,227 of NZ_JAQTWM010000010.1, read as the reverse complement.
CTACCAGGAGTACGAGGCCGACAAGAAGAAACGCCTGGGCGAAGAAGGCGCGCGGCCGCACCGCATGCGCTTCAAGGCGTTGAAGTAATACCAGGCCCGGTGAGAGCTGTCCATGGCAACGGTTGACCCCTCTCAACCAGATTTGTCAAAGTACCAGGCCCTGTTGACGCAAGCAGGGCTTGGGAGCGCTGCCATGCTCTCCAAGGCGCTGGTGGTTGCGCGTCAGTCGATGCGTGACGATACCCAACGGGTACGGGGTCCGATGGAGCGCGATCATCTGGCGCTTGCTGTCAAATTGCTGGATTTTCACGCGCAACAGCTGTGTGAGCGATTTCCGGCGGCGCTCAAGGTGGCTTTTCATCAAAATGCGCCTGCGCAGACGCGGTTGGGGGTGATGTCCGGCCAAGGCTTGCGGTTGGAGCAATTGGAGTTGATGAGTGAAACCCAGGTCCAGGAACGAGTCGACTTGGCCCGGACTATGCAGCGTTTGCAGCAGGTTTCTGAAGCCGCCCTGCACGAACTGGACCGGTACGTTTGTGCTTTGCTTCGACTTGAAGGGGTGGACCCGCAGCGCAATCCATTGCGGCCTGACTCTTATGTCAGTGCATTGCAGTGGCTGATGGCTGACCTTTCGATTCCCCCCCTGGTCCGCATGATCTGGTTGCAGCATCTGGCGAGTCCTTTAGGTGTGGAGCTTGGTGCCGCTTACAGCGAATGGACCGCGGCTTTGCGGTCGCAGGGTGTGGAGCCTGTGGGCTACGCTGTGGTGCGCCGGCTGGAGACCCATCAGGTCGCTGACTCGGCCAAGCAAGCCGTCGCCGGTCGGAGCACAAGTCACCCCGGTCGTCACCCGGAACATCGTCAGGCAGCCTTGACGCTTGATCGTTTACGCCGCTTGATGGCGGGCGAACTGGATAGGCCAGAGCGCAGCCCCAAAGAGGTTTTTGGTAGCCAGTTTGCACGTGAATTTGAAGCGGGCAGTGACCCGTCTGACACCGGCTTTGAAGCCACCGTGCCGGCGGCTTTTGAGGCCTTGCAGGAAATGCAGCAGGTGGACCAGGTCGTCCAGCGTATGGAGCAGCGACCAGGTTTGTCGTCAGGCACGCGGCCCGAGATGTCGTCGCGGGCCGAGCTGGATGATTCAGGGCAACAGGCACAGGAATTGGCCCGGATGCTGAGTCTTGAAGTGGTGACGCTGATGATTGATAACCTGGTGAAGGACACCCGGTTGCTCGAACCCGTGCGGGAGGTGATTGCGCGACTGGAGCCTGCCCTGTTGAGCCTGGCGTTGGTCGATCCTCGCTTCTTTCTTGATCGGCAGCATCCAGCGCGTCAGCTGCTGCAGGAGATTTCCGGGCACGGTCTGGCATTTGGTTCGGTCCATGACCCGGATTTCAGTGCTTTCCTGGTTGCACTGCAGCGTCATGTCAGCCCACTGGCAGACATGTCCATCAAGAACGCCCTGCCGTTCGAGCAAGCGCTCAAAAATCTGCAAGACTTATGGAATGACGTCACCAACAGTGCACTTGTGAGTGAGCAGATGGACAGCGCCATGGTGGCGCTGAGTTTTGCAGAAAAACGCAATTTGCTGGCTGACGAAATGGCTGCCAAGATGCAGGCCATCCCGGACATGCAACGCGTTCCAGCAGGGATCGTGGAATTTTTATGTGGTCCTTGGGCTCAGGTCATGGCCGGTGCCGAGTTGAATGACACGCAGGACAGCGATGATCCAGGGCAGTACAAGGAACTGGTCACGGTACTGTTGTGGAGCGCACAGCCGGCCTTGACTGGCAAGAATATTGCTCGTCTGACCAAGTTGGTGCCCCGTTTGCTGAGCAAACTCAGGGAAGGATTGAGTCTGATTGATTACCCATCCGTGAAGACCAGTGCCTTTTTTGACATGTTGATGAAATTGCACCAGCAGGCTTTCAAGCCGGAGTCTGAAGCTTCGGTGGAACGACGGGATCGTGGACTGGCTCCCAGCCTGGTGAGCAAACATGATCCATGGGTGGCGCCGCAGGAGGCCAAGGCGTCTGGATTCATGGAAATGCCAGACGACAGGATGCCACCGGCTGCGTCAGAGGAGCCGAAGCCGGAGGAAGATCTCAGCACAATCACTGGACTTTCTGTCGGAGCCTGGGTTGAGTTGCAGACACCAACTGGATGGCAACGCACACAACTGTCGTGGATCAGCCCGCAAGGGTCCATGTACCTGTTTACCAGTGTGCAAGGCAAAACCCAATCGATGACTCTGCGTATGCTGGAACGGATGCGGAGTGAAGGGACGTTGCGTGTGGTGTCCGATCAGCCGATCGTGGACGGTGCACTCGATGCGGTGGTCCATACCGCCATGCTCAACAGCCTGGATGTCAGGCCTTGATGAGTTTTTGTCGCACCAGTTCGATGTGATTGCGCAGGGCGTACAGCTCGTCCGTGTACGACAGTGGCACGCTGATCTTTTCCACCTTATCTTCCAGCTGTCTCAGCTCTTCCAGCAAATCCGGCAAGGATCGGCTGGGTGCACTGGCGCGGTCTTCGATGCTGCGCAGTTGCCCATACCAGCGAAAAACACGTGAGCGGATTCTGAACTCGTAGAGCGGCGGCACGATGCGACTCAGCGGCAGCAGGATCGCCAGAATAATGCCCAGAGCCAGCCACATGCGTTCGATCAGGTTGGCATAAGCGAAAGGCAAATAGCGTTGCAGCAGCGGTACGCCGCTTTTGATCGCGCGCTGCGCCTCGTCGGACACGGCAAATTCGGTGTGTGCGATGTTTGGAAATTCATGGGCTCGACTGAACCAGCCTGCCTGACCATGCAGGGACAGTGCGGTCTGGGAAAACAGCTGCAAAATCGCCGGATGTACTTTGGGGTTGGCCAGCAGGGTGGTGGTGGTGGCCACCAGTCTGACATCTTGTGCCGGAATGTCCTTGGCCAGATCGACCACGCCGCGCGGCAGAGTGATCGGTGTCAAGAAAGAAAAACGGCGTGAGTAGGCCTCGCTCTGGGCAAAATTCAGCAGCCGCACACCCGGGGTTTGCAACAGCATTTGGACCATCGGTGACTCGGGTGCAGATGCAAAGAGCAGGGCGTCGAGCTGCTTGTCCAGAAAAGCCACGGTGGCCGGGGTCTGTGATAGCCTGGAGAGCTGTAGTTTGCCCTCGTCCATGTGATTGAGCTCAAACAGCTGGCTCATCAACCGAGGTACACCGCTGCCGGTGGTGCCGACATTCAGGCGCAAGTATTGAAATTCCGGCAGTGAATTCAGGGGCGTTTTGCTGCGGTAAAACAGCCAGAGAGGTTCGACGAACAGGCTGCCCAGCGACAACAAGCGTTGTTGTTCCTCCGAAGTGGGGTCACTGCTGCCACCCTGGACAAATCCCAGATCGACTTTTCCCTCGGTGAGCCATTGCAGGTTTTGCGCAGCACCTTCTGATTCGACCAGTTTGACGCTGATACCGTAGGTCGCCAGTGTGCTGGCATAACGTTTGCCAAACTCGTCGTAGGCGCTCTGGGCTGGACCGGTGGCCAGGGTCACCTGCCGCGGAGGAACCGGATTCAGCCAAAGATAGGCCAATGTCAGCAGCGCGGCGGCCAGCAACACGAACGGTGTCGCCGATGTCAGCAGCTCGCGTACCGACAACAGGGCATAACGCAGTGGCTTGGCCACGATGTCAGGGTGACTAACTTGCCAGGGCTGCTTTGACAGCTTGGGAGACCAGTGCCATGTCGGCCTTGCCGGCCAGTTGGGTCTTGACGGCACCCATGACCTTACCCATGTCGCCCGGACCTTTGGCGCCCAGGCTGGCCACAATGGCGGTGACTGCTGCAGTGACTTCTTCAGCGTTCAGGCGTTGCGGCAGATAGGCTTCTAGTACCTTGATTTCGTCACTTTCCTTGTCGGCCAGATCCTGCCGCGCAGCCTGGACATAGGCCGCCACCGAATCCTTGCGTTGTTTGATCAGTTTGTCAACCAGGCTGACCAGGGTGGCGTCATCCACCACCACACGTTCATCCACCTCTTTTTGCTTGACGGCAGCGAGCAACAGGCGAATGGTGCCCAGGCGTGCGCTGTCCTTGGCCCGCATGGCCGTTTTCATGTCTTCGGTAATCTGGTCTTTGAGTGACATTGTGAAGTGCTCCAGTCAAAAAAATTGGGGAAAGATGATCGCTGTGGCTGTGGGTTAGGCATAAAAAAAGCCCGCCTGAGCGTCCCCGGCGAGCTTTTTTTTGAGGCTTGACGCCCCTGTCGGGAAGACAGGATCAGTACAGCTTCTTGGGCAATTGCATGGCGCGAATACGCTTGTAGTTGCGCTTGACGGCAGCTGCCTTTTTGCGCTTGCGCTCGGCGGTGGGCTTTTCGTAGAACTCGCGTGCGCGCAAGTCAGTCAAAAGACCCAGTTTTTCAATGGTGCGCTTGAAGCGACGCAGAGCGACGTCAAAAGGCTCGTTTTCTTTAACACGGATGGTTGTCATTACGTCAAATTATCCAAAATGTGCAGACTTCAAACTCTGGAAGATCGGGCCAAAATTTGAGCATCTTGCGATTTTCCCCGCTTAAAGGTTGATCAGGCAGCGGGGGTTTGCCAGCAAAGCCTCGGATTATAGCGACCTTATATGCCATGACAAGCCACCTGTGGCAAATCTGTGGTTTGCAGGGCCAATAAGCCCTGCAGCACGTTGCCCACCACCATCACGCTCGGGCTGGCGAGCCGTTCCCGCTTCAGGGTCTGGTTCATGTTGGACAGTGTGCACAAGGCATGGCGCTGGCTGGGCAGGCTGGCGTTCTGGATGAGGGCCACCGGGGTGCTGGCTGGCAGGCCTTGCAGCAGGGCCTGTTCAATCTGTGCGGCATGGTGAACGCCCATGTAAATGACCAGGGTCAGCCGCGCGCTGTGTGCCGTGCTGGCCAGGGCAGCCCAGTCGGTTTCCTGACCACCAGGATGGGCATGGCCGGTGACAAACACCACCCCGTGGGCATGCTCCCGGTGTGTCAGCGGGACCCCCAGCGACGTTACCGCGGCCAGGCCGGCTGTGATGCCGTTGACCACGCTGACGGTGACGCCCGCCGCCTGCAGATGTTCCACTTCTTCACCGCCGCGGCCAAACACGAACGGGTCACCCCCCTTGAGACGCACCACGTGGTCACCCTCACGTACCGCTGCGAGGATGAGTTTTTCAATGAATGCCTGCGGCGTTGACTGGCAGCCGCCGCGTTTGCCCACATGGACGATGCGTACCCCGGGGCTGGCCAGGGCCACGATCTCGTCGCTGACCAGATCGTCGACCAGCAACACGGTGGCGGCCTGGATGGCTTTGAGGGCCTTGAGTGTCAATAACTCGGGGTCACCCGGGCCGGCGCCGACCAGGGTGCACTGGCCGGCCGGTCTGGTGGCGTGAAAAGGTGTCTGGAGGATGTTCATGTGCGCTTAGCCTTGTTGGGAAAGGGATTGACGAACCAGGGCCAGGATATGGGTCACCTGTTGTGTGATCGGTGCCGGTACCGGGACCTGACCTGCCAGCACGGCACGAATCCACTGGGCGGTGGCCTGGGCGTCGGGTGCAGGCAGATCGGGCAGGGCGGCCAGACTGCCAGTTTGTGCTTCTTGCACACGCTGGATCTGACCTTGGCAGATGATGTCCATGGCTGGGGCACGGCGTGGGTCGGCCACCGGTTCACCCTCCGTACCACGCAGCAGCAGGGCATTGGTCTGCATCAATGCCAATGTGTTGGCCATCGAAACCGCGTATTCGGGGTGGGTGTAGCTGCTGACAATCACCGCTGGGCCGGTGCAGGGGTTCAGCAGCTTGACCAAGCTGTGTGCCGGGTTGCGCAAGCCAATCACCTGACGCACGGCCAACAGGCGCTGCAGGCCGGGACACAACAGGCCGGTGGGAACCATTTGCACTGCGGCGGGAGTGAGGGGGGCAATCGCGGTTTGCGCCTGGATATCAAGGGCGGAGAGTACCTCTTGCGACGTTGTGCGGCTGGAGTCGGTGCTGCTGCCATGCACCACAACCGCCAGGCCTTCCCGCGCCAGCAGCAGGGCCAACAGCGCAGTCAACACCGGCAGCTTGCGTGCGCCGTTGTAGCTGGGCAGCACGACCGTGGGCAGGTTCTGATTGGGGACAGGGTGCATTCGTGTCCGGGTTGCGTCCAGGAAACCGGCCATTTCCTGCGGGGTTTCACCCTTGATGCGCATGGCCAGGCAAAACGCGCCTATTTCCAGATCAGTGACCGCGCCGTCGAGCACCTGCCCCAGCAGATCAGCCGCCTGAAGGCGATTGAGGTGGCGAGCGCCGTGCTTGCCACGCCCGATGTCCTTGATGTAATGGCTGATGCTCATGGCCGGATTGTCAGCGGTGGCTGATAACTTTGGGCTATGAGCTTATGCCCGGCGCAGGCTGGATGGTTAGTCCTGAATTGATAGCGCAACAGGCATTAATGACGCGGGCTAGAGGGCGATTTGATCACTTTTTTGCCATTGCAGGCTGGCTCCCGCCATACCGCTGGCGCGGACATGGCGGGCGCCCTCTGCCGGTGACGACGGTCGTCTCAGCGTGCGGCACCAGTTGTTTGTGCGACGGTATCCGGTGAAGGTTCGGCCAGGAACCCGCCGCCCAGGACTTTGTACAGCACGACTTGGTTTTGCAGCGAAGCCAGGCGGGTTTGAATCAGCGCCTGCTGTGCCGCAAACAGCGAACGCTGGGCATCAAGCCAATCCAGCTGGCTGGCGGCACCTTTGTCAAAACGCAGTTTGGTCAAGTTGCTGCGGGCCGTTTCGGCGTCCAGCAAGGCTTGGCTGGCCTGCAACTGCTGCGCCAGCGTGTCGCGTCCAGCCAGGGCATCAGACACCTCGCGAAACGCGCTCTGGATGGCTTTTTCGTACTGCGCCACCGCGATGTCGCGTGTCACCTTGGCCGAGTCCAGATTGGCCTGGTTGCGTCCGGCGTCAAAAATCGGTAACACCAATTGGGGCGCCAGAGTCCAGCCCCAGGAGCCGTCCTTGAACAGACCGGCGAGTTCGCCGCTGGCCGAGCCGGCACCTACGGTCAGGCTGATGCGCGGGAAAAACGCGGCGCGGGCCGCACCGATATTGGCGTGGCTGGCGATCAGCTGTTGCTCGGCCTGGCGGATGTCGGGGCGGCGCGCCAGCAATTCGGACGGCAAGCCTGCCGGCAAGTCCGCAAAACGCAGCGCACCCAGCTGCGCATTGGCGAGTTTGGCCTGGGCCGAGGCGGGCAGGGCCTGTCCCAGCAACAGGGTCAAGGCATTCTCGTCCAGTGCCCGCTGGCGCTGTTGTTGTGCCAGGGTGGCGCGGGCACTTTCGCGCAGGGTCTGCGCCAGTCGCAGGTCCAGTTCGGACGCCGCACCATGCTGCAGTCTCAACGACACCAGGTTGAGAGACGCTTCACGGCTGGCCAGCGTCTGGCGCGACGCAGACAGCAACTCCTCGTCGGCCAGCAGGCTCAGCCAGCTCTGCGCCACGGTGGCCATCAGGCTGATGTGCGCTGTCTTGCTGCCTTCCTGCGTGGCCAGGTACTGAGCCAGCGCCTGCTCTTTCAGGCTGGCGACCCGGCCGAAGAAGTCCAATTCGTAGGCCGTCACGGTCAGGCCTCCCGCATAGGCGCTTTTGATGGAGCCGTCATTGTTGGGGGTGCGTGATCCCGTGACCGTGGCGTTCACCGTGGGGTACTGATCAGCCCGGCGAATGCCCAGCTGGGCACGTGCCTGTTCGATGTTCAGTACGGAGACGCGCAGGTCCCGGTTGTTGGCCAGTGCCGTGTCGATCAGTTCGCGGACTGTTGGATCAGAGAAAAAGTCCTTCCAGCCCAGATCTTTATTGGTTTGGTTGCTCTCTTTTTTATGATCAGCGGCGGTCGCCATGCCAGGCCACTGGGCCGCCACGGGAGCGTTGGGGCGTTCATAGGTCGGCATCAGAGAACAGGCGGGCAGCAGGCTGGCGCAGGCCAGTGCGATCAATGACAACTTATTCATGCGAATGCACTCCCATGTGTGCGGCCTGCTCGGCATGCACGTGTTGCTGGCGGGCACTGTCCTTGAACAGGGTGCGCACCACGACAAAGAAGATCGGTACAAACACCACTGCCAGTGTGGTTCCGGTCAGGATGCCACCGATCACCCCGGTGCCGATCGCGCGCTGGCTGGCAGAACCGGCACCGCTGGCAATGGCCAGGGGCAGCACACCCAGGGTGAAGGCCATGGAGGTCATCACAATCGGGCGAAACCGCAGATGGGCCGCTTCCAGCGCAGCGCTGATGATGCTCTTGCCCTGAGCTTGCAGGTCCTTGGCGAACTCGATGATCAGGATGGCGTTTTTGGCGGACAGGCCGATGATGGTGATCAGGCCGACCTGGAAGTACACGTCATTGGCATACCCGCGCAACAGCGTGGCCACGATCACCCCGAGCACCCCCAGCGGCACCACCAAAATGACCGAGATCGGGATCGTCCAGCTTTCGTACAGGGCCGCCAGACACAGGAACACCGACAGGATGGCAAAACCATACAGAATCATGGCCTGGGCACCTGCCAGTTTTTCCTCGCGCGAGGTGCCGGTCCACTCAAAGCCGAAGCCTGGTGGCAACTTGGCTGCAAGCTGTTCCATTTCAGCCAGAGCGGCACCCGTGCTGTAGCCAGGGGCAGCACTGCCGCTGATGCGCATGGCTGGATAGCCGTTGTAACGCACGGTCTGCATGGCGCCGGTGACCCAGCGGGTGCTGGCGAAAGCCGACAGCGGCACCGTCTGGCCCTTGTTGTTGGGCACATTGAGTCTGAGCAGGTCTTCAGGCTGCATCCGGGCCGGTGCATCTGCCTGCACGATCACCCGCTGCAGCCGTCCGGCGTTGGGGAAGTCATTGGCATAGCTGGAACCCAGTGCGGTGGAAATCACGCTGTTGATGGCTTCAAATCCGATGCCCAGTGCATGGGCCTTGTTGCGGTCAATGTCGATCTGGAGTTGCGGGGCGTCTTCGAGGCCGTCCGGTCGTACCTGGGTGATCACCTTGCTTTGAGACGCCATACCCAGCAACTGGTTACGCGCCGCCAGCAAGGCGTCGTGGCCCAGGCCGGCGCGGTCCTGCAGCCGGAAGCTGAAGCCGGAAGAGGCCCCCAGTTCGGGAATGGGCGGCGGACTCAGGGGGAAGATAAAGGCGTCACGAATGCCGGACAAGGCGCCAAAGGCGCGGCCAGCCAGTGCCTGCGCGGAGCTGTTGGGCCCCGGACGTTCGGCCCAGTCCTTCAGTGTGACAAACGCCAGCGCCGCATTTTGCCCCTGCCCCGAGAAGCTGAACCCCAGCACGCTGATCATGCCCTGGACTTCCGGTTGTTTGAGCATGAAGCCTTCCACCTGCTGCATGACAGCCTGCGTGCGGTTCTGGGTGGCGCCGGGCGGCAGTTGAACGTTCACCAGCAGCGTGCCCTGGTCTTCATTGGGCAGGAACGAGGCCGGCAGGCGCTGGTACATCAGGGCGGCGCCACCCACAATCGCCAGATAAATCAACAGGTAGCGCGCGGCACGTGGCAGCAGACGCGCCACGCCTCGCTCGTAACCCTTGGCGGTGCGCGAGAAGCCCCGGTTGAACCAACCGAAAAAGCCAGTCTTGGCGTGGTGGTGGCCTGCTTCCACCGGCTTGAGCAGGGTGGCGCACAGGGCGGGTGTCAGGGACAGGGCCAGGAAGGCCGAGAACGCAATCGACACCCCCATCACGGCGGCAAACTGGCGATAAATATTGCCGATGGAACCACTGAAAAATGCCAGCGGCACAAACACCGAAATCAGCACCACGGTCACGCCAATGATGGCCCCAGAAATCTGGCCCATGGCCTTGCGCGTGGCCTGTGTGGGCGGCAGGCCTTCTTCGCTCATGATCCGTTCCACGTTTTCCACCACCACGATGGCGTCGTCCACCACAATGCCAATCACCAGCACCATGGCAAACATGGTCAGCACATTGATTGAAAAACCCATGGCCAGCAGCGTGGCAAAAGTACCCAGCAGCGCAATCGGCACCACCAGTGTGGGAATCAGGGTGTAACGCCAATCCTGCAGGAACAGGAACATCACCAGGAACACCAGGACGATGGCTTCCAGCAGGGTTTCTGCCACCTGGCGCAGCGACGTCTCGATGAAGCGCGAGCTGTCATAGGGAATCGACCAGCTCATGCCCTTGGGGAAATACGCTTCAAGTTCATGCATGCGTTCGCGCACCGCCTTGGCGGTGGCCAGCGCATTGCCGCTGGGTGACAAGCGGACCGCAATGCCGGTGGCCGGATGCCCGTCCCGCCGGGCCGAGGTGGCGTAAGACTGCGCCCCCAGTTCCAGTCGTGCCACGTCTTTGAGACGCACGCTGGAGCCGTCGGTGTTGGCCCGCAGGACCACGTTGGCAAACTGCTCCACGTCGTCGAGTTGACCTTTGACGATCACCGTGGCCGCCAGACCCTGGCCGGCAATATTGGGCAGGCTGCCCATTTCGCCGGCTGAAACCTGGGCATTCTGAGTCCGGATTGCGTTGGTGACATCCGCCGCGGACAGGTTGTAGCCCTGCAGCTTGGCCGGGTCGATCCAGATACGCATGGCGCGTTCGGTGCCAAACATCTGTACCTGTCCCACCCCGGGCAGGCGTTGCAGCTCAGGCACGACGTTGCGCGAGGCATAGTCGCCCATGGCCACCGGCGTCAGGTCCGGGCTGCTGGACGACAGGGTGGCGACCAGCAAGAAGTTGTTGCCGGACTTGTCAACCCGTACGCCCTGTTGCGTGACGGCTGCGGGCAGGCGTGGCGTGGCGCGAGACAGTCGGTTTTGCACATCCACCTGGGCCAGCTCGGGGTTGGTTCCGGGTTGAAAGCTCAGCGTGATGGTGCCGGTGCCGTTGGCCTGCGCTACCGACTCCATGTAGATCAGGCCGGGTGAGCCGTTCATTTCCTGCTCGACAATGGACAACACGCTGTCTTCCAGCGTTTGGGCCGAGGCGCCAGGGTAGGTGGCCGAGACCACGATGGCGGGCGGTGCCACCGGTGGATATTGGGCAATCGGCAACTGGGTGATGGCGACCGTGCCCATCACCATGATGAACAGCGCAATCACCCAGGCGAATATCGGGCGGTCGATGAAAAATTTGGCCATGTTGATGGATCCTTAGTGTGCTGCGCTGGCGCTGGCCGAGGTTGCATTGGCCGGACCACTGGCGGGCTTGGCCGGTGCCGCATTGGCTTGCCAGGGCACGGGCTTGAGTGCGGTCGCCCCGCGCAGCTTCTGGAAGCCATCCACCATGACCTGTTCACCGGCCTTGAGTCCGCTCAGGATGACCCATTGACCGTTTTGCTGGTTACCGATCTTCACTGGGCGGGGAGTGGCTTTGCCATCGGCAACCACCATCACCGAGTCACCTTGTTGTGTGCGTGTCACGGCTTGCTGTGGCAGCGTGATGGCGTGGCTGGCTTGCGCCTGCTCCAGTCGTACCCGCACGAACAGGCCGGGCAACAATTCTCCCTGCGGGTTGGGTACTTCCGCGCGCAACGTGATCTGGCCGGTGGTGCTGTCGACCGTCAGGTCAGAAAACAGCAGCTTGCCTGCCTTGGCGTATTCACGGCCATCTTCCAGCACCACCCGCACGCTGGCAGCCTGGCTGCCGGCGCGCTTGAGCTGACCGCCTTCCATGGCTTGGCGCAGCTTCATCACCTCGGTGGCTGATTGGGTGAAGTTCACGTACATCGGGTGGATCTGCTGAATCACCGCCACTTGGGTGGCTTCGCCTTGGCCAACCAGGGCGCCTTCAGTGACCAGCGCCCGGCCAATGCGACCGGAAATCGGCGCGGTCAGGTGGGCATAACCCAAATTGATGCGGGCGGTTTGCACGGCGGCGCGGGCCACTGCCAGGTCGGCTTCGGCCAGTTTTTGCGCAGCCTGGGCGTTGACAAATTCCTGCTGGCTGATGGCCTTGGCCTCGATCAGTGGTTTGTAACGTTCGGCTTGGGCGCTGGTTTGCATGAGGTTGGCTTCGGCTTTGGCCACGCTTGCTTGGGCACTGGCCAGGGTTGCCTCATAAGGGGCTGCATCAATCTGGAACAGGGCTTGTCCGGCCTGGACATCACTGCCCTCGGCAAACAGGCGCTTTTGCAGGATGCCCGCTGCCCGGGCGCGCACCTGCGCCACGCGTGATGCTTCTAGCCGGCCCGGCAATTCGGTGATCAGGCCAATGTCGCCTGGGGTAACCGTAATCACGCCCACTTCAACCGGAGGTCTGGCCCCGCCAGCCGGGGCAGTGGTTGTACTCTGGCCACAGGCTGTGAACATGATCACGGTGGTCAATGTCAGGACGCTGGGCGTCAGACGCCTGAAGGCACTGCCGTTGTTCCTGGCGGGGGGGAATGTGGCTGAATGAATGCGGGTGTGAGGCATGATGGGATTCCCGAAAAAAAAGCGCCCGAACGTCGGGCCGCAAAAAATTGCAATCAGTGTGATCAAAGTATACATACAATCATGAATGTATATTGATTGACACCTGGTTTACTTTTCCTCATGCCACGCCGTACCAAAGAAGACGCCCAAGCCACTCGCCACCAATTGCTGGAGGCGGCGCAACGTGTGTTTGCTGACAAGGGGGTGTCGCGTACTTCATTGCAGGATATCGCGCAGGCGGCAGGCGCCAGCCGGGGGGCGATTTACTGGCATTTCAAGAACAAGGCGGACTTGTTCAACGCCATGATGGCGTGCGCGATTTTGCCGATGGAGCAGGCCATGCAGCAAATCGGGCATGACGCCAGCAAAGACCCCTTGGTCGAACTGGAACAGGCCATGTCGCAGTCCATGCACAGCATTGCGACGGATGCCCGTACCCGCGCCATTTTCGAGATCGCGACACAAAAAGTGGAATACGTGGACGAGTTGCTGGCGGTCAAGCAGCGGCATGTGCAGTGCCAGAGTGATGGCACTCGCCAGATCCAACGCAGCCTGCAGGAGGCTGCGCTGCGGCGTTCGGTCATGTTGCCGATGCCGGCGGACATGGCGGCGCACGGTTTGCATGCGCTGATGGTGGGCCTGATCCAGAGCTGGATGTTGGCGCCGCAGGCGTTTGAGCTGGAGGCAGTGTCGGCATCCGCGATTCGGACCTATCTGGTGGGACTGGGGTTGCGACCCTGAGCCGGGTGCACGGCGCCGGGCAGGCGCGGCGCATCACCTAAACTTGTCGCTTATGGTCAAAGATGT
>NZ_JAQTWM010000089.1:7667-13722 GCF_028689305.1 Rhodoferax sp. | reverse complement strand
GGGTGACTGGCCTGTTCAGTCGTAACGCAGGGTGTAGATCAGATCCACCGCACTTTGTTCCCCGGTCTGGGCGCGCAAGGTCAGGCGTCTGGACAGGTCATAAAAAATGGACAACACCCCCATGGCCCCATTCAGGCTGCTCTCATAGGCCACATAAAAGTCCTTGGACAGGCGTTTACCCAGCGTGACGGATGCGGCACCGGCGCTGCCGTTGTTGTCACTGGCGGCGTTGCTGCGAAAACTCAGTTCATCCAGCCCCAGTGCTTGTGACAGACTGTCCGACAGGCTCTTGCCATGGCCACCCAGCAGCGCCAGGGCGGCCTGCTGCATCAGCGCCGCTTCTGCACCGCCGCCACTGGCGGAACGGCCCAGCACCAGCCAGGCCAGTTTGTCGGCATCGGGCAAATCGGGTTCGGCATAGAGCCGCACGATCGGGGACAGCGCGGTGCCACTCACCTGCACCCCCACGCGCTGGCTGAGTTGGGGGCGAAGCGCCAGAATCGTCAGTGCCGGGTTGTCGATGGGGCCGGTGAAACGCAGCACACCACGCTCGATCAGCAGCCGCTGGCCGTAGGCCTGGTAGGTGCCGTTGACAGTACGCACGCTGCCATTCAGGGCCGGCGTGGTCTGGCCTTTGGCGGCCAGACTGAGTTTGCCAGCCAGCCGGGCCTCCAGCCCGCGCCCGCGCAGTTGGAAGTCGGGGCCGAGGTCCAGGTCGATCAACACGTCGGGCTGAACACGGGCGGGCTGGTTGGCCGCTGTGCCGGTGTTGCTGGCGTTGGTTTTGTGAACCTCCGGCTGGCGCACCACCACGTCCTGACCCAGTGTGGGGGCGCTGTCGTCGGGCAGGGTGATCAAGGCCTGATCGGCGGCCAGGGCCCCGCGCAGTGTCAGGGTGGACTGCTTGAGGTTGGCCGATAGTTGGCCCGACACCACCAGCCGGCGGTCTGGTCGGGTGCTGACCCGCAGCGCGCTGATCTGCGCCTGCAGGACCATCTGGAGACGTTCACGCAAGCTGGCCGGGCCGTGCCCAGGCAGCCAGAACACCGAGCCGGTGAGGCCCAATTGCCCACCGTCGTTGCCGGTGTGGCTGGCGCCTTGCAGCGTGAACGTCTGAATATCAAGCTGTTGCCCATGCAGCCGGGCATCCAGGGTGCCGCGGCTGAAGTCAATGCCGTCCACCACCGAGCGCACCGCCAGATCACGAGCCCGCAGGTAGCCCTCCCACTGCGGCAACGCCTGGGTGCCGCTGAGGTTGATGTGGGCATCCACCGTGCCGCGCAGTCGCCAACCGGGCGGTGCCAGGGCGGACCAGGCGTCCACCGGTGGCAACTGCAGTTGCAGGCTGCCGGCCACTGGCGCCTGAGCGGGCCAGGCCCAGCCGCCGGTCTGGGGCTGCAGCTGGGTGCTGAGTGCCAGCAGCGCCTTGCCGGCGTGTTCGCTGTCCCAGCGCAGGCTGGCCGCGAGCTGACCAGCGTCCAGGTTGACCTGCATCCAGGCCTCGCGCAGCTTGGCTGGCAGGACTTGATCACGGGTTTGCAGGCGCAGGTCACCACTGCTGCGCTCCAGCGTGGCGCTCAGGTGCAGGCTGTCGGTCTGGGCGGCCTGCCAATGGCCGGCGAGCAGCAGGTCGCTGCTGAGGCCCAGGTCGGCCATCGACTTGCCGCTGAAGGCCTCCAACCAGGCCAGCGACAGGCCCTCCACCCGGCCCTGGCCCTGCCATTGCGCGGCCGCGTGAGGGGGCGGTTGGGTACGGGCAGGTTGCCGCCAGTGCAGGGTTTGCCAGCTCAGGCTGGCACGGCCTGGCAGCGGTCCCTGCAGCCAGGCCGTGCCGGGTGATACGGTCAGGGTGTTGAGGGGGCCTGGCAGCCAGTTCAGGGTCAGCGGCGCCGGGGTGCCGCTGTCGGCCAGTTGCAGCCGCCAGGGCGCCTGGGTGCTGTCTTGGCGCCAAGCCAGTTGCAGTTGCTGGACACTGGCCTGCCAGGCACCGACTGGGGTGCGGTCAGCACTGGCGCGGGTCTGCCAGTCCAGTGATTGCTGGTCAACGACGGCTTGGCCGCGCCCGTTCAGGCTGAAGTGCCGGGGCGTGCCCGCCAGTTCCAACTGCAGGCCGCGCACGCCGGCGTGGGGCTGCCCGGACGCCGGGGGCGTCCGATGGAGCTGCGCTGCGCGTAGCTGGGCCTGGAGTTGCAGGGCCTGCGCATCGTCTTGCCAGCCGCCTTGCCATTGGGCGTTGAGGTCGGCCATGCCACGCCATTGGGCGTCACCCAGCAGACTGGCGGTCTGCGGCCAGCGGGTCAACCAGCGGCTGGCCTGTGCGGCATCGGTCATCCGCACCTGTAAGCTGCCCTGGCCCTGGGTGCGGGACAGCTGACCGTTCAGCGTCGCCTGCAGGCCCGGCAGGCTCAGGTCGAGCTGCCCTTGCGTGGCGAGGGTCACGGTTTGCACGCTGAGCTGTCCCTGCAATTGGGCTTCTTGGGCATCCAGTTGCAGGGTGTGGAGCGTGAGCTGTGGCGCTGCCCACAGCCCTTGCGCCGCCAGGTGACGCAGCTGCAGGGGCGGGCGGGTTGTGGCCTGTGCTGGTGGCTGGCGACGGCTGTCGGACTGCAGCCGCAGGTCAAAACCGATGCCGCTGGCAGGCTGGTTCTGCCGGGCGTTGACCGTCCCGCTCAAGCGGTCACTGGCCAGCCGCGTATCGATGGCCGCGGGATTGATGCCCTGCACCGTCGCTTGGCCCTGCCAGGACACCGCGCTGGCGTCAGTTGCGGCAGCATTGAACTGACCGCTGGCGTTGATGCTGCCACCTGCGCCGCTGGCTTGCAGGGACTGCAACCACCAGTGGCCGTGGCGGTAAGCCAACTGGGCGTCCAGTTTTTGCAGGGGCAGACGTTGCTGGTCCCAGGGGCCGCTCAAGGTGTTTCCGAGCTGCAGGCTGGCTTGCCAGCCCGGGCCGTCAGGGCGCACCGTGGCCTGGCCGTGCAGCAGCGTTTGGGGGGCCTGTGACCACAACGCCGCCAGGTTCAGGGCTTGCCACTGGCCTTGGGCATCGATGATCTTTTGCGCCTGCCACGGCGCCAACTGAGCCGTCAGTCGGGCCTGCATGGCAACACCTGGCGGCTTCGGATCGACCGGTGTCAGCGCCGCTTGCAATACCAGCCGCGCCTGCGGCCCGGCCAGGGCGCCGGTGAGTGAAGCCTCGGTGCTGACCGTCAGTGGGCGGGGGCGGCCTGGCACCGGCGTGCTGACCACGCCCTTGGCCTGCAAAGCCAGTGCCATCGAACCCGCCGCTTGCAACTGGCCGGAAAACGCATATTTATTGGAAGAAAAGTGGGCTGAGCCCGCGTATATATTGTGTGAATAGCTATCAAAAATGTAGTGAAAGGCAAGCTGACTCAGTTCTTGGCTGGTGCTGGAGCTCCACTGCACACTGTCGGCGCTGACGTGGGCGTCCACTCTGAACGGCAAGTCTGCCGAGGTGGGGGCGGACGTGGCGCCGTTGGGGGCGGGCGCACCTTGGTCTTCAATGTGCAAATGTTTGACATGGAGCTGGCTCACACGCAACTGGCCGTGCAGCAAGGCGGCGGGTTGCCAGCTGAGTTGCAGGTCTTGCGCCTGCACCTGCAGGCCGCCGTGTCGCCAGCGCAGCCAGCCGACATGGCCCCCCTGGCGCAAGGAGCCGGTGACGGCACGGACTTCGAGGCTGTCGCCAGCCGGCAGAAGGCGCGGCACCTGCTGCAGCACCGTGGCCAGTGAGGTAGCGCTGCCCGACCATAACCACAAGCTGCCTGCCAGTGCACTCAGCACCAGCAGGAGGGTGGCTAGCGTGATCAGTCCGATGCGCCGCATGGTTTTCAAAAGGCAAACCCCACGGCCAGGTGCAGCCGGAACTTCTTCACCGCCACGCCATAGGCCAGATCGATTTGCAGCGGCCCGACCGGGCTGTTCCACCGCACCCCGGCACCCACCCCCACTTTGGCGTGTAAATCGGCCGGCTTGTCGGCCACGGCACCGGCGTCGACAAACAGGGTGCTTTCCCAGTCGGTCGCTTGCCCGTTGACGATGATGGGGCGTTGCCACTCGACGCTGCCGACGGCCAGGTAACGCCCGGCACTGACCTGGCCGCCAGCGAGCTCGACGCCGATGTCGCGCAGACCGTAACCACGCACACTGTTGTCGCCGCCGGCGAGGAACAGTTGTGTCACCGGCAGGCTGGTGCCGTCCTTGGCCAGCACGACCCCCGCCTGCGCGCGCAGGGCCAGCCGACCGGCGCGCGGGTCGGGTGTAGCGGTGTTGTTCTGGCGGCCCAGTGGCCACAAGCTTTGCCAGCGTGCCAGCACCCGGCCAAAGGGCACAGGCGCGCTGCCCAGCGTGGTGCCACCACCCAGCTCCACGCCCAGTGCCCAGCCGCTGGATGGGAAGGGCAGGTTGTTGTAGTTGCGCAGGGTGAAGGCGTAGTGGGCGCTCACCGATTCGGCGATGCGGGCAACAGTGGCGTCCGAGGTGGCGGTGTCCGCGCGGTCGTACTGCAGGTAGTAGCTGCGGTCGATGTGTTCGCTGGTCTGACTGGTGCCACCGCGCCAGCGCTGGCTGCCCACATCAAAGCTGCCGACGAGCTGGTTTTGCAGTTGCAGTGAGGCGTTCCAGCGCCAGCCGTCGTCATCGGGCGGGGCGGTCAGCTCGGTGCCAAGGGTCTGGGTTTCGCGGTCCAGGGCCAGCTTGCTCAGCGCCCGCCAGCCCAGGCCGGGCAGCTGATGGTGCAGGTGTTCGGCGCTCAGGCGGGCGCCGCTGTCGGTGCTGGCGCCCACGCCCAGGGTGATTTTTTGCAGGCGGGCTTCGCGCACGGTGATTTGTACCTGTGCCGCCTGCGGGTCCGAGGCCGTGTCGATGCTGACAAAAGCCGAGTCAAAGTAGCCGCTTTCGGTGAGCCGTTGCTGGACTTTGGCCAGCTCCTTGAAGTCGTAGTCGCTGCCGGTGGGCACCCTCGCCAAGCGGCGGACCAGTTCGGCATCAAACCGTTTCAGACCGCTGATGACCGGTGCCCCCAAGCGGTAGGGCGCACCCGAGTCGAGAGTGAGCTCCAGCCGCGCGGTGTGGGTCAAGGGGTCGACGTCGGCCAGTGACTGGCTGATGCTGCCGGTGGGGTAGCGCTGACTGGTGAGCTGGCGCAGGGCCTGCTGTTTGGCGGCATCCCAGCGGCGCTGGCTGAAACGGTTGCCCGCTGGCAGCAGCCAGCTGTCGGTGATGTGCTGGCGCTGCGCGGCAGCAGCCGGGTCGGTGGCCATCGGGCCGGCAAAACGCAGGCTGACCTGGCTGATCTGGACTGGCTCACCGGCCACCACACTGACCAGGATATCGCGGGCGCCTTGGGCACCGGGCAGGCGCCGAATCTCGATCACCGGCGAGAAATAGCCCAGCGTGGCCACCAGCTGCCGGACGTCTTGCTGGGCCATGTCCAGCAGGCGGTCGAGCTCGTCGTCGCGCAGGTCGCTCAGGCTGCGGTAGCGTTGCAGCTCCAGATGGCGTTCCAGCAGGGGGCGGATGTCATCGGGCGCTTCGATCCGGAGGGTGAATGCTGGTGCACTGGCAACTGACGCGGCGGTGGCCGCCGGCGTGGTGGGGGGCTGGTCCAGGCTCTGCGCGGCGGTCAGCGCTGGTATCAGCAGCAGCGTGGCCAGCAGCCACCGGTTCATTTGCTCAGCAGCCGCATCGCATCCTCCAGCCCCTTGAGGGTCAGGGGGAACATGCGCTGGCTCATCAGCTGCTGCATGATGCTGATGCTCTGGCGGTATTGCCACACGCCTTGGGGTTCGGGGTTGACCCAGGCGAACTTGGGGAAGGCGTGGGTCAGGCGCTGCAGCCATTCGGCCCCGGCTTCTTCGTTGCTGTATTCCACGCTGCCGCCGGGCTGCAGGATCTCATAGGGGCTCATGGTGGCGTCCCCGATGAAGATCAGCTTGTAGTCCTTGTTGTATTTGCGGATGATGTCCCAGGTGGGGAATTTTTCGGCGAAACGGCGGCGGTTGTTCTTCCAGACAAAGTCGTAGACGCAGTTGTG
>NZ_JAQTWM010000089.1:0-7567 GCF_028689305.1 Rhodoferax sp. | reverse complement strand
GCCTGCGGCGTCTTGGGGCCGACCACGCCGAGCTTTAACGCCTCCAGCAGGGTCAGGAATTCCTTGACCGAGACCGGGAGTTTTGCGGCGCGCAGGGTGTAGAAGAAGTCAATCAGCATGGGGAGGATGTCTATCGAAAACTTTTTGGTCCGCCGAAGCTGGGCTGCTCAGGCTCCTGACCGGTGCCATTCGTGTTTCTGACAGCACCAGCGCATCGCCTTCTCGGCGAATGTCCACCCAGGGGCCTCGGAACCGGAACCCTGCTGGCAATAGGACAACTTGATCATCACCATCCCTGACGACCATGGCTTCGGAGATGGATGTTTCCCAGTTCAAGGGGGTCTCCGTTGACTATTACTGGGTGCGGTGCCGGTTTAACAAATACAGCAGCTGCGCCTTGGCCTCGGGCCACTCGCCGCTGCGCATGCTGTACATGACGGTGTCGCGGATGGTGCCGTCGCGGCGCAGGGCGTGGCCACGGATCACACCGTCTTTTTTGGCGCCCAGGCGCTCGATGGCGGCTTGTGACGCAAAGTTGAAGTTGTCGGTGCGCCAGCCGACCACATGGCAGCCCAGGGTCTCAAAGGCGTGCGTCATCATGAGCAGTTTGCAGGTGGTATTGACATGGCTGCGCTGGACGCTTCGGGCGTACCAGGTCCAGCCGATTTCCACGCGCTTGATGGCGGGCACGATGTCGTGGTAGCTGGTGCAGCCCAGTACCTTGCCGCTGGCCTCGTCCAGCACGGCAAAGGCAAAACGGTTGCCTGCTTCGCGCATGGCCAGCGCGGTTTCGATGTAGGCGCGGGTTTGGTCGGGCTCGGGCACCGAGGTGATGCGCAGGTTCCACAACTCGCCGTCAGCGGCGGCGGCGCGTAGGCCGTCTTCGTGTTCAAGGGCCAGCGGCACCAGGGTGACACCGCGTGCGCTCAGGGTGACAGGTTCAACAAAGGCCATGGTTAATCCTCTTTTGTTCGATTTTTGGTGCTGCGCCAACGCCGGGCCAATTGCAGGCCCAGTCCGCCGCCCAGTCCGACCAGGGCGATGCCGGCGATGCTGGCATTGGTGTAGCCGGCGGCAAAGATGTCCAGGCCCAGCAGCAGTCCGGCCCAATAACCGAGCAGGGCGCCGCCGATGAAGCCCACGGCGTCCGAGACACCTTCAATCCACAATGATTTGTCCATGTTGCGGGTCCTGGTGCTTAGCGGTTGCGGCTTTGCATGAACACCAGTTTTTCAAACAGTGTCACGTCTTGCTCATTCTTGAGCAGAGCGCCAACCAGCGGCGGGATCGCCACCTTGTCGCCTTGTGTTTGCAGGCTGGCCGCATCCATGTCCTGCGCCATCAGCAGCTTGAGCCAGTCCAGCAGTTCGCTGGTGGAGGGTTTCTTTTTCAGACCGGGCAGATTGCGCACATCAAAAAACGTTTTCATGGCGGCGCTGAGCAACTCGGCTTTGAGGCCGGGGAAGTGCACGTCCACAATTTGTTTCATGGTGGCGGCATCGGGGAACTTGATGTAGTGGAAGAAGCAGCGGCGCAGAAAAGCATCGGGCAGCTCCTTTTCGTTGTTGGAGGTGATGAACACCAGCGGGCGGTGTTTGGCGCGGACCAACTCGCGGGTTTCGTAACAGTAAAACTCCATGCGGTCGATTTCGCGCAGCAAGTCGTTGGGGAATTCGATGTCGGCCTTGTCAATTTCGTCGATCAGCAGGGCCACCGGCTGATCGGAGGTAAAGGCCTGCCACAACACGCCTTTGACGATGTAGTTGTGGATGTTTTTGACACGCTCACCACCGTCCACGTCCGAGAGCTGGGAGTCGCGCAGGCGGCTGACCGCGTCGTACTCGTACAGGCCTTGTTGCGCCTTGGTGGTGGATTTGATGTGCCACTGCAACAGCGGCAGATTCAGTGCGCCAGCCACTTCCTCGGCCAGCATGGTTTTGCCGGTGCCGGGTTCACCCTTGACCAGCAGCGGGCGTTGCAGGGTGATGGCGGCGTTGACCGAGAGCATCAGGTCGGCAGTGGCGACGTAGTTTGGTGTGCCTTGGAATTTCATGGGTGGTGGGTCTTGAATAAGGGGCAAAGCATAGCGCTACAGCACGGCTGTTTGAGGTGGGTTGGAAATGTCGGGTTTACGCCAACTGTTGCATGCGCCAAGGCTACCTATAATTCTTTGATATTTGTCAAACGATCCGCGTGTTTACTTTTGATTTTCTTCGCAAAATGAATAAATTTTTACCGTCCTTGTTACTCTTGTTGGCCTCCACCGGAACCACGTTGTCTGCCATGGCGCAGGATATCAAGGGCGACCCGCTGGCCGGATCGAAGAAAAACGCTTTGTGCGTTGGTTGCCATGGTATCAAGGGTTTTCACACGGCGTTTCCTGAAACACACCAGGTACCCAAGTTGTCGGGCCAAAGTGCACCGTACATCATGGCTGCCTTGCAGGCGTACAAATCGGGCGAACGTAAACACCCCTCGATGCGCACGCTGGCCTCGTCCCTGACCGCGCAGGACATCGCTGACCTGGCCGCGTACTACGAGTCCACCGGCACGGGCGTCACGCTGGCGCCCCAGGCGCAGCCTGGTTCTGCCAAGGCGGCTGAACTGGTGACCAAGGCGGGTTGCACCTCTTGCCATGGCGAAAACTTCAGCAAACCGATCAGTCCGACCTACCCCAAGATTGCCGGCCAGCATGGTGATTACCTCTATGTGGCACTGAAGGCCTACAAAACCACCGACAAACCGCTGATCGGCCGTGGCAATGCGATCATGGGCGGTATTGCCAAGCAGTTCTCCAATGCGGAACTCAAGGTGCTGGCCGACTATGTGGCCAGCCTGCCGGGTGAACTGCAAACGGTTCAGCCGGCGCGCTTCAAATAAATCTGCGGGCACTCAGTCCTGCGTGGCTTTGCGCTGCACGCAGGCAATGTAGGTTTGGCCGTCGGGTGGACGGCCATTGCGCTGACTCTCCCACACCATCTGGCCCAGGCACTCCATCACTTCATGATGGGCATCGTGCAGGGAATCGCGCCGATGGGTCAGCAGTTCCACCGCCTGGCGGATGCCGCGTGGCTGGTCGATGCTGCATTGTTCACTGATCGACAGGTGCATGGACAAGTGCAGAAACGCGTTGGTTTTGCCATCCTGCACCTGGGTCATGGTGGACAGCGCGGTCGCTTCATCGGCCAATTCGCGGTGATATTCGGGGTGTTCGTCAATCCACAGACTGGCCAGGGTTTCAATCGCTTCCATGGCCTGGCCAGCGTGGGCCTTGGCATAAACGGCACAGAAAAAACGGCGGACATCGGCTTGTGAAGGATTGAACATGGGTGATACAGGGTCAGGAGTCGGGGAAAGGATGGTTAAGCCTGCCAGACCGGCAGTTGCCAATTGCGCCAGATGGCCAGGCCACGCAGACCAGCGGTGACGATCAGGCAGCCCAGCAGCGCCAGCCAGCCGGGGGTGCCCAGTTGCCAGAGACCGATGTAGGCCCAGCCACCGGCAAAGGCGCAGACCGCATAAGGCTGATGGTCGCTGAACGTGGTGGGGATTTCATTACAGACAATGTCACGCAGCACGCCGCCAAACACGCCGGTGATCAGTCCCATCAGCACCGCCACCAGGGCAGGGCTCTGGGCCACCAGGGCTTGGTGGACGCCGGTGGCGGTGAACAGGCCCAGTCCCAGCGCGTCGGGCACGGCAATGGTCTTGAGGGTGGCTTCAAAGTGCTGACTGCGCAAAAACAGCATGGCCAGCAGGCAGATCGCCAGCACCCCCCACAGCACCTCCACATGGCGCACCCAGAAGAATGGCCGCTGGTCCAGCAGCAGGTCGCGCAGGGTGCCGCCGCCAAATGCTGCCAGAAAACCGACCACAAAAATGCCGACGGCGTCGAGCTTTTTGCGGGCGCCTTCCAAAACACCGGACAATGCGAATGCCGCTGTGCCGGCCAGTTCAACCAGCAGCCTGAGGGTTTCTCCCCAATGTTGGATGTTATTCATTTCCCAATTGTCGCGTCATGTCCTTACCCGAAGTTTTCCCGCTGATCACGGACCCGTTTTTTTACGCGGTCACCATTCCTGCCGTGTTGCTGCTGGGGGTGAGTAAAAGTGGCTTCGGGGCCGGTTTCGGTTCGCTGGCGGTGCCGATGATGGCGCTGGCGGTGAGTGTGCCGCAGGCGGCGGCGATTTTGATGCCAGTGCTGCTGGTGATGGACATTCTGGGCATGGCCGCTTTCCGCAAGGACTTTGACCTGAAATTGCTGCGTTTTTTGCTGCCCTGGGGTTTGCTCGGCATTGGTGTGGGCACCTTGCTGTTCAAGGTGCTGGACGCGCATCTGGTGGCCGGGCTGGTGGGCGCATTCACCTTGCTGTTTCTGGCCCAGCGGCTGTTGTTTCCACCCCAGGCGGACAGTCCACCACCACCACGCTGGCTCGGCGCCCTGCTGACGGCCACTTCGGGTTTCACCAGCTTCATTGCCCATGCCGGGGGGCCGCCCATCAATGCCTACATCATTCCCATGCGCCTGTCACCAGTGCGCTTCACCGCCACCATGGCGTTTTTCTTCTTTGTGATCAATCTGTCCAAATGGATTCCCTACGCTTGGCTGGGCCTGCTGGACTGGCGCAACATGGCCACCTCGTTGGTGCTGCTGCCCCTGGCACCCATGGGGGTCTGGGTCGGGGTTCGGCTGGCACGCCGCATCAGCCAGAAGGTGTTTTACCGGTTTTTGTATACCGGCATGGCCTTGACCGGACTCAAGCTGCTTTGGGATGCCTTGCGTTAACGGCAATTTGCTATCATAAATATAGCTTAAGTGCTATATTACAACTGGGCTGGAGGCAGATTTTGTCTATAAATTTGTGGACTGGTCGCCCGCTTCCAGGGCGTCGGGGTCGGTGGTTGCCGCAACGGCAAACTGCTCGCTGGCCCAGGCGCCCAGATCAATTTGTTTGCAACGTTCGCTGCAAAACGGCCGATAGAGGTTGCTGGCTGCGTACCGGCTGGGGCCGCCGCAGGTGGGGCAGCTGACCCATTTTTCGGGCAGTGGTGGTGTGGCAGAGGTGTGGCTCATGAACACAGGGCCAGTTCAAAGGCCACATCATCGGCCACTGCCTGGGGACGCTGGCCTTCGCCCAGATGCATCATCCGCACCGACACCATGAGCCGGTTGCCACTGATTTCCGGGACCAGGTCCTGGGTCATGTCCAGTGCCACCCGCAGCAGCAGGAACGTGCGGCCCTGCGGCAGGTTCTGCTGGAACTGGCCGGCGTTGGCGATGACTTTTTGCGGCGCGCCCGAGTCACGCAGCAGCTTGAGCAACAGATGTACCGCATCGGCCAATGGTGTCAGCGAATCGGTCCACTGCATCAATTCATGTTGCCGGCTGACCCCGCTTTTGTGCTGCCAGGCGTAATACGATGGCAGGTCAAATTCGCAGGTGCCACCAGGGATGCCGATGCGACTGCGAATACTCATCAGCCAGTCGTTTTCGGTCAGTGCCAGTCCGGCCTTGCCTGGCTGGCTGTTCAGGGCGTTGAAACACCGGTCGATGTCAGCAATGACCTGATCCAGCACGGCTTCAGCAATGGCGGGATTGCCGCGGTAGCTGTCGAGCTGGTGCTTTTGTTTGTCCAGGTCCTTGAGCAGGTCGGACTTCAGGTCGGCCCGGGCAGCCACGTCCATGATCTCAAACAGTGTGGCCAGCGCAAAATGGTGATCCAGTGCGTCCACCCGCGTGATCAACTGGTGCAAACGCAGGAAAAGGTGTTCAAGCCGCAGATAGGTGCGGACGCGTTCGTGCAGGGGGTATTCGTAAAGAATCACGCTAGTTGGGCCGGGTCTGGATGGTGTGTCAATGATAGCCCGAAGCTGGCGGCCAGGGCATGGACATGTTCCCTTAAAACAGCCAGGGAGATGCCGTCGTTGTAAATCACGGCATCGGCCGCTTTCAGCCGGCGCTCCCGACTGGCCTGTGCGGCGATGATGGCTTGCACCGCGGACCGTTCCAGGGCGCTACGTGTCATGACGCGGCTGATCTGGGTCTCGGCGTCGCAGTCCACCACCAGCACTTGGTCGACTTTTCGGCGCCAGTGGGCCGATTCCACCAGCAGCGGCACATCAAACACCAGACAAGCATGTCCGCTGGCCTCGGCCACACTCGCCTGACGCCAGGTTGCCTGGCTCACCAGCGGGTGGATGATGGCTTCCAGCCGTTGGCGCGCGCTCGTGTCGGCGTAGGCCAGGGTGCGCATGCGGTCCCGGTCCAAGGCGCCGGCTTCGGTGATGAAGTCATCACCAAACACTTGGCGAATGGCCGCGATCGCCAGGCCACCCGGTGCCGTGACCGAACGGGCCAGGGCGTCAGCGTCGATCACTGCAGCTCCCAGCTCGGCCAGCACGGCGGCGACCGTGCTTTTGCCACTGCCAATGCCGCCGGTCAACCCCAGGCGCCACGCCCGCGCCATGGCCTAGAGTCCTGCCACTTTCAGGATGGCTTGTGGCCCGGTGACCATGGCGGTCAGCCCGGCCCCGGCCAGAAACGGCCCGAACGGGATGTAGCCACCTTCACGCAACCCGCTGGAAAACTTCATGGCGATGCCGATGATGGCGCCAATCACCGAGGCCATCAGGATGATGGGAACCAGGGCCTGCCAGCCAAACCAGGCGCCCAGCGCGGCATACAGCTTGAAGTCGCCAAAGCCCATGCCTTCCTTGCCGGTGGCGAGCTTGAAGCCCCAGTAGACCAGCCACAAGGACACATAGCCGCCAACGGCGCCCCACAGGGCATCGGTCAGGGGAACCTGGGTCCAGCCTTGCGTGGCCACCATCAGGCCGGCCCAGGCCAGCGGCAGGGTGATGTCGTCGGGCAGCAAGGTGGTGTCCCAGTCAATCATGCCCAGGGTCAGCAGGGCGGCGGCAAAACCGCTCCACACCAGCGCGGCGGGGCTGGCGCCCCAACGCCAGCCACAGTAGGCCAACAGCGCAGCGGTGGCCAGTTCGATCAGCGGGTAACGCAGGCTGATGGGGGTCTGGCAATGGCCACACTTGCCGCGCAGCATGAGGTAGCTCAATACCGGAATGTTCTCGTACCAGGACAGCTGGTGGCTGCATTTCTGGCAGCGTGAACGTGGTACCACCAGGTTGAAGGGGGCGGTCGAGGGCAAGGTCTGTCCAGCCATGTCGGCACATTCGGCTTTCCATTGCGCCTCCAGCATGACCGGCAGACGGTAGATGACAACGTTCAGGAAACTGCCGATCAGCAACCCCAATACGCCAAAAAGACTGGCACTCAAGCTTGGCGACAGATCCATCAGACCACCTGACCGAGTTTGAAGATAGGCAGGTACATGGCCACCACAATGCCACCAATGACGGTCCCCAGGATCACGATGATGATGGGCTCCATCAGGCTGGAGATGCCCGCCACCATGTCGTCCACTTCGGCTTCGTAAAAATCGGCTGCCTTGCCCAGCATGTGGTCAATCGAGCCGGATTCTTCACCAATGGCACACATCTGCAACACCATCGACGGAAACAGGTTGACATTGGTCATGGCGGCGGTCAG